>NZ_JBHFHW010000031.1:64181-85448 GCF_057333975.1 Stenotrophomonas sp. AGC87
GCGGCAGCGGTCTACCTCACCGACCGCCCACAAAAAACCCCGCCGAAGCGGGGTTTTTCGTTACGCCACCAACACGGCTCAGTTGGCCTTGTGGATCGCGCGCTTGCTCACGGCCATGGCGGCGTCATGCACCACTTCCGACAGCGATGGATGCGCGTGGCAGATGCGCGCCAGATCGTCGGCCGAACCGCTGAACTCCATGGTCAGCACGCCTTCGTGCACCAGCTCGGACACATTCGCGCCAACCAGGTGCATGCCCAGGATGCGATCGGTCTCGGCATGCGCCAGGACCTTCACGAAGCCGGTCGGCTCGATCATCGCCACGGCCCGGCCGTTGGCGGCGAACGGGAAGCTGCCGGCCTTGTACGGGATGCCTTCGTCCTTGAGCTGCTGCTCGGTCTTGCCGACCCAGGCCAGCTCCGGCTCGGTGTAGATCACCCACGGGATGGTGTCGAAGTTGACGTGGCCCGGCAGGCCCGCGATCAGCTCGGCCACGGCGATGCCTTCCTCGAAGCCCTTGTGCGCCAGCATCGGGCCGCGCACGCAGTCACCGACCGCCCAGACGCCATTGACGCCGGTGTGGCAGTGCGCGTCCACTTCGATCTGGCCACGCTCGTTGATCTTGACGCCGGTGCCTTCGGCCAGCAGGCCCTTGGTGGCGGCGCGACGGCCAACGGCCACCAGCAGCTTGTCCACGATCAGGCTCTTCTCGCCTTCACCATCGGTGTAGGTCAGGGCGACTTCCTTCTTCTTGCCCTTGCCGGTCACCTCGGCCTTGGAGACCTTGGCGCCCAGGCGGATGTCCAGGCCCTGCTTCTTGAATTCCTTCAAGGCGGTCTTGGCCACTTCGGCATCGGCGGCCGCCAGGAAGTCCGGCAGGGCTTCCAGGATGGTCACTTCCGAACCCAGGCGCTTCCAGACGCTGCCCAGTTCCAGGCCGATCACGCCGGCACCGATCACGGCCAGGCGGGCGGGGACTTCGGTGAAGTCCAGGCCGCCGACGTTGTCGACGATGGTCTCGCCGTCGAACTTGGCGAACGGCAGTTCGATCGAATCCGAACCGGCGGCGATGATGACGTTGGTGCCCTTCAGCTCGACTTCCGAGCCGTCGTGCTGCTTCACCTTGACGATGTTGCCCGGCTGCAGCTCACCGAAACCGTAGTACGCGGTGACCTTGTTCGCCTTGAACAGCATGGCGATGCCGCCGGTGAACTGCTTGACGATCTTGTCCTTGCGGCCAACCATCGCCTCGACGTCCATCTTGGCATCCTTGAAGCTGATGCCGTGGTCGCCAAAGATGTGGCCCATGTTCCAGAACTGGCGCGAGGAATCCAGCAGCGCCTTGGACGGGATGCAGCCCACGCGCAGGCAGGTGCCGCCCAGGGCCGGCTTGCCGTCCTTGCCCAGCGCAGCGTCGATGCAGGCGGTCTTCAGACCCAGCTGCGCGGCGCGGATGGCGGCATGGTAGCCGGCCGGACCGGCACCGATGACGACGACGTCGAATTGTTCAGCCATTGAGATATTCCTTGTTTCTTTACCAGAACCCCTCCGCGCAGGCGCGGAGGGGTGGGAGGTCTTACAGGCCGAACAGCATGCGGCCCGGGTTTTCCAGCTGGTTCTTGATGTCCACCAGGAACTGGACCGAGTCCTTGCCATCGATGATGCGGTGATCGTAGGACAGCGCCAGATACATCATCGGCGCGATCACGACCTGGCCGTTCTGGGCGATCGGACGTTCCTTGATGGCGTGCATGCCCAGGATGGCGCTCTGCGGCGGGTTGATGATCGGGGTCGACAGCAGCGAGCCGAAGGTGCCGCCGTTGGTCACGGTGAAGGTGCCGCCCTGCAGTTCTTCCAGGCTCAGCTTGCCGTCACGGGCCTTCTTGGCATAGTCGGCGATGGTCTTTTCGATGTCGGCGAAGGACATGCGCTCGACGTTGCGCAGCACCGGGGTCACCAGACCCTTCTCGGTCGACACGGCGATCGAGATGTCCGAGTAGCCGTGATAGATGATGTCGTCACCATCGATCGAGGCATTGACCAGCGGGAAGCGCTGCAGCGCGTTGGCGGCGGCCTTCACGAAGAAGCTCATGAAGCCCAGCTTGATGCCGTGGGCCTTGACGAACTCGTCCTGCAGATCCTTGCGCGCGGCCGAGACCTTGGACAGGTCGACCTCGTTGAAGGTGGTCAGCATCGCGGTGCCGTTCTTGGACTGCATCAGGCGCTCGGCGATGCGCTTGCGGATGCGGGTCATCGGCACGCGTTCTTCCGGACGTGCGCCGCCGGACTTGCCGGCGCCACCGTTACGGGCGAAGTTGACGATGTCTTCCTTGGTCACTGCGCCACGACGGCCGGTGCCGTCCACGTCGGCCGGGTTCACGCCTTCAGTGATGGCGGTGAAGCGGGCGCCCGGGGGCAGGGAGTCGGCAGCGGACTTGGCGGCCGGTGCGGGCGCTGCGGCAGCGGCCGGAGCCGCCGCCTTGGCCGGTGCGGCCTCGGCCTTCTTCTCTTCCGCGGCCGGAGCCGGGGCATCGGCCACGGCGCCTTCTTCGATGATCGCCACGACCTGGCTGGAGGTCACGGTGGCGCCCACCTCGAACTTGATCTCCTTCAGCACGCCGTCGACCGGCGACGGCACTTCCAGGACGACCTTGTCGGTTTCCAGATCAAGCAGGTTTTCATCGCGCTTGACGGCATCGCCGACCTTCTTGTGCCAGGTGGCGATGGTGCCGTCGGCGACGGATTCGGGCAGTACCGGGGCTTTGACTTCGGTGGCCATGCGGGAGCTTCCTGGTTTGTCTTTTCTAGAATGAGGGGGAGAGTTATTCAGCGACCGAGTCGTTGAACGGGTTGACCAGGGCATCGGCGATCAGCTTCTGCTGTTCGATGATGTGGTCAGCCATGTGTCCAGCGGCCGGCGATGCCGAACGGGCGCGACCTGCGTAATGGATGCTCTGGCCATCGGCCAGGCACGCCTGCAGGTGGTGACGGATCTGGTACCAGGCACCCTGGTTCTGCGGTTCTTCCTGACACCACACCACATCGGCCGCCTTGCCGTACTTCTTCAGCTCTGCTGCCAGTGCCACGCGCGGGAACGGATACAGCTGCTCCACGCGGATGATGGCGACATCGTCCTGGCCACGCTTGGTCTGGTCTTCCAGCAGGTCGTAGTAGACCTTGCCCGAGCACAGCACCACGCGCTTGACCTTCTTGGCGTCTGCATTGGCATCGCCGATCAGGTGCTGGAACTCGCCGTTGGCCAGTTCGTCCAGGGTCGACACGGCCAGCTTGTGGCGCAGCAGCGACTTGGGCGACATCACGATCAGCGGCTTGCGGGTGGTCATGCGCATCTGGCGACGCAGCATGTGGTACGCCTGCGCCGGGGTCGACGGCACGCACACCAGCATGTTCTCCAGCGCGCACAGCTGCAGGAAACGCTCCAGACGCGCGGAGCTGTGCTCGGGGCCCTGGCCTTCGTAACCGTGCGGCAGCAGCAGGGTCAGGCCGGTGATGCGGCCCCACTTGGCTTCGCCGGCGGCGATGAACTGATCGATCACGACCTGGGCGCCGTTGGCGAAATCGCCGAACTGGCCTTCCCAGATGCACAGGGTGTTCGGATCGGTGGTGGAGAAGCCGTACTCATAGGCCATCACCGCTTCTTCGCTGAGCAGCGAATCGATGATGGTGGCCTGTTCCGGCGACTCGACCAGCTGGCGCAGCGGCAGGTAGTAGTTGTCGGTCTTCTGGTCGTGCAGGATCGCGTGGCGGTGCGTGAACGTACCGCGGCCCACGTCCTGGCCGACCAGGCGCAGGTTGTTGCCTTCGTCGAGGATGGTGGCGTAGGCCAGGTTCTCGGCAAAGCCCCAGTCGCCCGGGATCTCGCCGGCGGCCATCTTGCGGCGGTCGTCATAGACCTTGGCCACGCGCGAGTGCAGTTCCACGCCTTCGGGCACGGTGTTGATCATCTGCGCCAGCTGCTTGACCTTCTCCATGCCGACCGCGGTGGAAACCGCGTCGGAGAGCTTGCCGTTGAGCAGCTTGGGCCAATCCACGTACATCTTGCTGGTGGCCGGGGTCTTTTCGACCTGGGCCAGCTCGGTGGTGACTTCGCCGGCATCGAGCTTGTTGCGGTAGGCATCGACCAGCGCCTTGCCGCCACCGGCTTCGATCACGCCGGCAGCTTCCAGCGCCGCGGCGTACAGCTCGCGGGTGGTCTGGTGCTTGCGGATCACCTGGTACATCAGCGGCTGGGTGATCGCCGGTTCGTCGGCCTCGTTATGGCCCCAACGGCGGTAGCACATCAGATCGATGACCACGTCCTTGGCGAACTTCTGGCGGAACTCGAAGGCCAGCTGGGCAGCAAACACCACGGCTTCCGGATCGTCGCCGTTCACGTGCAGCACCGGGGCGGCGATCATCTTGGCCACGTCGGTGGCGTAGCGCGTGGAGCGCGTGTCCAGCGGGTTGGAGGTGGTGAAACCGACCTGGTTGTTGACCACGATGTGCACCGTGCCACCAACGGCGAAGCCGCGGGCCTGGGACATCTGGAACAGCTCCATCACCACGCCCTGGCCGGAGAAGGCCGCGTCGCCGTGGATGAGGATCGGCATCACCTGCTTGCGGGCGGTATCGCCACGACGTTCCTGGCGCGAGCGCACGCTGCCGGCCACGACGGGATCGGCGATTTCCAGGTGCGACGGGTTGAACGCCAGCGCCAGGTGGACGGCGCCGCCCGGGGTGGAGACGTCGGCCGAGAAGCCCATGTGGTACTTCACGTCGCCGGCGGAGGCGTGGTCATCGTGCTCGAACTTGCCTTCGAACTCGTCGAACAGCTTGCGCGGACTCTTGCCGAGGGTGTTGACCAGCACGTTCAGGCGGCCGCGGTGGGCCATGCCGATCACCACGTCCTTGACGCCATCCTTGCCGGCGTCACGGATGATGGTGTCCATCATCGGGATCAGCGCATCGCCGCCTTCCAGCGAGAAGCGCTTCTGGCCGACGTACTTGGTGTGCAGGTAGCGCTCCAGACCCTCGGCAGCCGTCAGGCGCTCCAGGGTGCGGCGCTGGGTATCGGCATCGAGGTTGTAGTTGCCACCGGCCAGTTCCAGGCGCTGGTACAGCCACTGGCGCTGCTCGACCTCGGAGATGTGCATGAATTCCGCACCGATCGAGCCGGTGTAGGTCTTCTTCAGGCGCTCCAGCAGGTCGCGCAGTTTCATGCGCGGCTGGCCGGCGACACCGCCGGTGCTGAACTCACTGCCCAGGTCGCTTTCCGACAGGCTGTGGAACGGCAGGCCCAGATCCGGCGGATTGGTCGGCGCGGTCAGGCTCAGCGGGTCCAGGCGGGCGGCCATGTGGCCACGCGAACGGTAGGCGGTGATCAGGCGGCCGACATTGCGCTCGCGCTCGTCGCCGGCACCGGCGGCAGTGCCGCTCTTGACGGCATTCTTGGCGGCGTCGGCAATGTGGGCGATGACGGCCGAATGCGGAATATCACCGGCTTCGCGGCCCTGGAAGCCGTCGAAGTAGGTCTTCCATTTGGGATCGACACTGTCCGGAGAAACGAGGTACTGCTCGTACAGATCCTCGATATAGGAGGCGTTGCCGCCGGCGAGCTGCGAAGATTGCGCAAACTGCTTCAGTTGATTGTCCACGATGGAGAGTCGGATTCGCTTGTGGGGTAAGGCTTCGATGATCCGGCAGGGAAAAGTGAATAGCCCTGCGCGGGCGGTATCTAACACCCCAAATTGTACCCCCATCGAGACAGGAAGGGGCACCGTACGGGCCAGTGCGGGGACCGCGGTGTCATTCCCAGACAGGTTCGGGAGCGTGGGGTGAGCTACAGGCCCAGTGCGCGCAGTTCGCTGCAATCACGCGAACGTTCCCATACGCGCTGCAAACCGTCCTGCAACGGTCGTGAACGTGCCGGCTGGGACAAGGCCGCCTCACCGTCGAAGCGGTGGCCACTCAGACGAAAGTAGTAGTCGCCGGCGTCATTGAGCAGACAGGCCGATGCCGTCGCGCGATCGATCGGATCGCTCACTTCGCGCACCCGGAAGACGCTCGGCAGGCGCTGCAGCAGGGTCAACAGGGGCGAGCCGGCCTGACGGATGGCGGCGCTGTCGTGGACGATCAGCCAGGCCTGTTTGCCGTGGCGGGCGGTGGCGTAGCGGCGCAGCGCCTCCAGCACCGGCGGTGCATCAAGCAGGCCGGGGTCGAGCTGGCGGCTGTGGATCCAGAGCTGGCGGCGGGCGCGGTGGACCAGCGCGGTGGTGATCGCCACGGCATCCTCGGCCCGGTCGATCGCAACCGCCCCGGACAGGGCCAGGCGCATGTGCTGGTGGGCGATGCCGGCCTCTTCGAACACCTCGCCCTCGGGCAGGAAGCCCTGCCGGGTGTAGAACACGCGGGCCGGCAGCTGCGCATGCAGCCCGACCTCGCGCCAGCCACGGGCCCGGGCCTGATCGATCAGGGCCTGCAGCAGGGCGTCGCCAACGCCTTTGCCACGCCATGCCGCAAGCACCGCCATCCGGCCGATCCGGCCATCCGGGGTGAGCCGGCCAGCACCGATCGGCGTGCCGTCGGTGTCCCGGGCCAGGACGTGCACGCTCAGGGGATCGAGCGCGTCGATCTCCAGTTCGGCCGGTACCTGCTGTTCCTCGACGAACACGGTGAACCGCACCCGGTGCAGCGCGGCGTGCTGCGCCGGGTAATCGACCACGTCAACCTGGAAACCGGAGGCGGCCATGGCGGGCGGGCGGTTCAGCCGCGCGGGGGCTCATCCTTGCCGTCGGTCTCGTCGCTGTCGTCGAAATCGACGATCACTTCGATGCCGTCGTCGTGGATGGTGACCTCGTGCACGTCGGCCTGGATGGCCTCGTCATCGATGACCTCGACCGCGTCGGTGCCGTCGACGATGTCGTACTCGGCGACGTAGTCGTCTTCGTCCTCGAACCCGGCATCGTCCACCAGCTGGTAGAAGCCGCCGGCGACCAGCGCCTGCACGGCATCACGGCCCTTGGCGGAGAGCTTCTGGTACAGCGCCGCGCCGATCTGTTCGGTGCCGGCCAGTACCTGGGCGTCCTTGACCGGCAGGGCGAAGTCCAGGCCGCTGCAGTACAGGCTGGCGCCACGCTTGGCACGGCGCCAGGCAAGCCGCGCCCACGGGTGGCGCTGCAGTTCCACGCCCGCGCCCAGCGCGGCTTCGATCTCTTCGCGTGGCAGCGGTTCGCCGTGCGCCATCACTTCCCCGGCGGCGCGGTAGGTGGTGATGAAGCGGCCGAACCAGTCGCCCAGCTTGTCCGGGTCGTTCATGCGGATCGCATTGAGCGCTTCGACCACGCGGTTCATCGAGACCACGTCGATCTCGTTCGGGTCCTCGGGCACCTTCAGGTCCGGATCCTGGTAACGGATGGACTCGTCGGCACCGTCGATCAGGGTATCGAGGTAGTCGCTGATCAGCTCGGCCGAGGCCGGGGCACGCATGCCGAAGGAGAAGGTCAGGCAGGGGTCTTCGGCGACGCCGTTGTGCGGCACGTTCGGCGGCAGGTACAGCATGTCGCCCGGGGCCAGCACCCAGTCGTGGGTCGGCTTGAAGCGGCGCAGCAGCTTGAGTTCGACGTCCTCGCGGAAGTCCAGCGGCGGGCGCTTGCCCTTGATGGATTCGCTGGCGTCGATCTGCCAGCGGCGATGGCCATGGGCCTGCAGCAGGAAGACATCGTATTGGTCCACATGGGCGCCGACCGAGCCGCCGGTGGCGGCGAAGCTGATCATCACGTCATCCATGCGCCAGCGCGGCAGGAAGTTGAAGTGGCTGATCAGGGCGCGCACGTCGGCGTCCCACTTGTCCACGTCCTGGACCAGCAGGGTCCAGTCGTGGTCGGGCATGCCGGGGAATTCTTCTTCCTGGAACGGGCCGGTGCGCACGCTCCAGCCATCGGTGGCGCGATCGTGCGTGATCAGGCGCGACAGGGCGCCTTCCTCGCAGGCCAGGCCGGCGAGGTCTTCGGGCTGGACCGGCGTTTCGAAATCGGGGAACGCGCCACGGATGAGCAGCGGGCGCTTCTGCCAGTAATCGCGCAGGAAGGTGGCAGCGGGCATGCCCAGCGGCAGGCCGGGGCGGGCCTGGATGTCGATGACGGGGGTTTTGATCTTGCGTGCGGCCATGGGGGAGGTCCTTGCAGCGTATAGACGGGTATTCGGGGGCGCGACGGTGCCGCGCCCATGCCTTCAGATCGCTTTGGCCAGGTCCGCCGCCAGGCCGATGTAGCCGCCCGGGGTCAGGGCGCGCAGGCTCTGCTTGGCGTCGGCCGGCAGCTCCAGGGATTCGACGAAGGCCTGCATCGACTCGGTGGTGATGCCCTGGCCGCGGGTGAGGGCCTTGAGCTGTTCGTAAGGGTTGGGCAGGCCGTGGCGGCGCATGACGGTCTGCACGGCTTCGGCCAGCACTTCCCACGCGGCGTCCAGGTCGGCGTTCAGACGTTCCGGGTTGACGGTCAGCTTGCCCAGGCCCTTGGCCAGCGAGTCCAGGGCGACCTGGGTGTGGCCGAAGGCGGTGCCGACCGCACGCAACACGGTGGAGTCGGTCAGGTCACGCTGCCAGCGGCTGATCGGCAGCTTGGCGCTGAAATGCTCGAACAGGGCGTTGGCGATGCCGAAGTTGCCTTCGGCGTTTTCGAAATCGATCGGGTTGACCTTGTGCGGCATGGTCGAGGAGCCGACTTCGCCTTCCTTGAGCTTCTGCTTGAAGTAGCCCAGCGAGATATAGCCCCAGACGTCGCGGGCCAGATCGATCAGGATGATGTTGGCGCGGCGCGCGGCATCGCCGATCTCGGCGACGTTGTCGTGCGGTTCGATCTGGGTGGTGTACGGGTTGAACACCAGGCCGAGGCTTTCCACGAAGCGCTGGGCGAAGGCCGGCCAGTCCACGTCGGGGTAGGCGATGACGTGGGCGTTGTAGTTGCCCACCGCGCCATTGATCTTGCCGGTCAGCTCCACTGCGGCGATCTGGCGGCGCTGGCGCTCCAGACGGGCCACAACGTTGGCTACTTCCTTGCCCAGGGTGGTCGGCGAGGCGGTCTGGCCGTGGGTACGCGACAGCATCGGCTGGGCAGCCTGGGCGTGGGCCAGAGCGCGCAGCACGCCGGCGATGTTGTCCAGCGACGGCAGCAGCACCTCGCGGCGGGCCTGCTCAAGCATCAGCCCGTAGCTGAGGTTGTTGATGTCTTCGCTGGTGCAGGCGAAATGCACGAACTCCAGCGCCGGGCCCAGCTCGGCATCGGCGGCGAGCTGCTCCTTGATGAAGTACTCCACGGCCTTGACGTCATGGTTGGTGGTCCGCTCGATTTCCTTCACCCGCGCGGCGTGGGCCGGGGCGAAGTCGTCGGCCAGGGCGCGCAGGCGTGCGGTGGCGGCAGCCGAGAACGGTGCCAGCTCGACGATGCCCGGCTCATTGGCCAGTGCCAGCAGCCATTCCACTTCCACCTTCACGCGGGCCTTGATCAGGCCGTATTCGGAGAAGATCGGGCGCAGGGCGTCGACCTTGCCGGCGTAGCGGCCATCGAGCGGGGACAGGGCGAGCAGGGCGAATTCGGACATGGCAGGGCGCAGATCGGTGGCAGCGGGGGCCGCCATTCTACGCTGCCCCGGCGTCCTCGGCCTGTGCCATGCGCACCGTCACCGCCTGGATCCGGTGCCCGGCCATGCGCTTGATCGTGAACAGGTGCCCGTCGATCTCCAGCTGCTCGCCCTCTTCGGGCAGGCGCTGGAGCTGGTGCACGATCAGCCCGCCGACCGAATTGAGATGGTCGGGCGCGCTCAGGTCATGCCCCAGCAGGCGCTCCAGCCGGAAGATCGAGGTCGAGCCGGCCACCAGCAGGGTGCCGTCCGCGCCTCGGGTCGGGGCGTCCTTGACGATATGCGGGTGCTCGTCCTCGATATCGCCGACCACCACTTCCAGCAGGTCCTCCAGGGTGAAGTAGCCCAGGATGCGGCCGTGCTCTTCCACGCACAGCGCCAGATGGGTGGTGCCGGTGCGGAAGCGCTCCAGCACCAGCGGCACCGGAGTCTCCAGCGCGATCAGGTTGGCCGGGCGCAGCAGCGGGCGCAGGTCGTCGGTCGGATGGCCGCGGGCGATTTCCACCAGCAGGTCCTTCATGTGCAGGATGCCCAGCACTTCCTCGCCATCGCGGTCGAACCAGGGGTAGCGGCTGTAGCGGCTCTCGGCGAACTCGGCCATGACGTCGGCCAGGCTCATCCCGTCGCGGAACGAGCGCATATGGTCGCGCGAGCGCATCAGATCGCCGGCCACCAGCTCGGGCAGTTCCAGCGCGTGGCTCATCAGCGTGAGGTCCTGGTCCGGCGCGGTGCCGGTGGGCTGCTGACGGCCCACGATGAGCTTGAGTTCCTCGCGCGAATAACGGTGCGAGGTGTGCTCCACATCCCCCCAGCCGGCCAAGCGCAGCAGCGCGTTGGCGCTGTTGTTGAGCAGCCAGATGGCCGGGTACATCGCCCAGTAGAACAGGTACAACGGTGCGGCTGTCCACAGCGACATCGCTTCCGGGCGGCGGATCGCCATCGATTTCGGGGCCAGTTCGCCGAGCACGATGTGCAGGAACGAGATGATGCTGAAGGCAATGATGAAAGCGGTCAGGCGCGAGGCTTCCGGGGTCAACCCCAGCGTATCGAACAGCGGCTGCAGCAGATGCGCGAACGCCGGTTCACCCACCCAGCCCAGGCCCAGCGAGGAGAGCGTGATGCCCAGCTGGCAGGCGGACAGATACGCATCCAGGTGCGCGTGCACGTTGAGCAGCAGGCGGCCGCGCCAGCCGTGTTTTTCCGCCAGGCCCACGGCCTGGGTGTGGCGCAGCTTGACCAGGGCGAACTCGGCGGCCACGAAGAAACCGTTGAGCACCACCAGCAGCAGCGCCAGCGCAAGGAGCAGGAGGTTGCCGATCATTCACGACCCCGCAGCACGGCTGCCAAGGCGAGAACGGCACTCGCGGTCGCCAGGGCGGCGAGGGCGGTCATCGGTGCGTGCGCGGCGGCACGCCCGGTACTACTGTCGGGATCGTCACCCATGGGGGCGGCAGGCTGTCTGAATGGAAGCGAATCCCGAGTCTAGCCGATCAATCACGTTATTGGGTTTCATCGGTGCTTGAGAGTATCGTGACCAGAGCCGCCAGCCAGGGAATCAGGCCCGTTGCCAGCCGCAGGTTCCCTTTCATCCACGAAAGATGTGCGGAGTTGAAGCAATGAGCAAGGGTTTCAGGATTGAACACGACAGCATGGGCGAGCTGCAGGTGCCCGCCGATGCATTGTGGGGCGCGCAGACCCAGCGCGCCGTCGATAATTTCCCGGTGTCGGGCCAACGTATGCCGCGTGGTTTCATCCGCGCGCTCGGCCTGGTCAAAGGCGCTGCAGCGAACGTCAATGTCGAGCTGGGTCATCTGCCGCGCAACATCGGCAAAGCCATCGAAGCCGCTGCAGCGGACGTTGCCGACGGCCGCCACGACGCGCACTTCCCGATCGATGTGTACCAGACCGGTTCGGGTACCTCCTCGAACATGAATGCCAACGAGGTCATCGCCACGCTCGCCAACCGTGCGGGCAAGGCCGGCAAGACTGCGGTGCATCCCAACGATCACGTCAACCAGGGGCAGAGCTCCAACGATGTGATTCCCACCGCGCTGCGTGTCTCCGCGCTGCTGGGCGTGCATGAGCAGCTGCTGCCTTCGCTGGTGCACCTGCGCAAGACCATCGACAAGCGCGGCCGTGCACTGCGCAAGGTGGTCAAGACCGGTCGCACCCATCTGATGGACGCGATGCCGCTGACCTTCGAACAGGAATTCGGTGCGTGGTCGGCGCAGTTGTCGTCGGCCCAGGATCGCATCGAGGACAGCCTCAAGCGGCTTCGCCGGCTGCCGCTGGGCGGCACTGCGATTGGCACCGGCATCAACGCTGATCCGCGGTTCGGCACGCTGGTGGCCAAGCAGCTCAAGCAGCAGACCGGCATCAAGTTCGACAGCGCGGAAAACAAGTTCGAAGGCCTGGCCGCACAGGACGATGCGGTTGAACTGTCCGGCCAGCTCAATGCGTTGGCGGTGGCTCTGATCAAGATCGCCAACGACCTGCGCTGGATGAATGCCGGGCCGCTGGCCGGGCTGGGCGAGATCGAACTGCCGGCGCTGCAGCCGGGCAGCTCGATCATGCCGGGCAAGGTCAACCCGGTGATTCCCGAAGCCACCGTGATGGTCTGCGCCCAGGTGATCGGCCACCACACCGCGATCACCGTGGCCGGCCAGACCGGCAACTTCCAGTTGAACGTGACGCTGCCGTTGATCGCGGCCAACCTGCTCGATGGCATCAACCTGCTGGCCAACATCACGCGTCTGCTCGCCGATACCGCGATCGCCGGGCTGAAGGTGCGCGAGGATCGCGTCCGCGAGGCGCTGGATCGCAACCCGATCCTGGTGACCGCCTTGAACCCGATCATCGGCTACGAGAAGGCGGCGGCGATCGCCAAGCGCGCCTACAAGGAGCAGCGCCCGGTGCTGGACGTGGCCAAGGAAGACAGTGGCCTGTCCGAAGCCGAACTGCGCAAGCTGCTGGATCCGGCGGCACTGACTGCCGGTGGCATCCATGGCGGTGGTGGTGGAGGCGGTTGATCGCTCGCGGTTCCTGATATGAAAAACGGGCCGAAAGGCCCGTTTTTTTGGTGCGGAGCCGGCCAGCGGCCGGCACTACCTAGTGGCGAGCGGCCTGCAGGTTGCCGAACGTCTCGGTGTAGTCCTTGAATTCCGGAATCTTCGTGATCAGATCCGGCGGGATCGGCTGCATGCCGTCCGGCACCTGGATCTTCACCGAGCGCTTGGCCGGGTCCGGCGGGGCGTCGGTCAGGGTGTTCTGGCGCAGCACCTGCAGCTGGCCGAACATGCCCTGCAGCATCGCCTGCTGCTCCTCGTTGAGCGGAATTTCGATCTCATCGATCTTCATGTGCCCGTTGGGCAGGATGATGATGTTCGGCGCAGGCGCGCGGCGCACGGTGACCATGCCGTCGCTGACGGTGATCTTGGGCTTGCTGCGCTCGGCGCGGTGATTGCGGTACTCCTGGTCGCAACCGGTGGCGACCAGGCAGAACAGGGCGAACAGCAACAGACTCAGCTTCTTCATGAGCAGGCAACGCATGCGGCGGGAAGGGGGATTGTAGTCCTCCGGCGCCGGGAAGGGCCTGCCTGCGACGCATCGTCGCAGGCAGTGCCGGGATTACTTGCCGCAGTCGTCGATGTCGCTCTGGTCCATCGTTGCGTAGGGCTGGAAGGCCGGCAGCGCAGCGGCCAGCGCCTGCTGCTTCACCATCATGCCGGGTAGCAGCCCGCACAGCTTCTTGGCCTGGTCTTCGATTTTCCTGGCCTCTTCATTCACGCGCGCCTCGATGCCCTGGGTGTCGCCGGAGAACATGCCTTTGATCGCTTCGCCGGCCGCCTTCACACCCAGATTGGCACCGGCCACGCCGATCTCCATGCCGGCACTGGCCAGCTGCTCGACCTGCTTGCGGTAGTCCAGCAGCAGCGCACGCTGGTGGGCGTCTACGGGCACAGCCTTGCCATCGATGAGCAGGTCGCCCTGGGGGCTGATCTCGGCCTTCGGGGATTTACCGTTGGAGATGGAGATGTTGCGCTGGGTGATTTCCCTGCGGGCCTTGTCGGTGGCCTCCTGAACAGTCTTGCCCACACCATCGGCTTCCAGCGCGCTGGTCGCCGGGGCGGCGGCGCTCTGGTCGGTGGGCGCCTTGCCCTTGCCACTGTCCGGGGCGGTACAGGCAGCGATGGGCAGGCACAACAGCAGGGCAGGCAGCAGCAGTCGAGTCGTCATGATGCGTATCCGTCAGAGGGGAAGAGAGGCTTACTTGCCGCGCGGCAGTTCAACCCGGCCGCGCACGTTGCTGTGGCGGATATCGCCGCTGCCGCTGTTGGCCACGCGCAGGTCGCCGCCGACATCGCGCGCGGTGACATCGCCCGACCCATGACGGTCCACGGTAACGCTGCCGCCGATATCGCGCAGGTCGGTGTCGCCGGAGCCGACGGTGCCGACGTGCACGTTGCCCTTGGCTTTGCGCACGTCGGTATCACCGGAGCCGACTACGCCGATCTCGACATTGCCGCCCACGGTATCGAGCTCGAAGTCGCCCGAGCCGATCGTACCGACCTTGGCGTCCCCGCGGATATTGCGGGCCTTGAAATCACCGGAACCGACCGAAAGCAGGTTCAGCGCACCGGCACCGTCGAGGATGACATCGCCCGAGCCGACCGCTGCGGTCACCAGGCCTTTGATCTCCTGAAGCTTGATGTCGCCCGAGCCGACATCGGCGCTCAGCGAATGCGCACCGGTGACGCTGGCATCGCCCGAGCCGACCTTGAGCTGGACCAGGATGGTGTCCGGCACGGTGCCGCGCATGTCCAGGTAGGCATAGCTGCTGCCGCTGATGGTGAGCGTGTTGCGGGCGTCGCGCTGCAGGCGGACGACCAGCTTGTCGCCCACTTTCTGCTGGGTCACGGTCAGTTCGCGCAACCAGTCCGCATTGGAGGCGCAGGCGCGCCCCCCCAGCTGGGCTGCACCCGGGCCGGCCTGCAGGACCAGGTCGTGCTGGTTCACTTCGAACACCACCGCCTTGGCACCGGCCAGGTCGAGCTTGAGGTCACGGGCTTCATTGAACTTGCACTGCGGTTCATCGGCGAGCGCGGTCAGCGGCAGCAACAACAGGGAGGCAACAGCGAGCGTGCGGATCATGGGTGGCTCCTCAGTGAAGGGCGGGGATCAGATTTCGCCGGCGCGGCGGCGCAGGCGGATGGCCAGGAACAGGAACACCACGCCGACGGCGGCACCGATCCAAAGTTCCGGCATCGCGAAGGCAGCCAGCTGATGGCTCGGGCCCAGTTCGTTGACCAGGTTGTCCATGTTGCCGTTGCCGCTGAACATCGACTCGCCGCGGTAGAACTGGTCGGTGGCCGGCACCGCGCTGAGCAGCAGGCGGCCGACGATGTGCTTCCAGAACCAGCCACCGGTCAGGTCGAACAGGGTCATCACCTTGGTGGTGCTGACAATGATGCCGGCGAACAGCGGCAGCATGACGGCCCACAGGAACGGCTTGGTTTTGGCCCAGGCCGAGCACAGCAGCAGCCAGCCGACGGTCGGCAGGGCCCAGAGCAGGTAGACCGGAATCCAGGACAGATGGCCGGCGATGATGGTCAGCGGGCTGGCCGGTCCCCAGATCAGCAGCATCGGGTCGCCGCCGTGGGCGATCACCACGATGGAGATCATCACCAGGAAGCCGAACATGGTCAGGGCCGAGGCGATCACCGCGATGATCGGCGCGATCAACAACGCGCTCAGCGCCTTGGACAGGACCGTGGACGTATCCGACAGCGGCAGCGACTTCCAGAACAGGATGCTGCGGTCGCGACGGTCGTCGTACAGGGCGCCCAGGCAGTAGAAGAACACCACGAAGGCGAGCACGATCAATGGCCAGCCGGAGCTGAGGATCAGCGTCAGGTTCAGGCCGTTGCCGAGATCGTGCAGGTTCTTGGCATCGAGCTGGTTGGTCAGCAGGCTCAGATCCAGGCCATTGATGTTGACGCTCTCGTTGGCGAGGTGGAAGTCGCCGCTCTTCACTGCGCGGTGCATGGCCACCAGGCCGAACACGATGCCGAGCAGGCTCATCACCAGCGAGATGCCACCGGCGATCACCGGCGCATACAGGAAGCCGCCGCGGTTTTCCCAGTACTCACGCTTGAGCAGCCATTTGAACGCGCTGGCTTTGCTGATGGGGTGGTTGACGGTGTTCATGCGTAGGTTCCCTTCATGATGGCCACGAACAGATCCGCCAGCCCCGGGCTGCGGATTTCGCCCAGGGGCGTGAGCTGGGCGCGTGGCACCCCGTCGAACAGCAGCACGGTCTTGCCGAAGGGCAGGGCGCGTTCATCGATCGGCTTGAGCGCGCGTGCGGCCTCCACGGCGTCGGCCGAGACCAGCACTTCGGTATAGCGCTCGCCGATGTCTTCCATATCGGTGGTGAGCACGATGCGGCCATCACGGATGAACATCACATCGGTGAGGATGTGCTCGATCTCTTCCACCTGGTGGGTGGTGACGATGATGGTCTTCTGCTCATCGAAGTAGTCCTCCAGCAGCCGCTGGTAGAACTCCTTGCGGTACAGGATGTCCAGGCCCAGGGTGGGCTCGTCCAGCACCAGCACCTTGGCATCGATGGCCATCACCAGGGCCAGATGCAGCTGCACGATCATGCCCTTGGACAGTTCGCGCACGCGCTGCTTGGGATGCAGTTTGGTGGAGGCCAGGAAGCGCTCGCAGCGCGCCCGGTCGAAACGCGGATGGGTGCCGGCGACGAAATCGATCGCCTCGCGCACCTTCATCCAGCGCGGCAGCACCGCCACGTCGGCGATGAAGCACACATCGTTCATCAGGGCGTTGCGCTGCTCGGTCGGGTCCAGCCCGAGCACGCGCAGCTCGCCTTCCACCGAGGTCAGGCCGAGCAGCGCCTTGAGCAGGGTGGTTTTGCCGGCGCCGTTGGGGCCGATCAGGCCGGTGATGCGGCCGGGTGCGATCGTGAAACTGGTGTTGTCCAGCGCCACGGTCTGTTTATAGGCCTTGCGCAGGCCTCGAGCGGAAATGACGACATCACTTGCAACGGCATTCATGAGGATTTCCCCTGGGGCAGCAATTCGTCGAGGTTCAGGCCCAGGCGCTGGATGCGCTCCAGGACCAGCGGCCATTCTTCATTGAGGAACCGGTCGCGCTCGCTGCTGCGCAGCTGCGTGGCCGCTTCTTCGGTCATGAACATGCCCAGGCCGCGGCGCTTTTCGACCAGGCCTTCATCAGCCAGTTCCTGGTAGGCGCGCGATACGGTGATGGGGTTGAGCTGGTACTCGGCGGCAACCTGCCGGACCGAAGGCAGGGCGTCGCCAGGCTTGATGATGCCGTCAAGCATCATGGCGATCACGCGCTCTTTCAGCTGGCGGTAGATCGGAGCACCATCGCTCCATTGAATATCGCTCATGGTCAGCTCCGTGGGTTCAGCGACTGCGCGAATGAGAAGTAAGGCATGGACAGGGAGCTGTGCAGCCGGCGGGGGGGCGTGAGGGCGCCGTTGGCGGTCCCTGCCTCGATGACGCCTGCGTCCTGCGGGCCTTCAAACACATTGGCGCTGGCAGGGCTGCCAGCGTCACCGGAGGGGATGCCGAACCAGCCGAGCAGGAGCAACGCCGAGGCGGCGGTGACGGCTTTGGCGGCGTGGCGGTGGCGCATGCGGTTCATGGGCTTCCCCTGTCTAGGTGACTGGTGTTGTATGCAACTATAACACCGGCACGCCGAAGATCAACAGGGGGCGATACCCAACTGATGGCAGGGGCCGCATGATCGCGCTTGAAATATACCAAGGCATTGAATCTAAAGAATATTTTATCAGTTCGCGGCGTCGACCTGCGCCAGCGCACATTCATTGATGTCAATGGTATGGCAAGCCACAAGCGCATTCAGACACTGATATGCGGATGCCGGCCACCGCGGCTGACACCGCCAGAAGCGGCAAAGCAGCCCCCTGAATGGGATGGACCCGCGCCGTGCACGTGGCGCCGACCGCTTTGCTGGTGTATGCCCAAAACCAGCGGACCGGCGGCGTCCGACGGCAAAAACACCGGTGATATAGTGCCCGCCGCAGCCTTGGCAGCCCTTGCCTGGCCCGTTCATCCCCTTGTTGTCCCCACTTTGGAGTGTCGCGATGCACCACGTGTCTCTGCTGTCGTCTGTCCGTCGCGACCGCGCTCCGCGCCGGGCGCGTTGGTCCTTGCTGTTGCTGGCGGCCGGCCTGCTGGTGGGCGCGTCGGCCCAGGCGGCCGATCTGCTGGATGTGAGCTACCGCCCGCTGGCCGGGAAGGGCGAGGTCAACCTGGCCAAGCAGTACGGCGGCAAAGTGCTGCTGGTGGTCAACACCGCCAGCAAGTGCGGTTTCACCCCGCAGTACGAAGGTCTGGAGGCACTGCAGCGCAAGTACGCCGCGCGTGGTTTCTCGGTGCTTGGCTTCCCCTCCAACGACTTCAAGGGTCAGGAGCCGGGCGACGAGACCCAGATCCAGGAGTTCTGCACGCTGACCTACGGCGTGAAGTTCCCGATGTTCCAGAAGGTGGTGGTGACCGGGCCGGACGCGACGCCGCTGTATCGCAGTCTTGCCACTGCCACGGGCGTGTCCCCGGGCTGGAACTTCCACAAGTATCTGATCGGCCGCGACGGCCGGGTGGTGGCGCAGTTCCCGAGCAAGGTCACGCCGGACGATCCGAAGCTGGTGGCGGCGATCGAACGTGAACTCTCTGTCACCGCAAACAAGCGCTGACGATATCGACATCTCGGACGCGCGTGCGACAATGGTTGCTTTCGCGCCGACGTCGGCGTCCAGTCACTTCCAGGAATGCAGCGAATGAAGATGGGAATGCGCGGCGCCGCGGCGTCGGTTCTGATTCTGGCGATGGGTGCCACCGGTACCGCGATGTCGCAACAACCAGCCGCCCGCGCGGCTGTCAAGGAGACCTCCACTTTGAACACCCAACGGGAAAAGCTCGGCTACGCCATCGGTATCGATGTGGCCAATTCGTTCGGTCCGATCTCCAGCGAGATCGACCTGGCCGCCCTGCGCCGCGGTGTGACCAATGCCTTTGAAGGCAAGCAGCCGCTGATCAGCCAGGAAGAGGCGCAGAAGACCGATGCCGCCCTGCGCCAGGCCGTGATGGCCAAGAGCGGCCAGCCGGTTCCGGGCGTTGCGCCGGGTACCGCGCCGCCGAAGGTGGACCGTGAAAAGGTCGGCCTGATGCTGGGCGGCTTCGCCGTGGGCCCGTCGCTGGCACCGCTGAAGGACGATCTGGACCTGGACGCGCTGTTCGATGCGGTCAGCACCACCTTCAACAATGGCACCCCGAAGATGACCGCCGAGCAGGCCAAGGCCACGCTGGAAGGCTTCATGAAGGGCAAGCAGGCTGAAATGGAAGCCAAGTCCGCCGCCCAGGCCGGTACCAACCGCGTGGATGGCAACAACTTCCTGGCCAAGAACAAGACCGCGCCGGGCGTGGTGACCACCGCCTCGGGTCTGCAGTACCAGGTGCTGCGCCCGGGTTCGGGTGAGCGCCCGATGCCGACCAGCAAGGTGCGCGTGAACTACGAAGGCAAGCTGCTCGACGGCACCGTCTTCGACAGCAGCTACCAGCGTGGCCAGCCGATCGAGTTCGGTCTGGACCAGGTGATCAAGGGCTGGTCCGAAGGTGTTTCGCTGATGCCGACCGGCTCGAAGTACCGCTTCTGGATTCCGGGCGAGCTGGCCTATGGCGAGCAGGGCACCCCGGGTGGCCCGATCGGTCCGAACGCGACGCTGACGTTCGACGTCGAGCTGCTGAACGTTCTGCCGTAACGGATCTGGAGCACCACCGCCCATGCGCGTTGCGATTTTCGGTACCGGCTACGTCGGTCTTGTCACAGGTACCTGCCTGGCCGAGGTTGGCCACCAGGTGATCTGTGTCGATATCGACCAGGCCAAGGTCGACGGCCTCAACAACGGGATCATCCCGATCTATGAGCCCGGCCTGGAACCGATGGTCAAGGCCAACCACGATGCGTCGCGGTTGACCTTCACCTCCGACGCCGCCGCCGCGATCGCGCATGGCCAGGTGATCTTCATTGCCGTGGGCACGCCACCGGACGAGGACGGCAGTGCCGACCTTCAGTACGTGCTGGCCGTGGCCCGCACCATCGGCCGGCACATCACCGTGCCGGTGGTGGTGGTGAACAAATCGACCGTGCCGGTTGGCACGGCCGACAAAGTCCGTGAGGCCATCGCGCAGGCGCTGGCCGAGCGCGGCGTGGAGATCGCGTTCGACGTGGTCTCCAACCCCGAATTCCTCAAGGAAGGTGACGCGGTCGCCGACTGCATGCGGCCGGACCGCATCGTGGTGGGCGCGTCCAATCCCGAATCGGTCGCGCTGATGCGCCGCCTGTATGCGCCGTTCAATCGCAATCACGACCGCGTGGTGGAGATGGACGTGCGCTCGGCGGAGCTGACCAAGTACGCGGCCAACGCGATGCTGGCGACCAAGATTTCGTTCATGAACGAAATCGCCAACATCGCCGAGAAGGTTGGTGCCGACATCGAGCAGGTCCGTCAGGGCATCGGCTCGGATCCGCGCATCGGCTGGCACTTCATCTATCCCGGTGCCGGCTACGGTGGCTCGTGCTTCCCCAAGGATGTGCAGGCCCTGGCCCGGACCGCGCAACAGTACGGCCATGAGCCGAAGCTGTTGAACGCGGTGGAAGCCGTCAACGAGCACCAGAAGGGCCATCTGTACGCCCTGATCCAGCGCCATTACGATCGTGGCGAGGACGAAGGCGTGCGCGGCAAGACCTTCGCCGTGTGGGGCCTGGCGTTCAAGCCCAACACCGATGACATGCGGGAAGCCTCCAGCCGCCGCCTGCTGGCGCAGCTGTGGGAGGCGGGTGCGCACGTGCGCGCCTATGATCCGGAAGCGACCGAAGAAGCGCGCCGCATTTTCGGCGAGCGCGATGATCTGGTGTTCTGCGACAACGCTTACGACGCCCTCGAGGGCGCCGATGCGCTGGTCGTGGTGACCGAATGGAAGCAGTTCCGCAGCCCGGATTTCGTCCGCCTGCGCGAGATGCTCAACGATGCGGTCGTGTTCGACGGCCGCAATCTGTACGACCCGCAGGACATCGAAGCCGCGGGCCTGGCTTATTACGGCATTGGCCGGGGACGTTCGTTGAATGCATGAGTCCACACCCTCCGAGCGCGAACAGGCACTGGAAGCACGCCTGATCGAGCTGGAAATGCGCGTCTCCTTCCAGGAGCAGGCGTTGGCCGAACTGAGCGAGGCCCTGGCCGATGCGCGCATGGAAGGCAACCGCAATGCCGACCTGACCCGCATCCTGCTCGAAGACCTCGGCAAGGTCCGCACCGCGTTGTATTCCGATTCGGCCGAAGAGCCGCCGCCTCCGCATTACTGATCTGACGTCATGAGCGATACTCTCCGCGACCAGCTGCTGGGCCTTGGCTTCAAAGCCGCGCCCAAACCCGAACGAACCAACGACCGCAAGCCGGATCGTCGAGCCGACGCGCGCCGTGACGGCCGCCCGGCCGGCAAGCCGCAGGGCACACGCCCGGCCGGCAAGCCCGGCGAGGGCCAGCGCGCCGCCCGCGAC
>NZ_JBHFHW010000032.1:0-19973 GCF_057333975.1 Stenotrophomonas sp. AGC87
GCCAAGGATGGCGCCCGTCGAGCCCCCAGGGACGGGTTTACGGCGCGTCCCGGCTGGGCATGGCAGCGCTCGCCCAACACGGGGCAGCGAATAGCCGAATGCACCAAGGCCAGCATGTCTGAAGCCGGCCAGCGACCGGCACGGCGCGGAATGAAGAAGGCCGCCTTGCGGCGGCCTTCTCTTTTGCTCCCGACGGATCGCTTACTTCAGCTTGATCTCGCGCAGGCGCTCCTCCAGGAAGCCGTGGGCGGTGATCGGCTCCGGGTAGCGGCTCGGGTTTTCCGGGGTGATGCAGGTCGGCAGCACGTCGATCAGGAAATCCGGGTTCGGGTGCAGGAAGAACGGCACCGAATACCGCGGCTGGCGCGCCTGCTCGCCCGGGGGATTGACCACGCGGTGGATCGTCGAGGGATACACATGGTTGGTCAGGCGCTGCAGCATGTCGCCGATGTTGACCACGATGGTGTCCGCGTCCGAGGTGAACGGCACCCACTTGCCCTCATGCGACTGCACCTCCAGGCCGGCCGCGCTGGCGCCGACCAGCAGCGTGATGAAGTTGATGTCGCCATGGGCACCGGCGCGCACGTTCGGGATGTTTTCGGCGGTGATCGGCGGGTAATGGATCGGACGCAGGATCGAGTTGCCGTTGTTGGTCTTGTCCGCGAAGTAATCCTCCGGCAGGCCAATGTGCAGCGCCAGGGCGGACAGGACGCGCGAACCCAGTTTGTCCAGGGCCTGGTAGATACCGTAGCCACGCTCGCGGAAGCCCGGGACCTCGCTCGGCCACAGGTTCGGGGCCATCACGTCACGGTACTTGGAGTCGTCCGGGATCTCGCGACCGATGTGCCAGAACTCTTTCAGATCAAAGTGCTGCGAGCCCTTGGCGGTCTCCACGCCGAAGGCGGTGTAGCCGCGCGCGCCACCGCTGCCCGGCACGTGGTACTGGCGCTTGGTCTCTTCCGGCAGCGCGAAGAAGGCCTTGAAGACCTCGTAGGCGGCGTCGATATCGGCCTGCGGAATGCCGTGGTTGCGGATGCCAGCAAAGCCCCATTCGCGGTAGGCCGCACCCAGCTCGGCCACGAACGCGTCGCGGTCGGTGTCAAAACGGGTGATGTCGAGGGTGGGGATCTGGCTCACAGCGATTCCTGCTTGTTCATGGTGGTCGGTGGGCCAGCTGTGGCCCGGCTGAACATTGTGCCAGATCGGGCCAACCCCGCCACCGATACATTGATACAAACCGATACAATGCGCGCGCCCATATGGCCAGAACGGGCCAACGGCGACGCTCACGCGCCGCCCCCTTTACTCCCAGCGTCGCCCGGTCCGCCTCATGGATGCCCTGCCCTTTTCCTCATCGCCGACGGCGTTGCGCTGGCTCACGCCGGCAGGGCCCAGCCTGTGGCCGATAGACCCGCATGACCTTCCACCCACGGCACCGCACAGCGCATGGGATGCGCTGGCGCGATCCCGCAGGCAATGACGATGGCCGCCCGCGCATGCCGCGGGCGCTTTTCCACACATGGACTGTCCACCGATGAACGTGCCACTGAAAATTCTCCATACCGAGGCTGCCAAGGGATTTGGCGGGCAGGAGATCTACATCTATCGCCCACATGCTGGCCATGCGCGAGCGCGGCCATGACGTCTCCCTGCTCTGCCAGCCCGGCGCCCGCCTGGGCGAGATGGCGCGCGAAGCCGGCTTCACCGTCCACGCGCTGAAAATGGGCGGCCTGCTGCGCATGCTGCGGGGGATCTGGGCAGTCTCGCGCCTGGTGCGCCACCAAGGCTACGACGTGGTCAACACCACCAGCCGCCGCGACAGCCTGATCGCCGCTGCCGGTGCTCGCCTGGGCGGCACGCCACTGGTGGTGCGCTCGCGCCACCTGATGAGCCCGATCAACTCGCTGCTGACCTACACCGGCCTGCCCCATCGGGTGATGACGGTGAGCAGTTTCGTGAAGAAGCTGATGGTCAGCCGCGGCATCGAGGACGCGCACGTCGGCATCGTCCCGCCGATCGCGGTACCGCCGCAGTGGTCGCAGATCGCCAAGCGCGATCCCTGGCAGTGCCTGCAGGACACCCGCGCGGACGTGCGCGCGGAGCTGGGCTTCAACGACGAACAGATCGTGGTCGGCTGCGTCGCGGTGCTGCGCGAGCCCAAGGGCCACCTGGAACTGCTGCAGGCCATGGCACCACTGTGCCGCGCCGATGCGCGGGTGCAACTGGTGATCGTCGGCG
The DNA here is from genome assembly GCF_057333975.1 of Stenotrophomonas sp. AGC87. Lineage (NCBI taxonomy): Bacteria > Pseudomonadati > Pseudomonadota > Gammaproteobacteria > Lysobacterales > Lysobacteraceae > Stenotrophomonas > Stenotrophomonas sp. AGC87. Next base: position 2,239 of record NZ_JBHFHW010000032.1, read on the forward strand.
ACGGCCAGCCCGTGATGGACCGCCTGATCGCCCTGCGCGAGCAGCTCGGCATCGCCGCCCAGGTGCACTTGCTGGGCTACCGCCAGGGCGCTTGCCGGTTGATGACCGGTTTCGATATCTTCGCCCTCGCCACTCACAAGGAGGCAGCCGGCACGGTGTTTCTCGAAGCTGCGTACGTCGGCGTGCCGATCGTCGCCACGCGCGTGGGCGGTGTGCCGGAGATGGTGGTGGAAGGCAGTAACGCCCTGCTCGCGCCACTGGGCGACCAGGCGGCGTTGACCAACGCACTGCGCACCCTGATCGAGCAGCCCGACCGCCGCCAGCAGATGGGCCTGGCGGGCTGGGAGTGGATGCGCAGCGCCCACCGTTTTACCCCGACCGGTCACACTGAAGCGACCGAACACTATTACCACCTGTGGTTGAAGGAACTGGGCCATGGCCAACGCTAGATCCGTCCCGGTGCTGATGCACCACCATGTGTCCCCGTCCCCGGGAATGATCACGGTCTCGCCGGAGAACTTTGAAAGCCAGATCGCCTGGCTGGCGGCCAACGGCTGGACCTCGCTGACGCTGGATCAGTACGCCGACTTCCTCGCCGGCAAGCCGACCCCCGCCAAATCGATCGTGATCACCTTCGATGACGGCTATCTGGATAACTGGGTATACGCGCACCCGATCCTGGCCAAGTATGGGATGCACGCCGTGGTGTTCGTGGTCACCGGCTGGATGGGCGAAGGCGATGTCCGCCCGCATGCGGGCCAACCCGGCGCCGCCTTGCCCGCAACGCCGGACCATCGCGGCTGCGAGGCCGCGATCCTGCGCGAGAACCGCCCGGACGAGGTGATGATGCGCTGGAGCGAAGCGCGCGCGATGATCGCCGCCGGCACGTTCGAGGTGCACTGCCACACGCACACGCGCTGGCTCAAGCAGGATATCTCCCGCGAGCACAAGCGACAGGGCATCAGCGGCGACCTCTCGGTGGCACGCGAAGTACTGCAGCAGCAGTTGGGCGCGGTCTCGGACACACTGTGCTGGCCGTACGGCGATTTCGACGAGGACTACGTGCAGATCGCACGGGCGCAGGGCTTCAACTACCTGCATACCACCCATCCGTTCGGCCGCAACGTGGTGGGCGGCGATCCGGGACACATCTACCGGTTCGCGATCCGCAACCGGCCGGCGAGCTGGCTGCGCAAGCGCATCGCCTACAGTTACCACCCGTTGATCGCACCCCTGTTCAACCGCTTCAAGGCGAAGAAAAAGAAGATGGTGGCGGGGCCGTAACGCGCCGCCGCGCTGTAACGAAAACGCCCCGGTCTCCCGGGGCGTTTTCAGTTTCCAGCAGCACTGCCCGGCTCAGGCCGCGGCAGCTGCCTTCACCGCTGCCGAGAGGCTGTCCAGCGTGGACTGCATCAGCTCGGCGCTGTCTGCCTCGACGGTGACGCGCACCACCGGCTCGGTGCCCGACGGGCGCAGGAACGCACGCCCACGCCCCTTCACTGCCTGCTGCGCAGCCGCCAGCGCGGCCTGCACGCTCTCGGCCTGCACGGTGGCCTTGGCCGCGCCCTGCAGACGCACGTTGACGGTCTTCTGCGGCACCTTGTTGAGTACCGACAGCACCTGGCGCAGCGAGGTCCCGTCACGGCGCAGCACTTCCAGCACCTGCAGCGCGCTGACGATCGCATCACCGGTCGTGGCGCGATCCAGGCACAGCAGATGACCGGAGGCTTCGCCGCCGAGCACGCCGTTATTTTCGACCAGGGCCTGATGCACGTAGCGGTCGCCGACGTTGCTGCGCTGGAACGGGATGTTCAGCCGTTCCAGTGCCTGCTCCAGGCCGAAGTTGGTCATCAGCGTACCGACCACCGGGCCATGCAGGCGACCGCTGCGCTGCCAGGCCTGGGCCAGCACGAACAGCAGGTCATCGCCATCGACCGGATTGCCCTGGTCATCGGCCATCAGCACGCGGTCGCCGTCGCCGTCGAAGGCGATACCGAAATCGGCGCCGACCTCGCGTACTTTCGCAGCGAGATTGTCGATGTGCATCGAGCCGACGCCATCGTTGATGTTCAGACCGTTGGGCGCATCGCCGATGCTGATCACCTCCGCGCCCATCTCGCGGAACAGCAGCGGGGCGACGTGATACGTAGCACCGTGCGCGCAGTCGAGCACGATCTTCAGCCCACGCAGATCGAACCCGCGCGGCACGCTGGCCTTGCAGAATTCGATGTAGCGGCCGACCGCATCGCGGGCCCGCATGGCCTTGCCCAGCCGCTCGGACTCCACCGTGGTGAACGGCGCATCGAGCGCGGCTTCCAGCGCCAGCTCGGTGGCGTCATCGAGCTTCTCGCCATCGGCGGAGAAGAACTTGATGCCGTTGTCGTAGTGCGGGTTGTGCGAGGCGCTGATGACGATGCCCGCATCCGCACCGAGGGTGCGGGTGAGGAAGGCCACCGCCGGCGTCGGCATCGGGCCGAGCAGCTGCACATCGGCGCCGGCGGCGACCAGCCCGGCTTCCAGTGCGGCTTCGAACATGTAGCCGGAGATACGGGTGTCCTTGCCGATCACCACCACCGGGCGGTGCCCGTTGCGCTCGGTCAGCGCACGCCCGAGCGCATTACCCAGGCGCAGCACGAAATCGGCGGAAATGACGCCCTCACCGACCTTGCCGCGGATGCCATCGGTGCCGAAATACTTGCGCGACGCCATCAGGCCGCCGCATCCGGTGCGGGGGCGGGCTGACGCGCCAGCATGGCCAGGATCTCCGACAGGCGGTCACGCATCTCGCGGCGGTCGCAGATCTGATCGATCGCACCGTGCTCGAGCAGGAACTCCGAGCGCTGGAAGCCTTCGGGCAGCTTTTCGCGCACGGTCTGCTCGATCACGCGCGGGCCGGCGAAGCCGATCAGTGCCTGCGGCTCGGCGATGTTGATATCGCCCAGCATCGCGAAGGAAGCCGACACGCCACCGGTGGTCGGATGGGTCAGCACCGAGATGTACGGCAGGCCGGCATCGCGCAGGCGACCCAGCGCGGCCGAGGTCTTGGCCATCTGCATCAGCGAGAACAGGCCTTCCTGCATGCGCGCGCCGCCACTGGCGGAGAAGCACACGTAGGGCGCGCCAATCTCCAGCGCCTTTTCCGCGGCCAGCGAGAAGCGCTCACCGACCACCGAGCCCATCGAGCCGCCCATGAAGGCGAAATCGAAGGCCGAGGCGACCAGCGGGCGGCCCTTCATCAGGCCCTGCATGGCGATCAGTGCGTCGTACTCGCCGGTGTTCTTCTGCGAGGCCTTGATGCGCTCGCTGTACTTCTTCTGGTCCTTGAACTTGAGCAGGTCCGTCGGCCCCAGGCGTGCACCGATCTCGGTGGTGCTGTCCGCATCGAACAGCGCGGCCAGGCGCGCACGCGCGCGGATGGCCATGTGATGGCCACACTTGGGGCAGACTTCCAGGTTCTCTTCCAGCTCAGGACGGTAGAGCGCGCTGCCGCAGCTGCTGCACTTCTCCCACAGGCCCTCGGGGACGCTGCGCTTCTTGCTGGGGACGTTGTCGGTGCGGATGCCAGACGGCATCAACTTGCTGAGCCAACTCATGCGGGATGCTACTTCCGTTCAGGGCGGCCCGGGGGCCGCAAAGGCGGACAGTCTAGCTCACCGTTTCCATGCTCGGGCACCCCCCGGCGGTTGCCGGGGGGCTGGCGTAAACCATTCTGGTACGTACGTTTACGTGCTTCAGGCGGCGTCGAGCGCGCGTCGCAGCGGCGTGAGGAATGCCTGCGCGGTCTGTGCCGCAGCTGCGGCATCCGGGGCTTCGCCCAACGCAGCCACCAGCGCGCTGCCCACCACCACGCCATCGGCCTCCACGGCCATGGCCGCGGCACTGGCCGCATCCTTGATCCCGAAGCCGGCCACCACCGGCACGCTGGAGCGGCTGCGCAGGTCGCGCAGGCGGGCACTGGCCGCACTGCTGTCCAAGCGTTCGGACGCGCCGGTCACGCCGGCAAAGCTGACGTAATACAGGTAGCCCTGGGCCATCGCAGACAGCGTATCCAGGCGGGTATCGGCAGTCGTCGGCGAGGCCAGCAGGATCAGCGCCAGGCCGGCCGCGGTGAAGATCTCCCGGGTTTCGGCCGCTTCTTCCGGCGGCAGATCGACCAGCAGGATGCCGTCCACGCCGGCGGCAATGGCGGACTGCGCAAAGCGGGCCGTGCCGTGGATCTCGATCGGGTTGAGGTAGCCCATCAGCACCACCGGCGTGGCGGCGTCGTCCTTGCGGAACGCGGCGACGGTCTCCAGCACATAGCGCAGCCCTGCCCCGCGGGCCAGCGCACGCTCGGAGCTGCGCTGGATGGTCGGGCCGTCGGCCATCGGGTCGGAGAACGGCACCCCGAGCTCGATCACGTCCGCACCGGCGGCGGCCAGTGCATGCATCACCGGCACGGTGGCCTCCAGGCCCGGATCGCCGGCGGTGATGAAGGGGATCAGCGCCTTGCGACGTTCATCGCGCAGGCGGGCAAAACAGGCATCGATACGGTCCACGGACATCTCAGGCACATCCTTCAATCAGTTCAACGGCGCCACTGGCGCCCCAGTACAGCTTCGATATCACCCCGTCGAAGATCTCCAGCCGGATCGCCAGATCCGAACCGGGGTCCTGCCAGGTCAGGTACTCGCCCGTTTCCGGGTCATAGGCATGCGGTGCGCGCGTACTGCCGGGCGGCAGGCGCTTGAGCGCTTCATCCAACGTCATGCCCAGGCGCAGCCCGAACGGCCCCGGCTGGGTGATGGCCTCGTAGGACTCCTCGATCGGGGCCAGCTCGAAGCGTTGCACGTGGTCATCCTCGACCATCATCGACACGCCTTCGGGCAGGTTGCCACGCTCGTAGTACTCGCAGGCACCGTTGGGCTCGCCTTCGCTCAGGCCGGCCGAATGCCACGGGCCATCGGCGGCGAGCTCGGTGAAGCGCTGCCCGATCACCACATCGCCGGCATGATCCAGCGCGACCGAGACCACCGACGGCGCAGCGTCATCCACAACGGGCACATCGACAGCCCTGGACGGTTCCGGCGCGTCCTCGATCGGGCGGTTGGCAATGTCATCGTCATTGCTCGCCAGCTGCCGCGCCGGCGCCACCGCGCCCACAGGCGCAGCAGGGGCCGGCAACACCGGCGGATCCGGCGGCGCGCAGCCGGTCAGGCCGACCACCATCAGCAGCGCACTTCCCTGGCGCAGCAGCGGATTCACAGAACCAGACCCTCGCGGGCAGCGATGGTATGTACATCCTTGTCGCCACGGCCGGACAGGTTGCACAGCACCAGCTTGTCGCGCGGCAGATCGCGCGCGATCTTGATCGCCTGGGCCACCGCATGGCTGGATTCCAGCGCGGCCAGGATGCCTTCGCTGTGGGCCAACTGGTGGAATGCAGCCAGCGCTTCGTCATCGGTGATACCGACATACTCGGCGCGGCCGGCATCGGCCAGGAACGCGTGCTCCGGGCCGACGCCCGGATAATCCAGGCCGGCCGAGACCGAATGGGTCTCGGTGATCTGGCCGTCGTCGTCGCAGATCACATAGGTGCGGTTGCCGTGCAGCACGCCCGGGCGACCGGCCGCGATGGAGGCAGCATGGCGCCCGGTCTCGATGCCGTCGCCGGCGGCTTCGGCACCGACGATGCGCACGTCGCGATCATTGAGGAAGGCATGGAACAGGCCGATCGCATTGCTGCCACCGCCAACGCAGGCGGTTATCGCATCGGGCAGGCGGCCGTAGTCGGTCAGCATCTGCGCGCGCGCTTCGCGGCCGACGATGGCGTTGAAATCACGCACCATGCGCGGGTACGGGTCCGGGCCGGCCACGGTGCCGATGATGTAGAAGGTGTCGCGCACGTTGGTGACCCAGTCGCGCATCGCTTCGTTGAGCGCGTCCTTGAGCGTGGCCGAGCCGGAGGTCACCGGCACCACCGTCGCCCCGAGCAGCTTCATGCGATAGACGTTGATCTTCTGCCGTTCGATGTCGGTGGCGCCCATGTAGACCACGCATTCCAGGCCCAGGCGGGCGGCCACGGTGGCACTGGCCACGCCGTGCTGGCCGGCGCCGGTCTCGGCGATGATGCGCGTCTTGCCCATCCGCGCGGCGAGCAGCGCCTGGCCGATGGTGTTGTTGATCTTGTGCGCGCCGGTGTGGTTCAGGTCCTCGCGCTTGAGCAGGATCTGTGCGCCGCCGACCTGCTGGCTGAGGCGCTCGGCGTGATAGATCGGGCTCGGACGGCCCACATAGTGGGTCAGATCCTTGTCGTAGGCGGCGATGAAGGCCGGATCGCGACGCGCTTGGTCGTAGGCGGCCGCCAGCTCCTGCAACGGCCCGATCAGGGTCTCGGCGACGAAACTCCCGCCGTAGCGGCCGAAATGGCCGTTGGCATCGGGATAGGCGTGGAAATCGACGATGGGGGAGATGGGGGAAGCAGACATAGCGCGACAGCCGGTGGAGACAGGCTGCCAATTTAACGCACCTGTCATGACAGGAATATCGATAATATCTGCCACGACCTGTCAGGAAAACTCACATGACCGACGGACCGTTGCCCCCGCTCAATGCCCTGCGCAGCTTTGAAGCGGCCGCCCGGCTGGGCGGGGTTGGCCGTGCCGCCGAGGCACTGCATGTCACCCATGGCGCGATCAGCCGCCAACTGCGCCTGCTGGAGGAACACCTCGGCGTCGTGCTGTTCCAGCGCGAAGGGCGTGGGCTGCGCCTGACCCGCGCTGGTGAGGATCTGCAGGCCGCCTGCGAAGGCGCCTTCGAGCAGATCCGCGAGGCGGTAATGGCGATCAAGCGCCAGCAGCGGCCCGAAGCGCTGGTGCTCGGCTGCAGCGGCAGCATCCTGGCGCGCTGGATGATTCCCCGCCTGCAGGCGCTGCAGACCGCCCTGCCCCAGCTGCCGCTGCATTGGTCCGCCCAGGACGGGAGCTTCACCGCCGAGCAGCAGGGCCTGGATGCGGTCCTGCTGCTCGCTCAGCCGCCGTGGCCACGCGGCTGGCAGGTGCGCGAGCTGGCACCGGAGCGGGTGGGCGTGGTGGTGAGTCCGCAGCACCCGGCCGCGGCGCGGCTGGCGCATCAGCCGCCCTCCTGCTTGTTGGGCGAATCGCTGTTGCATACGACCTCACGCCCGCAGGCGTGGCCGGCCTGGGCCCTGTCGCATGGGCTGGAGCCGGCCCAGCTGCAACTGGGCAGCGGCTTCGAGCATCTGTACTACCTGCTGGAAGCAGCGGTCGCCGGACTGGGCGTGGCGATCGCGCCAGAACCGCTCGTGGCCGATGAGCTGGCCGCCGGCCGGCTGCTGGCTCCCTGGGGATTCGGCGCCACCGGCGGGTTCTGGGTGCTGGCCACGCCGGAGGGGGCGGCCGATCCGCGGGTGGATGCGCTGGCCGAGTGGCTGCAGCAGCAGTTGGCGGGGTTGTAGGTCCCCACCGTTGGTGGGGACGATGCCGGGCGCGCGTCGGTCAGACGGCGGTCGGCGCCGCCAGGCGCTGCTGCACGTCGTCGCGCAGGCGCGCGAGCTCCACTTCGGCCTGCTGGCGCTGCTGCATGCCTTCGCGGTGGATGGTGCGCACTTCTTCCACCGTGGCGATCAGCTGCTCGTGTACATGGCGCAGCGTGGCCACGTCGATCACCGCGCGCTGGTTGGCCTTGGCCGTCTCCACGGTGGTCTGGCGCAGCAGGTCGGCGTTGCGCCGCATCATGTCGTTGGTGGCATCGTCGATCGCATTGGACAGCGCCACCGCGTTCTTCTGCTCGTTGAGCGACAACTGGATCGCGAACTGGCGCTTCCACGACGGAATGGTGATGTCGCGGACCGTGTTGAACTTCTCGATCAACAGGATCGCGTTGGCCTGGATCAGCCGGATCATCGGCAACGACTGGTCGGCCGCGTGCTGCATCACCACCAGGTCGCCCACGCGCTTGTCGAGCAGCCGGATCGCGTTGTCCAGCTCGCCCTGGCGGATGCGCTGCTGCGGATCGTCCTGGCCCTGCCCGGCCAGCTGTTCGCTGCGCAGCGAGGCGATCCGGCGCTTGCCGGCGGCGATGTGCAGGCCCAGGCCGTGGCGTTCTTCGCGGACGATGTCGTGCATGCGGTCGAACTCGACCACGCGCTGGCCCATCAGCGCCTGCTGGCTGCCCACGTCGCCCATCAGCTGTTCGATCTGGCGGTTGGTGTCGCTGAATTTCTGCACCAGCTCGCCCTTGGAGGCGCGCAGCTTGTCGATCAACCCACCGATCACCGGCACCTTCGAGCGTTCGGCCAAGCCGTCGAGCTTCAGCGAGCGCGCAATGCGCACCACCTCGCCCAGCTTGTCGCCGCTGGCATCAAGGTCGCGGTTGCGTACCTGGTCGAGCAGCTGGCTGGAAAACGCCGCCGTCTTGGCCGCCGCGTCGCGCCCGAACACCTGCAGGTTGCCCGGCCGGATGTCGTCCAGCCCGCGCCCGATCTCGGCGATCTTCGGCAGGTCCTCCCGCCCCAGGCCCAGCGCCTGCAGTGCGCTGTCATCGATGACATCCACGCTGACCTCCACCGGGAGGGGCGCGTTCGGCTGGGAATCCTGGGTCATCGATGCATCTCCATTGTGAAGGGCGGCCGGAGCGCCGGCACGGGTCAGTGTACTCAGGGAAGTCTAGCCTGCGCCGCTGCAACCTCGGCGCGGATCTGGCCCAGCAGCTGCGCCGCCTGGTCATTCTGCCGTGCATGCGATTGGGTGCTTCTCGCACGCACGGCCTGCTGCCACGCCGGCATCAGTACCGCGACGATGCGCTGGACGTGGTCCAGCAGGGCGGTGTCCTGGGCCTGCAGCAGTTGCGTCTGGCCGGCCTGAACGCGCTTGAGCGAGGCCAGCGTCCGCAGGTGGGTCACGCGCTGCTGCAACGTGTCCTGCGCATCGGTGGGCAGATCCGCGCCCAGCGCCGTTCCTGCATCGGCCCACTGTTCCAGCGCCTGCGCGGCGTGCAGATCCACCGCGGCCGCGTGCGTGCTGGCCTCGACCACGGCGCCCAGCAGGCGGGCGTTCGCCTGCGCCTTGAGCAGCAGGACGCCGCACTGCGCCTGCAGCGCATCGGCATCGGCCTGGCGCTCCACGTCACGCCCCAGCAGCCGCCCCCACCAACTGGTCTGGCGGCGCAAGCGGGCGGGATTGCCCGCCTGCAGCGCCAGGGCAAGCTGCGACAGCGCCGCGACCAGACCGCTGCGCGGGTCGCCTTCGTACGTACCGGCACCCGAGGCGTGCGAGGTCAACGCCTGCAGCAGCACCTCGCCGTAGCGCGACAGCACCGCCGCGTCCGCACCAATGGTGGCCGGCGGCGCCGGCAGCGCAGGCAGCGACGGCGTGGTCATGCAGGCGCGTCACCGCCGTCGCGTTCCCACCGCGGCGGCAGGCTCGATTCACCGTAGAAGTGGCGCATCAACGCCTCATCCAGGGCGCGTTCCTCGGGCGTTGAGGCGCGCTTCGGACGGGCACCCACGCGCGGGGCGGGACCGCTCTCCATCTGCTGGCGCACCCAGCCGGCCAACAACGCCAACGTTTCGCCGGTGCGCACCTGTTGCTGATGCGAATCGCCCAATAGCTGCAGCAGCGGGGCCAGCCCGGCCTGCAAGCCACTGGCCAGCGGTTCGGCCAGCGGCAGCGTCACTGGCGCGGCCGAGGCGGCGGCGACCGGTACCGGCTCGGCGCGTGCGGCCGACAACCGCTCCAGCGCCGACAGCAACGCCGGCCATGGTGCGGGTTCGACCTCGGCCACGGCGGCAGGCGGCGGCAGCTGCAACGCGCTGGCGATATCGGCCAGCTGCGCTACCACGCGGCCGCCCACATCGGCATCGTCGGCGCCCATCGCCTTGTTGCGCAGGAAGTCGCGCTTGATCTGCTGCCAGCGCGCCAGTTCGTCGCCCTGCAGCAGGCCACGCAGTTCGGTCAACTTGAGCAGGTTTTCCTCGGCCCCGGTGGTAAGCAGCTGCGCCTCGCCCAGGTAGTGGTCGGACACCAGCTGCTGCAGCTCGGCGTCGTTCATCACCGGCGAGATCTTCTCCGACAGCTTGTTCATGTTGCGGTAGCTGCCCTGCAGCCGGAACGCCGGTTCGGTGCGGTAGCGGTCGTCCTGCGCGGCACTGGCGATGTACTGCTGGTTGACCCGGTAGACCACGTCGCGCACGCGCAGCATGCGCTGCAGCGTGGCGACGATCTCGTTGACCTCCGCGCCACTGTAAGCATGGCTGAGCGCGTTGGTGGACACCTCCTTGCCCATCGCCCGCTCCACCAGCAGGTACAGGTCGGCCATGTCGCGCGTGGCCAGCGGCGCCAGCACCGGATTGGAGGTCAGGCTGTTTTCGATGTAGCTCAGGGTGAAGGCATCTTCCATGCCGCCCAGCACGTCACCCAGGTTGTAGATGTCGGCGCGGTTGGCCAGCATGTCCGGAATCTTGAACACCTCGCCGGACTCGGTATACGGGTTGCCGGCCATCACCACGCAGAACTTCTTGCCGCGCATGTCGTAGGTGCGGGTGCGCCCGCGCCACACGCCTTCGATGCGCCGCGTGCCGTCGCACAGCGAGATGAACTTCTGCAGGAATTCCGGGTGGGTGTGCTGGATGTCGTCGACATACAGCATGGTGTTGTTGCCCATCTCCAGCGCCAGGTTGAGCTTTTCCAGCTCCTGCCGCGAGGTGGCGTCCGGCGCCTGGGCCGGGTCCAGCGAGCGCACCTCGTGGCCCAGCGCCGGGCCGTTGATCTTCATGAAGACCAGGCCGAGGCGGTGCGCCACGTATTCCATCAGCGTGGTTTTGCCGTAGCCGGGCGGCGAGATCATCATCAGCAGGCCCATCAGGTCGCTGCGCTTGTTCTCGCCCACGGTGCCCATCTGCTTGGCCAAGTTGTCGCCGATCACGCCAAGGTACACGTCGTTGATCAGCTTGTTGCGCACAAACGAGGACAGCGGCCGCGCCTTGAACTCCGACAGGCGCAGGGTGTCGCGTTCGCGCGTGGCGATGCGCTGGCGGACCGCCTGGTAGGCATGGAACGCAGGCACGAACACGCCGGTGTGGTGCTGCAGGCGCGCCAGGAAATCATCCAGCGACAGGGTCATGTGGCCCTGCACGATGCGCGGGTGTTCGCCCAGCAGGCCACCCACGCTGACCAGCAGCGCGGCGTCGCTGGCACGGGTGCGCAGCGCACGCTGCACCAGCAGCAGCGCGGCCGCCTCGTCGGCATAGCCGGCGTGGTCGGTGAACGCCGGAGTGCGGCACAGGGCGCGCAGCCACTGCCCGGCCAGCGCCCAACGCGTGCCCAGGCCGTCCTGCTCGCGCTGCAGGGCGCGCTCCAGCGCCTCGCGCTGGCCGGCCGCCTGCAGCTGCTGGCCCAGTGCCTCCAGCAACGCCAACGCGTAGCGGCTGCTGGTGAACACCGGCTCGCCCGCCGACAGCTCGTCGGCGAGATAGGCGGCGGCCGCCAGGTGGTCGTCCGCCGTGAACGGCAACGCGTGCTCGCTGTTGAACGCGGCCACGGCCAGCGCCATCTCCGTGCGCAGGGCCTGGCGGCCTTCATCGGACCCGAACAGGCGCGCGATCGCATCGGCGCCGGCCTGGCGTGCTGGCCACTGGGCCACGTCTTCGCGGCGCTGCCGCGCAGCCCAGAACAGCATGGCCAGCGCGCGTACGCGCGGCGCATGCAACAGGGTGCCAGCCGCCTGCTGCAGTGGCAGCAGCGCGCGCAGGATCACGGTGGCGTCGTGGTCATGGATACCGCGCTCGTAGCCTTCGCGGTAACGCGGCGCGGCGAAATCACGCACGCTGCGTTCCAGAGCGTCCGGCTCGGCAGCGTTGTGCTGCAACCCGGCCAGGTCGAGCCCCTCACGGTTTTCCATGGCCGCGCGCAGCACGCTGCCGGCCAGGTATTCGCCGCGGTACAGCGTGTCCGATTCCGAATCGAGGCTGAGCTGCCAGTACGGCTTGAGTTCGGCCAGTTCGGGATCGTGCAGCGGCTCCAGGAAATCGGTGCCGGTGAGGTGGATGGCCAACGCGTCGCCGCGCGGCAGGATGGTCAGATCCAGCGCCTGGGTGTTCACGCTGAAGCGGTGCCGCGGGCCCAGGCGCACGATGTTGCCACCGGCTTCGAACAGGTCGCTGCGGTCGCGCAGTGCGCGTACAGCCTGGTCGCGCACGCCTTTCAGGCGCGATTCGATGTCATCGGCCTTGACGCTGTCACGCAGGCCGCGCAGGCGCTCGGCCAGTTCGCGCAGCTTGAGGATCAGCGGGTCGCCGGCAAAGAACGCGTTGAGCTCGTCGGCGGTGGCGAAGCGCTCGGTGCGCTTGGCCAGGCCGTCGAGGATGCGGGTGGCCGCATCCAGCACCGAGCGTGCCTTGCGCTGGCGCTCGTCCAGCAGCGCCTGCTTGTGCGCTTCGAAGGCATCGATCAGCTCTTCGCGCTTGGCCAGGATGTCGCCCAGGAACTGCTCGTGCTCGCCGAACTGGCTTTCCAGTTCCTCCAGCTGCACCAGCAGCCGCGACATTTGTTCGTCGGCGCGTTCGGGATCGGTGGCCATCGCCAGCGCGCTGGTGATGGCCTGCGAAAACAGCGCGAACTGCGCGGCGAACTGTGCCACCGCTTCGGCCGAACCCAGGTTGCGGCGGCGCTGTTCGGCGCGTGCGCGGGTCTGGTTGAGGCGCGCGTAGATGGCCGAGATCGCCTCGACCACGCCGGTGCGCGCGGTGGCGTCGTCGACTTTCAGCCCGGCCATCAGCTCGGAGAGCATGTCCAGGTCAGCTGACATGGCGCGTAGGCCGGCCAGCTGCTCGTCCAGCACGCGCGCGCTTTCGGCCCGCTGGGCCGCCTCGTCCAGCGCCTGCAGGCGCTCGCCCAGCGGGGCCAGCGCGGCATCGCCGGCCAGGAACGCGCCGGTGGCCGCGCCGATGGCCTCGTGCGCCTGCTGCAGCGCGGCGGTCATCGCATCGATCAGGTCGGTGTCGATATAGCGGTAATCGCGGATGGTGAGCAGGTGCCCACGCTGCGCCGAGATCGCATTGAGCGCCTCGACGAAGGACTGCACCTCTTGCCAGTTCTCCGGCTGCAGGCGCGCCAGCAAAGCCTTCTGCGTGCTCTGCGCCTGGGCCATGGCCTGCGCGGACTGCGCGCGGATCGACTGCACCTTCTCGTATTCGTCCAGCACCGACTCGCCGGTGCTGCTGACCTCGCGCAGCAGGCTGACTGCGCCGCTGCATTGCGCGTCGTCCAGCCAATGGTGGGCGTCGAACAGGCGCCGGGTATCCTGCACCAGGCGCTGGTAGCGCTGCACCGACACGTCATCGCCTTCGATGGTGCGGGCCAGGTCGAACAGGTTGGAGATGCCGCGCACCAGTTCGGCATTGCCGATGCGGCCCATGAAGGTGTTGCCGGGCGGACGGCTGGCGGCGAACTCGTCGCTGCTGAACGGCGTTTGCCACACCTGCATGGCGTGGATGCGGGTGGGCTCGCTGCCTTCGGCATGGAACAGCACCATGCGCCCATCGTGCATGAAGGCGTAGCCGTGGCCGAACACCGGATTCTGCAGCACGCGCTGAATGGTGTTGTAGACAAACAGCGCCGAGCGCCCACCTTCGCGCTCGTAGAAAATGTAGAGAACATCTTCGCCATTGGGCGAGCGGATGGCGCGCTTGAACTGCATGCCGTCCATCGCCGCGTCGAACGCCTTGTGCTCGCCGCTTTGCAGGTAATAGCCGCCGGGGAAGATGATGCCGTGGTCTTCAGGCAGCTGCACGCAGGCCTGCACGATCGCATCGTTGCGGGTGATGTTGCCGGTGAGCGTGTTGTAGATCAGGCCCCGCCACACCGTTTCGCGGTACGGCAGCACCTTGAGCAGGATCAGCGACCCTACCCGGGCGAAGTCGAACTGCGCGTCGTCCAGCGATTGCGTGCTGTCTTCGACCGGTTCGCTGTAGACACCCTGCCCGCTCTCGGTGTTGTTCTCGACCTTGATGGTCAGATCGCCACCGGTGGTTTCCACGAACAGACTGTCGAGGATGTTCAGGTGCGCATGGCGGCCGGTGACGGCCATGTCGCGCGTGGCGCGGGTCCACTCGAAATCGAACGGCGGCGGCAGTGCGATGTCGCGCTCGCCTCGGGCGTCCAGGTAGGTCAGTGCGCCGTCGCGGGCCAGCGCCCAGCGGAAGACGCGCACGTCGCTGCTGCGCTCGCCGATCTGGAAGGAGGCCAGCAGCTTGTCGCCGACCACGATCAGCTGCAGCAGGCGCGCATGCTTGTAATAGGCGTAGAGCTCGCCGAAGTCGTGCACGAACGCTGGCTGGGCCAGGAAGCTGCCCTTGGCGTCCACCGGCACCACGTCGTAGCCGTCGTTGGCCTGCACCAGCCGGTACAACCCGAACACGTCTTCGACGCGGGTCTGGGTCTTGAGCCCGATATAGACGTTGTAGCCGAACAGCAGCAGGTCCGGCCCGACCTGGACGATGTCGCGGCCGACGCAGTTGTTTTCGCTGCGGATGCGGAAGCGGCCGGTGACCTCCAGCCGGCTGTCGCCGAACTCGGCCAGGCGCTGCCGGTTGAGGCCATCGGCAACGCTGCGCAGGCGGCTGCCCTGCTCGGCCAGGCGGCGGCGCAGCACTTCATAGGCGCCGCCCTGGGCAACGGCCTGGTCGACGCTGGCGGTGGCTTCCGGCGCGGACGGCTCGGGACGGTTGGCGGTATCGGACATCGGCTTCCTTCCGGCTCACGGACCACCGGCCGGGCGAGCCGGCCGGGAAAGGCGTGGCAGTGGCGTCACGGCCACCGCCGGGGTGCCGGACACGCCACCCCAAGGCGGCGCGCCGGCAGTGGGGCTCAGCGGGTTTCGACCACGGTGGCGGTCACGCTGGGCACCGCCTCAACGGCGTCTTCGCTGATCTGGCGCGGCGCGGATTCGCGCGGGCCCACGCCCAGGTAGCGCTGCATCAGCTCCTGCACGATCGGGCTCTTGTCGGCCAGGCCTTCGATGGACTTGCCCAGCGACACGGCCTTGATCAGGTTCTCGAACATGCCGCCGTCGCCGCCCACCAGGTCGATGTCGGCGTTGCGCAGCGCACTGGCGATGACGCCGGCGTTCTCGCGCGAGACTTCCTTGCCGGCATCGATCGAGGCCAGCGCCTGCTTGAGGCTGTTGTCGAGCATCATGCGGAACTCTTCGTGGCCGCGCGCGGTGTCGCTGAGCGAGCCGATCGCCTCGAACTTGCGGACCAGGCCTTCGGCCTCGGCCAGCAGCTTCTTCTGCACCACGCCGGCTTCGGCGCCGCCGATGGACTCGGTCGCGGTGGCGCGGGCACGGCCCATCTGTTCTTCACCGTGGGCCTGGGCCTGCAGGTTCTCGGCCAGCACGCGGGCCTCGTTGGTGCCCTGCTTGAGGCTGGCTTCGGCCTTGGCCTCGATCACGCGGGCTTCGGCGATGCCGACCTTCTCGATGGCCAGCGCCGAGGCCTCGCGCACCTGCGCCTCGGCCAGGCCGGGGGCGGCCTGTTCGGCACGAGTACCGTCGGCCAGCAGGCGCTTGGCATCGGCCTGCTTGCCGGCCGCTTCGTGCTGGGCCTGGGCCAGGGTGGTGATTTCCACGGCGCGGTGCTTGGCCGAGGTTTCGGCCGCCTGTGCTTCCTTGACCTGGCGCACCAGCAGTTCCTGCGCCTTGCCTTCGGCTTCCAGGATCAGCACCTGCTTCTGGCGATCGGCTTCGGACACCTCACGCACCTCCTTGATGCGCTCTTCTTCCTGGGCCACGGTCTTGTCGATGGCGATGCGCTCGCGGGTGATGTTGGCCACGTCCATCTTGCCGGACTCGACCACCTTGTCGCGCTCCACGCCCTGCAGCTGCACTTCACGCTGGGTGGTGACCTGCTCCAGCTGGCGCGCGCGCTCGACGCGCTCGGATTCGATGGCCACCGCACGCTGGCGGTTCTGCTCGGCCACTTCCACTTCGCGCATGCGGTTCTGTTCGCGGATGTCGATGACTTCCTGCGCTTCGATGCGTGCCTGTTCGGACAGCTGGCGCTGCTCTTCCTGGACCTTGGCGGTCTCGGCTTCCTCACGCGCGCGGATGGTTCCGATCTCGCGCTTCTGGCGGGCTTCGGCTTCGGCCTGCTGGCGTTCCAGCGCCAGCAGCGCTTCACGCGCTTCGACGTTCTTCTTGGTGATGGCCAGCTTTTCGTTCTGTTCCAGCTCGTTGGTGACCACGTTATGGGTGGCGGTCAGCTCGGTGATCTTGCGGATGCCCTGGGCATCGAGGATGTTGTTCTGGTCCAGCAGCAGCTTGGGGGTCTGCTCCAGGTAGTCGATGGCGACGTCTTCCAGCGCATAGCCGTTGAGGTCGTTGCCGATCACGGCAATGATCTCGTCGCGGAATTCCTGGCGCTTTTCGAACAGTTCGGTGAACTCGAACTTCTTGCCCACCGTCTTCAGCGCCTCGGAGAACTTGGCGTTGAACAGCTCATCCACGGCATGCTTGTCCGAGGCGCGGTCGGCACCGATCGCCTTGGCCACCCGGAGCACGTCGGCCTGGGTTTCGTTGACGCGCAGGTAGAAGGCCACGGCGATGTCGGCGCGCATGTTGTCGCGGCAGATCAGGCCTTCCTTGCCGCGGCGGTCGATCTGCAGGGTGATCAGGCTGATCCGCATCAGCTCGGCGCGGTACAGCACCGGGATGATCAGCGCACCGGTGAAGTGCACCTTGGGCTGGGCGCTCATGTCGTTGACGATCAGCGCCACGCCCTGGTCGACCTTGCGGTAGAAGGCCTTGAACAGGCCGGCGAGGCCGAGCAGGAAGACCAGCAGGATGCCTACCCCGATCAGGAACGGGGCCAAGGTCGCAAAACTCATCGATGGATCTCCTTATCGCCCGTAATCAGGCTGTCTTGGATCGAAAGCGCGGGGTGGTCGTCTGCACGTACCACCAGGTAATGGTTGTGTTCGGCGACGTAGTCCAGCAGGACCACGCGCTCGCCGCGCGCCAGGATCGCGTCGTCGCTCGTGCGCACCTGCAGGATCAGGCCGGCACCGCCGTCATCGACGGTGGCATGGCCGCTGCCCGCGCTGACCTGGGGCGAGGCGACCACGCCCACCCGGCCCAGCAGCGAGGCCTGCTCGACCGGGCGCAGACGCAGCAGCAGGCGCCGGATCGGACGCAGCACGATCACGCTCAGCGGCACGGCGGGAATCAACGCGAGTACGGCAGTGACGCTGCCGGCCAGCCAACGCCCTGGAGCGGGCAGCGACTGCAGCAGGAACAGATGGACGAAGTAGGTGGCGGTCCAGCCGAAAAACGCCAGCAGCAGGATCACCAGCATCACCGGTGCGCCGCCCATGCCCAGACGCGAGAACATGCCGGAAATGCCGTGCAGACCGTCATCGCCCAGATGCAGGTCCATGCCGTCGTGGACCATGCCGTCATCGACCACACCGAATGCGGCCAGCATCCAGTACAGCACCGCGAACGCCAGCACGACGCTGTAAGGCAGCGTGGGAAACGTCAACGCGACATTGAGGAACTCGTTCATTCCGTGCTTTCCCTGCGATCGCGGCCGACCTTTTTGCGGCTGCCTCCTGTGGGAAGCACGCCGGCTTCCCGCGACTACGCGCCGAACCGGCCGCGCCATGTCCTGTCGATGCTACGTGAAACTCCGGCCTGCGCCCATAGAAGCGCCGCCGCGTCAGGCGCGGCGGGCAGTGGGG
>NZ_JBHFHW010000032.1:19997-24038 GCF_057333975.1 Stenotrophomonas sp. AGC87
GGCGGGGCCGGCCCCCCCTGGGGGGGGGGCCGCCGTCGATCAATCGGCCTCGTGGCAATCGGCGCGACGCACTTCTTCGACGAACTTGCGCATCTTGTAGCCGTCCTTGATGCCCGGTTCGGATTCGATGCCACTGGACACATCCACACCCCACGGCAGCGTGGCCACGATCGCGTCGAACACGTTGTCCGGGGTGATCCCGCCGGCCAGCAGGAACGGCCGGTGCAGGCCAGTCGGCAGGCGGGTCCAGTCGAAGGCGACGCCGGTGCCACCGCCGCCACCGGGGGCGTGGCTGTCGAACAGGAAGCCGGCCGCGCTGGGATAACGCAGCTGCAGCTGGCGGGCGTTGACCTCGTCCTTGCCCCCCATCGCCACGGCCTTCAGGTACGGCATGTTGAAGCTGCGGCAGAACGATTCGTCTTCGTCTCCGTGGAACTGCAGCAGGGTCGGCCGCACGGTGCGCAGCACTTCGCGCACCTCTTCCTTGGTGTTGTCGCGGAACAGGGCCACCACGTCGACCATCGGGGCGATTGCCTGGCGCATGGCGCGCGCCTCGGCCGGCGCGACCCGGCGTTTGCTCTCGCGGGCGAAGATGAAGCCAACGGCGTCCACGCCGAGCTCGCCGGCCAGGCGCACATCGCCGGCACGGGTCATGCCGCAGAACTTGATACGGGTGCGGTAGAAGGAGCGGCTCATAAGGTGACCTCGGCAGGCAGCTGCCAGTTGTCGGGGTACAGGGGACCAACGAAGACCAATCCCTGCGGCGGAGCGGTCGGGCCAGCCACGGTGCGGTCGCGCCCGGCCAGCAGTTGCCCCATCCACGCGACCGGCTGCTCACCACAACCGACCAGGATCAATGAACCGACGATATTGCGCACCATGTGATGAAGGAATGCATTGGCCTGAACGGCGACCTCCACCACCTCGCCCTGACGGGTCACCGAGAGCGATTGCATGTGCCGGCGCGCGTGCAGGGCCTCGCACTGCACGCTGCGGAAGGCGCTGAAGTCGTTCTCGCCCAACAGGGCCTGCCCGGCCGCGTGCATCAGCTCGGCATCCAGCGGCCTGCGCTCCCAGCTCAGGGTCTGCCGGTACAGCGCCGGGCGGACCTGGCGGTTGAGCAGGCGATAGCGGTAGCGGCGCGCGCGCGCGGCGAAACGTGCGTGGAACTCGTCGGCCACCGGTACGCACCAGCGCACAGCGATGGAGCGCGGCAAACGGGTGGTGGTGCCCAGCATCCAGCTGCGCGGATCGCGCACGACATCGGTATCGAAATGCACGACCTGGCATTCACCGTGCACCCCGGCATCGGTACGCCCGGCACACACCACCTGGATCGGCGCATTGGCCACCGAGGACAGCGCGTCCTGCAGGCTGGCCTGCACGCTCGGGCAGCCGCTCTCGCCCAACTGCTGCCAGCCCTTGAATTCGCTGCCGTCGTATTCCACGCCCAGTGCGTAGCGCATGGTGAACCTCTATGTTTTGGGGGGCCGGCGCAGGCGCCGGGTAGTGCATCAGACGGCGTCGCGCTCGGACCACACGGCCAGCTCGTTGCCGCCGGGCTCCAGGAACTGGAACCGGCTGCCGCCGGGGAAGGCGAACACCGGCTTGATGATCTGCCCGCCCTGGGCCAGCACGGCTTCGAGCATGGGCTGCAGATCATCGGCGTAGATCACCAGCAATGGTGCGCCCCCACCCGCCGCCGTCTGCGGCTCAGCGCGGAAGAAGCCGCCCTGGAAGCGGCCATCGTCGAAGGCGGTGTAGTCCGGGCCGTAATCCACGAACGACCAGCCGAACACCTGCTCGAAGAAGTGGCGACTGGCTGCGGGATCGCGCGAAGCGAACTCGACATAGTCCAGGCGGCGTTCACGGGCGGCCAGCGGGCGGGCGTCGCTCATCCCAGTCGCGCCAGTAGTTCGCGCGCCTCGGCCTGGCTGTGCGGGGCGGCGCCGACGGCCACTTCGTGCAGCAGGGTCCGCGCGGTCTCGGCATCGCCGAGGTCCAGGTAGGCGATGGCCAGTTCCAGGCGGTCGCGGCCAGGGCTGCCGACCGGGGCGATGGGGGCCTCGTCGGCCGGCGGAGCAGCGGCATCGGCAGTGTCATCCGCGCGGGCCGTGTCGTCCACACTGGCGATGACCGGCGCAGCGTCGAGGCCAGCGTGATCATCGCTAGCATCCAGACGGTGTTCTTCGCCGGTCACCGATTCGTCCGGGAATTCGAAGACGCCACGGAACGAAGGCTGTGCGGCGGCTTCCAGCGCGTGGGCCGGCGGCTCGATCAGCGGCACCGGTTCACGCAACAGCGCATCGTCCACCGTCACATGCTGCGCGTCGGCGTCGATGCCGTAGGCCGACGCAGCGGTGGCCTCGACCTCGGGCAACACCGGCGCCTCGTCCGTCACGTCGGCACTCCACTGCGTCGCGTCCAGGCGATCGTGCGGCTGCGCATCGTGCATGGAGGGCGCCAGCGAGAACACCGGCTCGCGGCGCAGCCCGGCGTAGACGTCGGCCTCTACAACGGCCTCTTCGTCCGGCACGCGCTGCACGTCCTCCTGCTGCGCTGCCAGTTCGTCCACAGAGTCGGCCGCAGGGACAGCGGCAGCCAATGCCGTGCCATCGAGCCCATCGCGCGACAGCGGCGGCAGCGGCGACGGCTTGCGGCGACGTACCAGCGCCCAACCACCCACCACCAGCAGCAGCACAACCAGGCCCAGCCAGTACCAGCCACCGCCGGCGCTGTCACGCGGGCCGGGGGCCTGCTCCAGGCCCTGTTGCGCAGCGGCCAGTTCGTTGTCCTTCAACGTGATCAGCGACTGCTGCTGGGCCTTGAGCTTCTCCAGCTCGGCCACGCGTTCGCGCAGTTCCTGGATCTCGGCATCGCGTGTGGCGACGTCTTCCTTGGCCTGTCGCAGTTGTTCGTTAGCCAGCATGTCGCCCTCGGTGCCGGCAGCGGTGCCGGTGGTTGTGCCTGCGGTGGTGCCGGCGGCGGCGACGGCCGGCGCGATTTCCAGGCGTGCGCCCTGGCCAGCGGCGGTCGGTGCGGCCGGGGCTGGAGACGGCGCGGCGGCCACCCCGCTGTCGGCGGGCTGCGGGATCGCAGCGCGCGACTGCCGCCATTGCGCGGTGTGCTCGCGCACGATCGCCGCAGCTTGTTGTGCATCGATCTGGGCAAGCCCATCGACGCCCGGGGTACGCAGCACCGCGCCCTGCTTGAGCAGGTTCACGTTGCCACGGATGAAGGCCTCTGGATTGGTCCGCAGCAGCGCGATCATCGCCTGGTCGCGGTTGATGCCCTGCTCGCGCGCCAGCGAACCGGCGATCTGCGAGAGGGTCTGGCCACGCTGGACGGTGACGCTGCCATCGGCGGCGACGGGCGCGGCAGGAGTGGCCTGTGCAGCGCGCGGCGCGGCCGGGCGCGGCGTGGTCGCCGGTTCCGTACGGCGCGGCGGCGTGGGGGGGGGGGGGGCCGCCTGCGGTTCGGGCTCGCGGATGATGGCATTGGACATCGCGCCTGCCGGGGCCACAATCTCCGGCTCGGCCACGGCGGCGGCGCTGTTGGGCGCATCCACCAGGGCGGAGTATTCGCGGACCAGACGGCCCTGCCCCCAATCGGCTTCGATCAGGAAATTCAACGAGGGCGTCGCCACGGGTGCATGACTGCTGACGCGCACCACAGCGCGGCCCTGCGCATTGCGGGTCAACTCAAACTGCAGCTCGCTGACCAACCCGGACGGCGGTTCCAGCCCGACCCGGGCGAAGGTCGCCGGCGAGGCCAGCGCAACGCGGAGGTTTTCCAGCTCGGACGGATCGGCGGAAATGACCGGAATTTCGGCCAGCAAGGGTTGGCCCGGTTTGGACAGCACCCGGATATCGCCCAGGCCCAGGGCCATGGCGGAACTGCTGGCCAGGGCCAGCAGCAGCGTCGACACATACTTGAGCGGACGCACTGCGCCCGGAGCCCGGTTCTTCATGGCGGCCAATATAACGGCTCCCCCCGTGATCGGCGATGTTTCAATGCGGGTGGTGGGGGGGGGCCCCATGC
>NZ_JBHFHW010000032.1:24095-28587 GCF_057333975.1 Stenotrophomonas sp. AGC87
CCCCCCCCCCCCCCCCCCCCCCCCCCCCACCACGCGATCAGCCTTCGGCGGCGACCAGTTCGGCCAGCTGCACGGCATTGAGGGCAGCGCCCTTGCGGATGTTGTCCGAGACGATCCACAGGTTCAGGCCACGCGGGTGGGACAGATCCTCACGGATGCGGCCGACGTACACCGCATCGGTACCCGAGGCATGGGTGACCGGGGTCGGATAGCCACCCGCTTCATGCTTGTCGACCACTTCCACGCCCGGCGAACGTGACAACAGCTCACGCGCGGCATCCGGGGTGACCTTGTCGCGGGTTTCGATGGTGACCGCTTCGGAGTGACCATAGAACACGGGCACGCGCACGGCGGTCGGGTTCACCAGGATGCTGTCATCGCCGAGGATCTTGCGGGTTTCCCAGACCAGCTTCATTTCTTCCTTGGTGAAGCCGTTCTCCTGGAAATCATCGATGTGCGGGATCAGGTTGAACGCGATCTGCACCGGGAAGCGCTGCGGATCGATTTCCTGGAAGCTGAGCAGCTGGCCGGTCTGCTTGCCGAGTTCTTCCAGCGCCGAGCGACCGCCGCCGGACACCGACTGGTAGGTGGCCACGTTGATGCGCTCGATGCCGTACTGGCGGTGCAGCGGCGCGAGTGCGACCAGCATCTGCATGGTCGAGCAGTTCGGGTTGGCGATGATCCCGCGCGGGCGGTTCTTCAGCGCCTCCGGGTTCACTTCGGAGACGACCAGCGGGACGTCATCGTCGTAACGGAAGGCCGAGGAGTTGTCGATCACCACGGCACCGGCGGCTGCGAACCTGGGGCCGAACTCCTTGGAGACGCTGCCACCGGCGGAGAACAGCGCGATGTCCACGCCGTTCGGATCGAAGGTGCTCAGGTCCTGGACCTTGATCTTCTCGCCCTGGTACTCGATCTCGCCACCGGCCGAACGCGAGGACGCGAGCAGGCTCAGCGTGGCGATCGGGAAGTTGCGCTCGGCCAGGATGGCCAGCATGGTTTCGCCGACAGCACCGGTGGCACCGACGACGGCGACGTGGAAACGACGATCTGGATTGCTCATGAAAACCTCTGTTGGGTGTACCGACCCGTGGCCGATACGTAACGTGCGTTGGGGATGTGTACCGACCAACGATCGGTACCTGCCGTGCCTTGGAGATATGTGCCGACCATCGGTCGGTACCTACCGGTTCGGGAACCTCGCCTGTTGGCCAGCGCGGTTCCCTATCGTTTTGCGTCGTCGATTTTTTTGCCGCCCACGGTCGCGCCGCCGGTTTTCACGGCAGCGACAGCGTCGGCGTTGATCGCGCTCGGCGGCTGGCCGGCATCCGGGCCCTGCCCCAGTGCGGCGGTCAGGTTGTCCACGGCCAGCTGCACCATCGCCCGCCGGGTGGCCTGGCTGGCGCTGCCGATATGCGGAGTCAGCACGATGTTGTGCAGGGCGAGCAGTTCCGGGCGCACCGTCGGCTCGCCTTCGAACACATCCAGCCCGGCCGCGGCCAGGCGCCCGTTGGCCAGGGCATCGGCGAGCGCCAGCTCATCCACGATACCGCCGCGGGCGATGTTGATCAGCGTAGCGGTCGGCTTCATCTTCGCCAGTGCATCGGCATCGATGATGTGGTGCGAGGCGGCGTTGTAAGGCAGCACGAGCACGAGGTGATCGGCCTGCGCCAGCAGCGCATCCAGATCCACATACTGCGCGCCGACCTCGGCCTCGGTGGCCTCGGGCAGCCGCGAACGGTTGTGGTACAGCACGCGCATGCCGAAGCCATGTGCGCCGCGGCGGGCGATGCCTTGGCCGATGCGGCCCATGCCGAGAATGCCCAGCGTGCTGCCGTGGATGTCCGCACCGAGCATGGTCTGGAACGACCACTGGCCCCACTGCCCGTCACGCAGCCAGCGCTCGGATTCGGTGATGCGGCGGGCGGTGGCCATCAGCAGCGCGAAGCCGAGGTCGGCCGTGGTTTCGGTCAACACATCCGGGGTATTGCTGGCCAGGATGCCGGCGGCGCTGAGCGCGTCGATATCCAGGTTGTTGTAGCCCACACCGACGTTGGCGATCGCGCGCAGCTGAGGCGCATGGGCGATCTCGGCCGCACCGATG
Source organism: Stenotrophomonas sp. AGC87 (assembly GCF_057333975.1). Classification (NCBI taxonomy): domain Bacteria; kingdom Pseudomonadati; phylum Pseudomonadota; class Gammaproteobacteria; order Lysobacterales; family Lysobacteraceae; genus Stenotrophomonas; species Stenotrophomonas sp. AGC87. The sequence continues at coordinate 26,200 of NZ_JBHFHW010000032.1, forward strand.
CGTTCGTTGAGGGTGATCAGCGCGCCGTCGACGTGGGCCAGCTGTTCGGCCAGTTTCTGCGGCGTATAGCGGGTGACGTCGCCGGTCATGGTCAGGTCGAAATGCTGCCCGAGCTGTTCGACGACATCGTCGAACAGGGGCTGGCTGACCCAGACCTTGGGGCGCCGATCAGCCATCGATCGTGCCCGGGATGCGCGGGGTGATCTCGCCGACATCACCGCACTGGGCGCGGTGGCGCAGCGCCTGGTCCATCAGCACCAGGGCCATCATCGCCTCGGCGATCGGGGTGGCACGGATGCCCACGCACGGATCGTGACGGCCGGTGGTGATCACCTCGACCGAGGCACCGCTGGCATCCACCGTGGCACCGGGCAGGCGCAGGCTGGAGGTCGGCTTGAGCACGATCGAGGCGGTGACCTGCTGGCCGGTGGAGATGCCACCGAGGATGCCGCCGGCATGGTTGCTGGCAAAGCCCTGCGGGGTGAGCAGGTCACGGTGTTCGGTGCCCTTCTGCGCGGCGCTGGCAAAGCCGTCGCCGATCTCCACGCCCTTGACCGCATTGATGCTCATCAGCGCGGCCGCCAGATCGCCATCGAGCTTGCCGTAGATCGGCTCGCCCCAGCCCGGCGGTACGCCGTCAGCCACCACGTTGACCCGCGCACCGACCGAATCGCCGGACTTGCGCAGCGCATCCATGTAGCTCTCCAGCGCGGGCACCTGATCGGCGACCGGCCAGAAGAACGGATTGTCTTCCACCGCCGACCAGTCGAACCCGGTCGGGGTGATCTCGCCCAGCTGCGAGAGATAGCCGCGTACGGTGACGCCATGACGCTGCAGCAGCCACTTCTTGGCGATGACACCGGCAGCGACGCGCATGGTGGTTTCGCGCGCGGAGGAACGACCACCGCCGCGCGGATCGCGGATGCCGTACTTCTGCCAGTAGCTGTAGTCGGCATGGCCCGGGCGGAACTGCTGGGCGATGTTGCTGTAATCCTTGCTGCGCTGATCCGTGTTGCGGATCAGCAGGCCGATCGGGGTGCCGGTGGTACGGCCTTCGTACACCCCGGACAGGATCTCGATCTCATCGGCTTCACGCCGCGCGGAGGTGTGCCGGCTCTTGCCGGTGGCCCGCCGCTGCAGGTCGTGCGCGAATTCGTCGGCGCTGATCTCCAGCCCCGGCGGACAGCCGTCCACCACGCAGCCGATCGCCGGACCGTGCGATTCGCCGAAGGTGGTGACGGTCAGCAGTTTGCCGAAGCTGTTGGAACTCACGGCCGCTGCGCTGCCAGTTCGGTGATGCGGGCGCTGTGCGCGATCAGTTCGCGGCACTCCACGGCGAAGATGCCCATCTGGCCGACCTTGAACTCGACCCAGCGGAAATCCACTTCCGGCAGCAGCTTGTACAGGTGCTGCTCGGACTCGCCCACTTCACAGATCAGCAGGCCATCCTCGCTCAGGTGCAGCGGGGCGTCGCGCAGGATCTTCAGCACCAGGTCCAGGCCGTCGTCGCCAGCACGCAGGCCCATTTCCGGCTCGTAGGCGTATTCCTGCGGCAGGGCATCGGTCTCATCGTTGGTGACGTACGGGGGATTGGTGACGATCAGGTCGTAATGACGGCCGGTCAGGCCGTTGAACAGGTCGGACTTGAGCAGGGTGACGTTCTGCGTCTGCAGCCGTTCCTTGTTCTCTTCGGCCAGCGACAATGCCTCGTCGCTGAGGTCGACGCCGTCTACTTCCCAGTTCGGGTAGTAGTGGCCCATGGCGATGGCGATGCAGCCCGAGCCGGTGCACAGGTCGAGGGCGCGATGGACATCGCGGCCGGCCAGCCACGGCTCGAAGCCGCACTCGATCAGTTCGGCGATCGGGGAGCGCGGCACCAGGGCGCGGGTGTCGCTCTTGAAGCTCAGGCCGGCGAACCAGGCCTCACCGGTGAGGTAGGCAGCCGGGATGCGCTCGTCGATGCGGCGCTGGAACAGCTCCAGCACGCGGACCTTTTCGTCCTGCAGCAGGCGCGCCTGGCCGTAGGCGGGGCCGAGGTCATGCGGGAGGTGCAGGCTGTGCAGGACGAGCTGGGTGGCTTCGTCCAGGGCGTTGTCGTAGCTGTGCCCGAAGGTCAGCCCTGCGGCGTTGAAACGGCTGGTGCCGTAGCGGATCAGGTCGATGATCGTGTGGAGTTCGGCGGCCGTTTCGGCGGTCATGGCGGGGCAACAGGCAATGTGGCCCCCGATTATAGGCGCTGGGGCGGGTCGGGGCATCCGTTGCAGTCGAAACGAGCCAGGGCCAGGCCAGGACCAGGACCAGGATCAAGACAGAAGCCAATGCGGCGGTTGTCAGCTCGTGGGTTGGCGCGGGGGGGGGGGGGGGGGGGGGGGGGGGGGGGGGGGGGGG
>NZ_JBHFHW010000032.1:28634-30587 GCF_057333975.1 Stenotrophomonas sp. AGC87
CCCCCCCCCCCCCCCCCCCCCCCCCCCCCCCCCCCCCACGCCGTTGACAGTGGGTCGGTGCCCTTGGGCACAGCCAGGGCCAAGGCAGCTGTCGCGCGGCACACGCGCCGAAGACTGCTTCTGTAGTGCCGAGCCACGCTCGGCAGTTCGCCAACAGCAACCCGTGTCCTGCCCCGCCCAGACGCTGAGGTTTCGATGCTCGGCTGTGCACCTGGCTCTGCTTACCCATACGCACCGGCCCACTGTCGAGGTGGCGGTACGGGTGGGGCTCCGGGACCGTCGAGCAGCATGGATGCTGCTCACGAGACGCCACGGATGGATTCACGGCGGGTCCCGGAAACCCACCCGTGCCGACGCCCCTCCCGACAATCGGGCGTGGCTGCCTCTATCATGGTGGCCACTTCCGGGACGGGGCCCTTATGTTCAATCGCAATGTCGGCATCATCCTGCTGATCGCCCTCGCCGCCGGGCTGGGGCTGGTCGTGGCGCAGAAGGTCTTCGCGCCCAAGCCGGGCGGTGACCGCCCCGCCACCGAGTCGATCACCTTCTATCCGCAGCCGCGCCCGCTGCCCGATTTCAATCTGAGCCAGTCCGACGGCACCCGCCTGATCCCAGGCGAGCTGAAGGGCCATTGGACCCTGGTGTTCCTGGGCTTCACCTTCTGCCCGGATGTCTGCCCGACCACGCTGGCCGATCTGGCCCAGGCCCAGAAACAGTGGGAAGCCCTGCCCGAGACGCTGCGCCCGCGGCTGGTCTTCATTTCGGTCGATCCCGAGCGCGATACGCCGGCACGGCTGGGCGAGTACGTGCATGCGTTCCATAAGGACACGCTGGCCGCGACGGCCGATGTGCCCTCGCTGGAGCGTTTCGCCACCTCGCTGGGCTTCGTGTTCCAGAAGGTGCCGGGCAAGCACTTCGATGAGAATCCCGAGGATTACACCCTGGAGCACTCGGCCAGCCTGGCCGTGCTGGACCCGGAAGGCCGCCTGGCCGGTCTTATCCGCCCTCCTTTCCAAGCGCAGGCCATTGCCCGCGACCTGCAACTGCTGACCGAGAAATCCGCCCCATGAGTTTGATGACCACGCTGAGCTACGCCCTGCCCCACCGCCTGCTGTCGTCCATGGCGCGCAGACTGGCGTATTCCAGCAACCCGCGGCTCTCGCGCTGGCTGATCGATACGGTGACCGCCAAGTTCGGCGTGAATCTGGCCGAAGCGGCCAATCCGGACCCGCGCAGCTACCCGACCTTCAACCAGTTCTTCACCCGGGCGTTGAAGCCGGGGGCGCGCGTGGCCGATCCCGATCCGCGCACGCTGGTGATGCCGGCCGATGGCCGGATCAGCCAGCTGGGCAAGATCGAAGACGGGCGCATCTTCCAGGCCAAGGGCCAGTCCTTCACCGCCGCCGAGCTACTGGGCGATGCCAAGGATGCCGAGGTCTTCCACCACGGCCTGTTCGCCACGGTGTATCTGTCGCCGAAGGATTACCACCGCGTGCACATGCCGTGGACCGGCACGCTGCGCGAGACCGTGCATGTGCCGGGGCGGTTGTTCAGCGTCGGCCCGGCCGCGGTGAACAGGGTGCCGGGGCTGTTCGCCCGCAACGAACGCCTGGTCTGTCACTTCGATACGGACTTCGGCCCGATGGTCTCGGTGATGGTCGGCGCGCTGCTGGTCTCCGGCGTGGAGACGGTGTGGGGCGGCGAGGAGATTCCGGCCTACGGCGATACGATCACGCGCAAAGACTACCGCGGCAAGGGCATCACCCTGGAGCGCTTCGCGGAGATGGCGCGCTTCAATTACGGCTCGACCGTGATCGTGCTGCTGCCGCCCGGGGTGGCTGACTTCGCGCCGCACCTGGATGCCGAGCACGCGGTACAGCTGGGGCAGGCGCTGGCCACTCTGAAGTGAGGGTCGTGGGGGGGGGGGGGGGGGGGGGGGGGGGGGGGGGGGGG
>NZ_JBHFHW010000032.1:30677-70843 GCF_057333975.1 Stenotrophomonas sp. AGC87
CACGCCCACAAAAAAACGCCCCGGGAAACCGGGGCGTTTTTTTGTGTGAGACGTTCCGCTGCGATCAGATCTCGACCGGGCCGACGTCCATGCCGTCGTAGTCTTCCACGCCGTTCGCTTCGGCCAGGGCCTGCAGCTCATGGTTGCGGGCATCCAGCGAGGCTTCGGTGTGCACCTCGGCGCGCTCCACGTGCAGCACGTGGTACGGGTCTTCGCCTTCTTCAAGGTCCGGTTCGAACACCTCCACCAGGGTATACCCCAGTTCAACAAGCTTCTCGCCCAAGCCGTGCAGCGGCTCCGGCGTGGTGTTGACGAAGAAGTAGCCCCACAGCATCGGGCCGTTGAGGTCCCAATCGGTGTTTTCACGGATGTTGGCGAACATCTCGTTGATTGCGGTGATATCCATCTGGCTGTCCTGTATGCGTGTTGCGGTGAGCGCCGGCACGTGGCCGACGCTGCGATGGATGTGCTGGGCCGGGCGGCCGCAGGCGTGATGCCGGCGAGCCTACCCGGTTATGGCTTACTTGTCGCAGCCCTGCAGCTTGATGCTCTGGCCCTGCCTGAGCGAATAGGCGGGTGCCTTGAGGCCGTTGGCCCGGGCCAGGGTCGGTACATCGCACTGGAACCTGGCGGCGATCTTGCCGAGGGTCTCGCCCTTACCGACCTTGTAACTGCGGGCCGGCTTGGCCTTGGGCTTGGCGGCCGGGACGGCCACCGGCGCGGCCGGGGTCACCGCAGGCATGGCCTGCGCCTGGGCGACCGGAACCACGCTGCCCACGGCCACGTTGCCGGTGTAGCTGACCGCCGTGGGGCGAACGATCGCCGCATTGAGGTCGGCGGTGATGAGGGTGCGGGCCAGATCGGCGCGCGGGCCGCTGACGCAGAACCGGTTGTACAGGCCGGCGATGCGGGTGGTCGCGTTGATGGTGGTGCCGGCCGGAATCCAGCCGTCGGCCTCATAACGCGGGTTGAGGTTGCGCAAGGCGCGCATGTAGCCGTCCCGGGTGCCGCTGCTGCCCAGGCAGATGGTCAGCTCGTAGATCGTGGTCGATTTGGCCAGGCGGATGGTGGCCGGCTGCGCGCTGATCTTCGGGAACTCCACGCCGTACTGCTGCGGGTGCAGATAGATCCACGCCGCGGCGATCACCATCGGCACGTAGTCCTTGGTCTCGCCCGGGAACTGGTTGTAGACGCTGTCGGTCCAGAAGCCCTGCCCCGGGTACTGGCGGAACACGCGGATGGCGCGGCCTTCACCGCCGTTGTAACCGGCCAGCGACAGCTCGACGCTGTTGTTGAGCTCACGCATGCGTTCGTTGAGGTAGGTCGCGCTGGCCTCGGCCGCGCTGCGGGCATCAAAGCGCGTATCAAAGCCGGTGCCGTCCGGACCCAGCCCGAAGCGACGCCCGGTGGCGGGCATGAACTGCATCAGCCCGGCGGCGCCGGCACGCGAGGAGGCGTGCACGCGGCCGTTGGATTCCTTGGCCATGATCCCGAACAGCAGCGCTTCGGGCAGGCCGCGCTTTTCCCACTCCGGCCACATCACCGCACGCAGGTTCTGGTAGTTCTCGTAACTGGTGAGCAGCGCCGGGCGCATGTCGGTCAGCCAGCGGCGGATGCCCGCCTGCACGGCCGGGTTGTACTCGACCATGGTGTCGAAGGCGTGCCGCTTGTCGTTGAGCAGCGCTGCGGCGCGGGCCGCCTCGGGCACATCGGCGGCCAGCGGGCCGACATGGTCCGGGTCGGCCTCCAGCAGGGTGCCGTCGGCGATGGCCGTGCCGTCCTCGCTGTCCTGCTGGCTGTCGGCGTTGCTCTTGAGCAGGCGCTTGTAGGTCGGCAGCAGGTTGCTGACCTGGCAGCCCTTCTGGGCCACACAGGCGCTGATCACATCCTCCATGTCCTCCAACGCGGCGTCGGCCTCGTTGGTGCCCTTGGGGTCGGCATTGTTCACCAGCACCAGCGCCGCGTTGTAGCGCTTCTCGGCGGCTGTCATGCGCTGGTCGAGCGCCTCCACCTTGGCCTTGTCGCGGGCGGAGACGCGCTGGGCATGGGCCTCGGGGACGATCGACAGCATCGCGGCAACAGCCAACAGCGGCCAACCACGGACAAGCAAGACAGGAACGGGCATTTTTGGCACTGTGTGCGAACGATGGGGCAGAGTAGCCGCGCCGCTTGCATCGGGGCAACCCGTCTGCCGGCCGGCCAACGCCGACGTTTAGAATCCCGCCTATTCACACTGCGAGTTGACCATGGATCCGATTCTGCTCGGCAAAGGCATCACCGACGATATCCCCGTGACCCTGTTGCCGCGGCTGGGCAACCGCCACGGCCTGGTGGCCGGCGCGACCGGCACCGGCAAGACCGTCACCCTGATGACACTGGCCGAAGGCTTCTCGCGGATCGGCGTACCGGTGTTCCTGGCCGACGTGAAGGGTGACGTGTCCGGCCTGGCCGTGCCCGGTGCCGGCACCGAGGCGCTGCTGCAGCGCGCGACCGAACTCGGCGTGGCCGACTACGCGCCCGCTGCCAGCCCGACCATTTTCTGGGACCTGTACGGCAAGCTCGGCCACCCGGTACGCACCACGGTCAGTGAAATGGGCCCGACCCTGCTCGCGCGCATCCTGGAACTCAACGATACCCAGGCCGGCGTGCTGGACATCGTGTTCAAGCTCGCCGACGACCGCGGCCTGCTGCTGCTCGATCTGGATGATCTGCGCGCCCTGCTCGGCCTGGTCGCCGAGGAGCGCAAGGACATCTCCACCGAATATGGCCTGGTCAGTGCCCAGACCGTGGCGGCGATCCAGCGCTCACTGCTGCGCCTGTCACAGGACGGCGGCGAAGCGTTCTTCGGCGAGCCTGCGCTGGAGCTGGCCGACCTCATGCGCGTCAACCACGATGGCCGCGGCGTGATCGGCATCCTCGCCGCCGACCAGCTGGTGCTCAAGCCGCGGCTGTATTCGACCTTCCTGCTGTGGCTGCTCTCGGAGCTGTTCGAAACGCTGCCGGAAGTGGGCGATCTGGAGAAGCCGAAGCTGGTCTTCATCTTCGATGAGGCGCACCTGCTGTTCGATGACGCACCGCCGGCGCTGGTGCAGCGCATCGAGCAGGTGGTCCGGCTGATCCGCTCCAAGGGCGTGGGCGTGTACTTCTGCTCGCAGTTCCCGGATGACGTGCCGGCCAACATTCTCGGCCAGCTCGGCAACCGCGTGCAGCATGCGCTGCGTGCGTTCACCCCGCGCGACCAGAAAGCGGTGAAGGTCGCCGCCGAAACCTTCGTGCCCAACCCGAAGCTGGATGTGGCCGCCACGCTGGCCAAGCTGGGTACCGGCGAAGCGCTGGTGTCCACGCTGCAGGACAAGGGCATCCCCTCGCCCGTGCAGCAGACCCAGATCGCGCCACCGCGTTGCCGGATGGGCGCCATCACCGAGGCCGAACGTGCGCAGGTGCGCGCGGGCAGCCCGGTCGGTACCCGTTACGACACCGCGATCAACCGCGAATCGGCAGCCGAACTGTTGGCGCAGCGCGCGCAGAAGACCGTCGAACAGGCCGATGCGCCCAAAGCCCGTACCCGCCAGCAGGACGAGGCGCAGGAAGGTGGCTTCGGCCAGAGCATCAAGGATGCGATCTTCGGCACCAAGCGCCGCCAGGGCATGATCGAAACCATGGCCAAGCAGACCACGCGCACCGTCGGCACCAAGCTGGGCAACCAGATCGTGCGCGGCCTGCTCGGCGGTATTTTCGGCGGAAAGCGCTGATACTTCGTGTCGCGCCGAGTGGCGCGGCACCTTTTGACGAGCACAAGCAGACCTGATGTCGCGTTGGCGTCCCCCCGCGGAAAAAAGCACGGCCCTGATCACCGCACAGGGCCACCAGCGGTTGAAGACCGAACTGGACGAACTGTGGCGATACAAGCGCCCGGAGGTGGTGAAGGCATTGGCCGCCGCCGCCGCGGAAGGCGACCGCTCAGAGAATGCCGAGTACACCTACCGCAAGAAGCAGCTGGGCGAGATCGACCGGCGCGTGCGCTATCTGACCAAGCGGCTGGAAGCGCTGCGCATTGTCGATACCGCGCCGACCGATCCGAACGCGGTGTTCTTCGGCGCGACGATCGAGCTGGAGAACGTCGACTCGGGCGACATCCACGTATATCGCATCGTCGGCCCGGACGAGACCGATGCCGGTGCGGGCTGGATCAGCATCGATTCGCCGTTGGCCCGCGCGCTGCTGAAGAAGCGGGTGGACGATGAGTTCGAGGTGGAGCTACCCAGCGGCCGCCATGGGTTCGCGATCCTGTCGGTGGCATACCCGGGCTGAAAGGGTGTGCATCCACGCATGGCGTGGATCTACACGTGACGCCGGAAACCAGCGGGGGTAAAAGCCACCGCCGCATCATCCCAGCGCTGCGGGATACACACGGCCTTCGCGCAACGGGCGGAAGTAGTCGGCCCGCGCATGGAAGGCCGCCTCCTGTCGCGCGTGCCACCCGGGTATACCCGCCAACGGCAACGGCCGCAGTTCCAGGGGGTCATTGAGCAGCACGCCGTCCGCGATTGCCTGCGCGACCGCCGCAATCGCGGTGGCATCGTCATCGCCCTTCACCACCACGCACTTGCCGACCAGCAGGCGCTCCGGCACCAAGGCCTGCTCCAGCAGCGCATGCCCGATCACCGCCGCGACGGCGATGTCGCCGTGTCGCCACTGCCCTGCCCCGTCCACGAACAGCGCAGCCCAATCGTGCCGGTCCCACGCACGCAGCAGCGCCGGTTCGCGCACACGCACGATCACGCCGCTCTCGTCGAATTGGGTCAACGCCGCCTGCGCGCGGTTGCGCTGCCCTGGCGCCATCGCCGCGATGTGCCGGCACTGCTGCCGGTTGAGGGCGCGCTTGATGTCGGGGTAACGCGCCCAGATCAGGGCGTTGAACAGGTCGTGCCAGTTGTCCGCACGCGTGGCGATCTGGCCGCGCTCGGCAATGCGGGTTTCATAGTGCAGGCCGTCGGCCAGCAGCTTCTCGTCCTGCTCGGCCAGATGCGTGTCGGGCAGCGCGAGGTGCGCATCGAGCGATGCAATGGTGGGCCAGCTCGGCGCCAGCATCAGGTCCTGGAACCCGCCCAACCCCGCGTAGATCGGCTGCGCGAAGCAGGCCGCATCCACCGCGTCGCGCGGCGGTGCGATGAAACGGCGACGACCGCCGATATCGGCAGCCGTCGCCACTGCGATCACAGCACCTGCAGATCGAACGGCTTGCGCGCTTCTGCCGCGATGATCGCGTCACCGAACAGGTCGTGATCGTCGCTCTCGGTGATCTCGACATCGACGAACTGACCGACACGCAGCTTGGCTTCATCGGCGTTCTGGATATGCACCAGGCCGTCGATCTCCGGCGCATCGGCCTTCGAACGTGCCACCGCGATACCGTCTTCGATGGCATCGACCAGGCACTGCTGCACGGTGCCGATCTTGGCTTCCAGGCGCGCGGCGGAGATCTCCGCCTGGCGTTCCATGAAGCGTGCCAGGCGTTCCTGCTTCACTTCTTCGGGCACCGCACCGGGCAGATCGTTGGCGGTCGCGCCGGTGACCGGCGAGTAGGCGAACGCGCCGACGCGGTCCAACTGCGCTTCGTCCAGGAAGCTGAGCAGCTCCTCGAACTCGGCATCAGTCTCGCCCGGGAAGCCGACGATGAAGGTCGAGCGCACGGTGATGTCCGGGCAGAGCTGGCGCCAGCGCTGCACGCGCTCCAGGGTCTTGTCGACCGCGCCCGGGCGCTTCATCAGCTTGAGGATGCGCGGGCTGGCGTGCTGGAACGGGATATCCAGGTACGGCAGGATCCGGTTCTCGGCCATCAGCGGCACGATCTCGTCCACGTGCGGGTACGGGTACACGTAATGCATGCGGGTCCAGGCATCGAGCTCGGACAGGCCTTCGCACAGCGCCTTCAGGCGGGTCTGGTAGGCCTTGTCGCGCCACATGCGCTCGGCGTACTTCACATCCACGCCATAGGCCGAGGTGTCCTGGGAGACCACCAGCAGTTCCTTGACGCCACCACGCACCAGCCGCTCTGCTTCGCGCAGCACCTCATCGACCGGGCGCGAGACCAGCTTGCCGCGCATCGAGGGAATGATGCAGAAGCTGCACGTGTGGTTGCAGCCTTCGGAAATCTTCAGATAGGCGTAATGGCGGGGGGTCAGCTTGATGCCGTAGTCGGGCACCAGATCCACGAAGGGATCGTGCTTGGGCGGCAGCGCGGCGTGCACGGCCTCCATCACGCTCATGTAGTCCTGCGGGCCCGACACCGCCAATACGTTCGGGTAGGCCTCGCGGATCTGCTCCGGGCGTTTGCCCAGGCAGCCGGTGACGATGACCTTGCCGTTGGCGTTCATCGCCTCGCCGATCGCATCCAGCGACTCGGTCACGGCCGAATCGATGAAGCCGCAGGTGTTGACCACCACCACGTCGGCCGAGTCGTAGGAGGGAACGATGTCGTAGCCCTCGGACCGCAGCTGGGTGAGGATGCGCTCGGAATCGACAAGGGCCTTCGGGCAGCCAAGGCTGACGAAGCCGACTTTGGGGTTCAGCTGGGACATGGATCGCAAGGACTCTGGGGGCCTGGGCCCATGCCGGAATGACGTGGGGACCTGGGGCCGGAAACGGCGGCAAGTATACCGGCGTTCAGCCCGCGCCCCTGAACCGGATCGGGTTGATCCCGCCAGATCCCGCCCGCACGCCACCTTGCGATCCGGCCGCTTCCCAAGGGCGACAGTCTTTGCTCTCCCCGGTCGGCCGTCCCTGTCTAGACTCGGTCGTGTTCTGGAAACCTCATGGAGAGGCCAATGCGATACGAGGTATGGAAGGCGGCGACGTCCGATGGAGAGACAATCGGGATGGTTCCGGAGGGGAGAATCAAAGAGCAGGTGGCGCAGGGCCTTTGGGAAGGCGAGCTAAGCCAGCTGGACGCATTTGAAGCCAGTACGTTCGATGAGGCGTGCCAGAAGTACTACGACGTCATGGGTTGGGGAACCTACCGCCCTATGGAAGATTGATCGGACTTGCCCGGCCCGCTGCGGCCTCCTTTCATGGCGCGGATCGGGCCGATCCCGCCAGATCCGGCATGCCCCCTGACATCGCGCTAACCCGCGCGGGGCCGATAATGAATGCCTGAACCAACGGGAGTCTCGCACCATGGGTGAGTGGATCACACTCGATACGCATTACGGACCGGTCCGCGCCTGGCAGGCGACGCCGGAAGGCAAGCCGCGCGGGGGGCTGGTGGTGATCCAGGAGATCTTCGGCGCCAACCCGCACATCCGCGCGGTGGCCGACGATTACGCCGCCAAGGGTTATGCCGTGCTGGCCCCGTCGTTCTTCGATCTGGCCGAGTCGGCCCCGGACAGCACCGAACCGCCGGAACTGCCTTACGACAGCGATGGCGTGGCCACCGGCCTGGCCATGGTCGACGAGCTCGGGGTTGAAAAGGCGCTGGAGATCGTGCGGGCGGCCGCCTCGCGGCTGGCTCCGGCCGGCAAGGTCGGCACCGTCGGCTACTGCTGGGGCGGCAGCATCGCCCTGCTCTCTGCGCTGCGCCTGGGCCTGCCCTCGGTCAGCTATTACGGGGCCCGCAACGTGAAGTACCTGGATGAGACGCCCAAGGCGCCGGTCATGTTCCACTTCGGCGCGCAGGACAAGAGCATCCCGCCGGAGGCGATCAAAGCCCACCGCGAGAAGCTGCCGCAGATGGCCACCTTCGTCTACCCGGCCGATCACGCCTTCAACCGCAGCGTCGGACATGCGTATGATCCAGACAGCGCCCACCTGGCGCTGGAACGCACCCTGGACTTCTTTGCGGAGCATCTTGGATGAGCGAGTTCGAACTGGATTCACGCCTGGCCACCGACAGCGTACTGGTAGCAGAAGGGCCGTTATCGCAAGTGCGATTGATGAACGATGAAAGGTACCCCTGGTTGATCCTGGTCCCGCGCCTGAGTGGCGTGACCGAGTGGATCGATCTGGACGGCGAGCAGCAGGACAAGCTGCGCACCGAATTGAACCGGGCGTGCAAGGCGCTCAAAGGCACCGATGGGGTCGAGAAGATCAACATCGGCTCGCTGGGCAACATCGTGCGCCAGCTGCATTTCCATGTCATCGGGCGCCACGTCGGCGATCCGGCGTGGCCAGGCCCGGTCTGGGGCCAGGGGCAGGCACACCGTTTTGATCCACAGGTGCTGGCCGAGCGTGTCGCGCACTGGAAGGAACGGCTAGGATATTCGCCCCAGCCCTAGCGGACCCTGCCCCTGATGCGTTCCAACCTTGTCGCCGCCATCGTCCTGATCCTCGTCGGCCTGTTCCTGCTGGCCAGCAATCTGGGCTGGACCAACATGAACATGGGGAAGCTGATCCTCACCTGGTGGCCGGTAGTCCTGGTGGCCGTTGGCATCGGGTTGCTGTTCGGCCGCAAGTAACGCCGGCCGCTGGCCCACGACCGTTGAAACGAGAAAAGCGCGGAGCGATCCGCGCTTTTTTCGTTCGGGACGGTCGCCGTTGCAGATCATGCGAGGGCAGCCGACCAACGGTCGGCTCTACGTCCGGGGGATCAGGTACGCGGCAGGGTGACGCCGGTCTGGCCCTGGTACTTGCCACCGCGATCCTTGTACGAGGTCTCGCAGATATCGTCCTTGTCGGCCTGGAAGAACAGCATCTGTGCCACGCCTTCGTTGGCGTAGATGCGCGCCGGCAACGGCGTGGTGTTGCTGAATTCCAGGGTGACGTGGCCTTCCCACTCCGGCTCCAGCGGGGTCACGTTGACGATGATGCCGCAGCGCGCGTAGGTGCTTTTGCCCAGGCACACCACCAGCGTGTCGCGCGGGATGCGGAAGTACTCCACGGTGCGCGCCAGCGCGAAGCTGTTGGGCGGAATGATGCACTCATCGCCGACGATGTCCACGAAGCTGCCCGGATCGAAGTGCTTGGGGTCCACGATGGTGGAGTTGATGTTGGTGAACACCTTGAACTCGCGCGAGCAACGCACGTCGTAGCCGTAGCTGGAGGTGCCGTAGCTGACGATGCGCTGGCCGTTGGCCTGCTTGACCTGGCCGGCTTCGAACGGCTCGATCATGCCGTTTTGCTCGGCCATCTGACGGATCCAGCGGTCACTCTTGATGCTCATGGGGGGTCCTGGGTGCGAAAAGGAACAGCGGCACCGCCATGGGCGCCCGGGTGTCGATTCTAATCAGATCAGCGACGACAGAATCGGAATGCTGGCGCGCGGGCGCTTGGCCACTTCCTCGATCAGCCGCTCGGCCGCGCGCAGATAGGCCTGGGCCGCAGAAGACGCCGGCGCGGCGGCGGTGATCGGCGTACCGGCATCGCCCTGCTCGCGGATGCCGATTTCCAGCGGGAGCGAGCCCAGCAGCGGTACGCCGTACTGGGCAGCCATGCGCTCGCCGCCGCCTTCGCCGAACAGATGCTCCACCTGGCCGCAGTTGCTGCAGGTGTGCACGGCCATGTTCTCGACGATGCCCAGCACCGGCACCTCCACCTTCTCGAACATCTTCAGCGCCTTCTTCGCATCCAGCGTGGCGATGTCCTGCGGCGTGGTGACGATTACCGCCCCGGCCAGCGGGATCTTCTGGGTCAACGTCAGCTGGATGTCGCCCGTGCCCGGCGGCAGATCGATCAGCAGGTAGTCCAGGTCGTCCCACAACGTATCGTTGAAGAACTGCGTCATCGCCGAGGTCGCCATCGGACCGCGCCAGATCATCGGCGTTTCGTCCTCGATCAGGTAACCGATCGACATGGTCTCCACCCCGAACGCGCGCATCGGTTCGATCGACTTGTTGTCCGGGCTCTCCGGGCGACCGCTCAGGCCGAGCATCGCCGGTACGCTGGGGCCGTAGATATCGGCATCCAGCAGGCCCACGCGCGCACCGAGCGCGGCAAGTGCGACAGCCAGGTTGACCGCCGTGGTGGACTTGCCGACCCCGCCTTTGCCGGACCCCACTGCGATCACGTTGCGGACGCGCGGATGTGGCGACAACCCCTTCTGCACTTGGCTGGCGTGGGGACGACGCGTCTGGCTGGCACTCACTGCGGGCACTCCGGAAACACAACAAGGGGACGCAACACTATACAACCTTGACTACAGCTGACTGAGAATCTCAATTGCTACGAAACCATGCAATTTTCGTTAAGTTCATGTTACGTTCGAAACGCACTACGTTGAGCGTTTCCGCGCGTTCCGGGAGGGAATCATTGGCGTCAGTGCTTTCTGTTTTGTTCTATGGACTATCAATGAATTACAGCACCACCGCACGTCGCAACACGCTCGCCGCTGCATTGTTCTCCGCCCTGATCGCTACTGCAGCCGCTCCGGCCATGGCACAGGATAAAGCCACGACGCTGGACAAAGTCACCGTCACCGGCTCGCTGATTCCGCAGACCGATATCGAAACCCAGACCCCGGTGATGTCCATCACCGCGCAGGACATCCAGACCCGCGGCTTCACCAGCGTGGCCGAAGTCCTGCAGCAGTCCTCGCTGACCACCGGCGGCCTCCAGGGCGGCCAGACCTCGGCGTCCTTCACCCAGGGCGCGGAAGCCTCGGGCATGTTCGGCCTGAATCCGGGCTACACCAAGTACCTGATCAACGGCCGTCCGATGATGTCGTACCCGGCGCTGTACAACGGCGGCGACACGTTCAACAACATCAGCGGCATTCCGATCGACATCGTCGAGCGCATTGAAGTCCTGCCGGGCGGCCAGTCCTCGCTGTACGGTTCGGACGCCATCGCCGGCGTGGTCAACATCATCCTCAAGGAACGCATGGACGGCGGCAGCATCTCCGTCCGCGGCGGCACCTACACCGAAGGCGGCGGCAACAGCGTGCGCTTCAGCGGCGCGCATGGTTTCAGCGCGTTCGATGACCGCTTCAACGCACTGGTCAACGTGCAGATCGAGTCGAGCAACCCGATCTGGGGCTACCAGCGCGACCTGACCCGCACCACCAATGCCAACGGCTACACCGCGCAGCTGCCGAGCAATGATTTCGCCGTCATCGACGCCGATACCAACCGCCTGTACATGATGGACCCGAACAACTGCGCCAACGTGGCCAGCCAGTTCGGCGGCACCACGGTGCTGGGCAATCGCCCGACCGGCCAGTCGTGCGGCACCTACTTCGGCGCCGGCTACAAGACGCTGAAGAACGGCAAGGACAGCGGCCAGTTCTATTCGGCGATGACCTTCGACGTCAACGACAACCTGCAGCTGTTCGCCGACGTGCTGTACAGCAAGGAAAAGACCGAGTACACCTCCGGCTCGAGCTACCTGTGGTGGGGCACCAAGAGCGGGATGGGCGGCTTCTACGACCAGTCCTCGGGCAATGTGGTGAACCTGCAGCGCGCATTCGCACCCGAAGACATCGGTGGCCAGGGCTACAACGACGTCCTCAACAGTGACGAGAGCCGCTCCTACCAGGTGACCCTGGGCGCGAAGGGCATGGCCGGCAACTGGGACTACAGCGCCAGCTTCACCCGCGGTGAGTACAAGCTCACCGAGAACAAGTTCATGCGTTGGAAGGACCCGATCAACAACTACTTCGCCGAGCATGTTCTGGGCCCGCAGCTGGGCACCACGGCTGACGGCTGGGGCATCTACAACCCGAACTACGACGCGTTCTACTCGCCGATCTCGCCGGAAGATTTCGCCAGCTTCACCGGCTACGCGACCAACCGCAGCCGCACCTGGCAGAACCTGGGCCGCGTGCAGATCACCAATGGCTCGCTGTTCTCGCTGCCGGGCGGTGACGCCGGCTTCGCGGTCGTGGTCGAAGGTGGCAGCGAAGGCTGGGATTACTCGCCCGACCAGCGCCTGCTGGATGGCCAGGTGTGGGGTTCCTCGGCCGTGGCCGGCAATGGCCACCGCAGCAACTATGCGGTGACCTCCGAGCTGCGCATGCCGGTCCTGGAGCAGGTCACGGTGACCGCCTCGGGTCGCTATGACGCGTTCAAGATCGCCGACAACACCGTCGACAAGGCCACCTACAGCCTGGGCCTGGAATACCGCCCGATCGACAGCCTGCTGTTCCGCGGCAAGTACGGCACGGCGTTCCGCGCACCGACCCTGTCCGATGCCTTCCAGGGCAAGAGCGGGTACTACGCGGCCAACTCGACCGATTACTACCGTTGCGGCACCCTGGGCTATGCACCGGGCAACACCGCCGACTGCCGTTACCACGACAACGTCTCGGTGTACTCCGAGCGTGCCGGCAACCCGGACCTGGAGCCGATCACGGCCGACGTCTGGAACGCAGGCGTGGTCTGGGCACCGATGCCGAACCTGTCGATCTCGGCCGACTACTACAACTGGAAGATCGAGAACGAAGTCGACACGGCCAGCACCGACCAGCTGCTGCTGGCCGAGTACTACTGCCGCAACGGCCTGCCGAACGGTTCCTCGGCCAGCTGCCAGAACGTGGCGGACTGGGTCGTGCGCGACGCCGCCGGCAACCTGAGCAGCCTGTACACCCCGAAGATGAACGTGGCTCGCCAGAACCTGCAGGCCGTAACGGTCGGCTTCAAGTATCTGCAGGACATCGGCCGTTTCGGCTCGCTGCAGTTCTCGGCCAACTACACCAACATGCTCAAGCGTGAAGTGCAGTCGCAGCCGGGCGAGGAGTTCCAGGATCTGCTGGGCAACCCGATCGCGATGTGGAACTACGACAACTTCGCCAAGGTCCGCAGCGATGCGTCCGTGGGCTGGTCGGTCGACAAGTTCACCACCACGCTGTACGCGAACTACATCGGCAAGACCCCGAACTACCTGGCCGGCATCAATGGCTATGACTACGTCCACCCGGCATCGGGCAAGGCCGCAGGCAAGTGGGGTTCCTACACCACGTACAACCTGAGCGTGAACTATCGCGCACAGGACGACCTGACGCTTTCGCTGATGGTCAACAACGTGTTCAACAAGATGCCCGACGGCCAGGCCTACAGCTACCTGGGCACCTCGGGTGCGCCGTACAACACCGGCCTGTACAACGCGTACGGCCGTGCCGTGTACGTCCAGGCCAAGTACGACTTCGGCAAGTAATCGTCGCAGGCACCACCGGCGACCGTGCAGGGCCCTGCCCTGCCGGTTCGCCATCCGGAACGCCCCGAAAGGGGCGTTTCGCGTTTGCGCACCTGCAACCAGCGTGATGCCTCTCTCAACGGACAGCGTCCCCGACTCCGCGCCGGGAAACTGCAAACGATTTCAACAGCAACCATTCAGCAAAGCGTCATGCTCTCAGCCGTTACAAACGGTTACATTTTTGTACATTGCTGTTTTATAAGCGTTTTTATAGATTCTCCCCGGCATATTTCCGATGGTCATGTGACAAGGGCGTGTAAGGGCCGTTAAGGCTGTGTTACGTTCCATGACGAAGCAAGGAAGTCTTCGACCTGTCATGTAATCGCTCCCACGGACGGCCCCACCCACGTTGACACCGCACTCGGGGATGCCCATGTCTCGCTATCGCTCCACCCTCTCTCGCCACCCGCTGACCGCTGCCGTACTGACCGGCATGTTGCTGACCAGCGCCGTCACTGCCTTCGCCCAGGACACCGGCACCACCAACCTGGACAAGGTCACCGTCACCGGCTCGCTGATCCCGCAGACCGAGATCGAAACCCATACGCCGGTGGTGACCATCACCGCCGAAGACATCCAGACCCGCGGCTTCACCAGCGTGGCCGATGTGCTGCAGCAGTCCTCTCTGACCACCGGCGGCCTGCAGGGCGGCCAGACCTCGGCCTCGTTCACCCAGGGCGCTGAAGCGGCCGGCATGTTCGGCCTGAGCCCGAGCTACACCAAGTACCTGATCAACGGCCGCCCGATGCTGTCCTACCCCGCTCTGTACAACGGCGGGGACACGTTCAACAACATCAGCGGCATTCCGATCGATATCGTCGAGCGCATCGAAATCCTGCCGGGCGGCCAGTCCTCCCTGTACGGCTCGGATGCGATCGCCGGCGTGGTCAACATCATCCTGAAAGAGCGGATGGACGGCAGCGTGCTCAACGTGCGCGGCGGCACCTATACCGAAGGCGGCGGCAGCACCTTCCGCATCAGCGGAGCCACGGGGTTCAACAGTGCCGATGACCGCCTCAACGTGCTGGTCAATGCCCAGTTCGAGTCGAGCAACCCGATCTGGGGCTACCAGCGCGACGTCACCAAGACCACCAACGGCAAGGGCTATACGGCCCAGGTCCCGACCAATGATTTCCTGGTGGTCAATCCGGCGGCCGGCAACGCCTACCTGATGATGGACCCGAACCTGTGCGCCAACGTCGCCGGCCAGTTCGGCGGCACCACGGTGCTGGGCACGCGTGCGGCGGGCCAGTCCTGTGGCTCCATCTACAGCCCGGGTTACAAGACCGTCAAGAACGGCAAGGACAGCGCGCAGGTCTACAGCTCGTTCACCTTCGACGTCAATGACAGCCTGCAGTTGTTCGGCGATGTGCTGTACAGCTATGAGGACGTGAAGTACGCCACCGGCTCCAACTACACCTGGTGGGGCACGGCCTCCGGCTACGGTCGCTTCTGGGACCAGACCAGCGGCCAGTGGATGAATCTGCAGCGCGCATTCGCGCCGGAAGACATCAGTGCCAACGGCTACAAGGACATCCTCAACACCGACCGGAACAAGGCTTACCAGGTCACCCTGGGCGGCCGCGGCACGCTGGGCAACTGGGATTACAGCGCCAGCTTCACCCGCGGCGAGTACAAGCTGACCGAGCGTAACTTCGTGCGCTGGGCCGACCCGATCAACAACTACTTCGAAGAACACGTGCTGGGCCCGCAGCTGGGCACCCGCAGCGGCTACGCCGTGTTCGCCCCGAACTGGGAGGCCTTCTACGCGCCGATCCCGGCGGGCGACTTCGCCACCTTCACCGGCTACACCGAGAGCCAGAGCCGTACCTGGCAGAACCTGGGACGCTTCCAGATCACCAACGGCACGCTGTTCTCGCTGCCCGGCGGCGATGCCGG
Source organism: Stenotrophomonas sp. AGC87 (assembly GCF_057333975.1). NCBI lineage: Bacteria > Pseudomonadati > Pseudomonadota > Gammaproteobacteria > Lysobacterales > Lysobacteraceae > Stenotrophomonas > Stenotrophomonas sp. AGC87. Next base: position 45,699 of record NZ_JBHFHW010000032.1, read on the forward strand.
TTTCGCGGTCGTTGCCGAAGCCGGCAGCGAAGGCTGGGATTACACCCCGGATGAGCGCCTGATGGATGGCAGCGTGTGGGGCACCACCGCAGTCGCCGGTGCCGGTCATCGCAGCAACTATGCGCTGACCTCCGAGCTGCGCCTGCCGCTGCTGGACTCGCTGACCGTCACTGGTTCGGGCCGCTATGACGCGTTCAAGATCGGTGACAGCACCGTGGACAAGGCCACCTACAGCGTCGGCGTGGAATTCCGCCCGATCGAGAGCCTGCTGTTCCGCGGCAAGTACGGCACCGCGTTCCGCGCGCCCAGCCTGTCCGATGCCTTCCAGGGCCTGAGCGGCTACTACGCCAACGGCGCCACGGACTACTACCGTTGCGGCCAGGCCGGTTATGCACCGACCGACACCACCGGGTGTGCGTACGACAGCGTCTCGGTATTCGGCCAGCGCGCCGGCAACCCGGACCTGGAGCCGATCACCGCCGATGTATGGAATGCCGGCGTGGTCTGGGCACCGCTGAACAACCTGTCCTTCTCGGTCGATTACTACAACTGGAAGATCAAGAACGAAGTGGACACGCTGAGCTCGGATCAGCTGCTGCTGGCCGAGTACTACTGCCGCAACGGCCTGGTCAACAACACCTCGGCCAGCTGCGACAACGTCAACGAGTGGATCACCCGCGATGCCTCCGGCGTGCTGGATGAGATCTACACCCCGAAGATGAACGTGGCCAGCCAGAACCTGCAGGCCATCACCGCCAGTGCCAAGTACGTGCAGGAACTGGGCCGTTTCGGTGCGCTGCAGTTCTCCACCAACTACACCAACATGATCAAGCGCGAACTGCAGCCGCAGCCGGGCGATGAGTATCTGGATCTGCTGCGCGATCCGTACAACATGTGGATCTACGATTCCTACGCCAAGGTGCGTGCGGATGGCTCGGTGGGCTGGGCGTTGGACAAGTGGACCACCACGCTGTACTTCAATTACGTCGGCAAGACGCCGAACTACCTGGCCTACGCCGGCAACGGCTATGACTACGTGCATCCCTCCGGTGCCAAGGCTGGCAAGTGGGGTTCCTACACCACCTACAACCTGAGCGTGAATTACCGGGCGGCGGAGAACATGACCTTCTCGGTCATGGTCAACAATGTGTTCAACAAGATGCCCGACAACCAGGCCAGCAACTACCCGGGCACCTCGGGTACGCCCTACAACAATTACTTCTACAACATCTACGGCCGTGCCGTGTATGTGCAGGCCAAGTATGAGTTTGGCGCGAAGTAAGTCTGCCGTGGTGAGATGAAGCCCAAAGCCCCGCCGCAAGGCGGGGCTTTTTTCATGTCCCACGGCGGCGTTTCGGAATGCGACCGGCGATTAAATCTCACTTGTTAATGACGGCCCCGTTCATCACTTGCTCATTATCCAAACATGAATAAATCTTCATCATTCGCCAGATGATTGTTTATCAAGGCCTTTAACGCTCCGTTGATGTTGAGCACCCTTCACCGATGACCATTCAGCGTATTTCACGTTAAGCGTGTGTTACGTTCGCCGCACGCCGGTTTCAACTGAACGCAGAATGAAACTACCAAGGACGGCCGCCCAGGCCTGATACCGGCCCGTTGTTGAACGCAGTCAAGAAGTCCCATGGAAGGGAAAGCCACGACATCACTACTACACGGGGTTGCACATGTCTTGCCAAGGTAATTCGATCTCGCGTCATCCGCTTGCCGCCGCCGTTCTCACCGGCCTGCTGCTCACCAGCGCCTCCGTCTTCGCACAGGACAACGCCGCCACCAATCTCGATCGTGTCACTGTCACCGGGTCCTTGATCCCGCAGACCGAGATCGAGAACCACACGCCGGTCCTGACTGTCACCGCCGAAGACATCCAGACGCGCGGCTTCACCAGCATCTCCGAAGTCCTGCAGCAGTCTTCGCTGACCACTGGTGGCCTGCAGGGCGGCCAGACCGCCGCCTCGTTCACCCAGGGCGCCGAAGCGGCCGGCATGTTCGGCCTGGATCCGGGCTACACCAAGTACCTGATCAATGGCCGGCCGATGCTGCAGTACCCGGCGCTGTACAACGGCAGCGACGCGTTCAACAACCTCAGCGGCATTCCGATCGACATCGTCGAGCGCATTGAGATCCTGCCGGGCGGCCAATCCTCCCTGTACGGCTCGGATGCGATCGCCGGCGTGGTCAACATCATCCTGAAAGAACGGATGGAAGGCGGCGTGCTCAACGTGCGCGGCGGCGCCACCACCGAAGGCGGCGGCAACAACATCCGCGTCAGCGGTGCCAGGGGCTTCAACAGCGCCGATGACCGCTTCAACGCACTGGTCAATGTGCAGTACGAAAAGAGCAACCCGATCTGGGGCTACCAGCGCGACCTGACCCGCACCAACAACCGCGTCGGTTACAGCGCGCAGGTGCCGGCCAATGATTTCCTGGTCTATCTGCCGGCGGACAACAACGCGTTCGTGATGATGGATCCGACCCGCTGCGCCAGCGTCGCCGGCCAGTTCGGCGGGACCACCGTGCTGGGCACCCGCGCGGCCGGCGAGTCCTGCGGTTCGGCCTACGGCGCCGGCTACCGCACGCTGAAGAACGACAAGGAAAGCAGCCAGTTCTACAGCTCCATGACGTTCGATGTGAACGACAACTTCACGCTGTTCGCCGATGCGCTTTACAGCCTGGAAGAGGTCAAGTACACGCCGGGTTCGGGCTATACGTTCTGGGGCAGCGACCTGAGTTTCGGCGCGTTCTATGACCAGGACACCGATCAGTACATGAACCTGCAGCGCGCGTTCGCGCCTGAAGACATCGGGCCGAACGGCTACAAGGACATCCTCAACACCGACCGCAACAAGGCCTACCAGGTCACCCTGGGCGGGCGTGGCACGTTCGGCAACTGGGACTACAGCGCCAGCTTCAGCCGCGGCGAGTATAAGCTCACCGAGCGCGGCTTCGTGCGCTGGGCCGATGACATCGACAGCTACTTCGAAAACCGCGTGCTCGGCCCGGTGCTGGGCACCACCGATGACGGCTACAACATCTACAGCCCGAACTGGGGCGCGTTCTATTCGCAGCTGCCGGCCGGTGATTTCCAGAGCTTCACCGGCTACACCTACAACCAGAGCAAGACCTGGCAGAACCTGGGCCGCTTCCAGATCACCAACGGCTCGCTGTTCACCCTGCCCGGTGGCGATGCAGGTTTCGCCGTGGTCGCCGAAGCCGGCAGCGAAGGCTGGGACTACCGCCCGGACGAGCGCTTGATGGATGGCAGCGTGTGGGGCACCACCTCGGTGGCCGGCAATGGCCATCGCAGCAACTACGCCGTCACCTCCGAGCTGCGCCTGCCGCTGATCGACTCGCTGACCGTTACCGGATCGGGTCGCTATGACGCCTACAAGATCGCCGACAACACCATCGACAAGGCCACCTACAGCGTCGGCGTGGAGTTCCGTCCGATCGAAAGCCTGCTGTTCCGCGGCAAGTACGGCACTGCGTTCCGTGCGCCGACCCTGCCCGATGCCTTCCAGGGCGAGAGCGGCTACTACGCCAACGGCGCGGTCGATTACTACCGTTGCGGCCAGCTCGGCTACGCCCCGGCCGATACCCTCGCCTGCCCGTACGGCAACGAATCGGTGTTCGGCGTGCAGGCCGGCAACACCGAGCTGGAACCGATCACCGCCGATGTCTGGAATGCTGGCGTGGTCTGGGCACCGATGAACAACCTCTCGGTCTCGGTGGACTACTACAACTGGAAGATCGACAACGAAGTCGACACCCTGAGCTCGGACCAGCTGCTGCGCGCGGAATACTACTGCCGCAATGGCCAGGGCAACCCGACCTCGGCCAGCTGCGAGAACGTTGCGGACTGGATCACCCGCGATGCCGCCGGCAACATCGACCAGATCTTCACGCCCAAGCTCAACGTCGCGCGCCAGAACCTGCAGGCACTGACGGCCAGCTTCAAGTACGTGCAGGACATCGGCCGCTTCGGCTCGCTGCAGTTCGCCAGCAACTACACCAACATCCTCAAGCGCGAGCTGCAGCCGCAGCCGGGCGATGACTACCTGGATCTGCTGCGCGACCCGTATGCGATGTGGTACTACGACGCCTACGCCAAGGTCCGTACCGATGGTTCGGTGGGCTGGGCCAAGGACCGCTGGACCACCACGCTGTACTTCAACTACATCGGCAAGACGCCGAACTACATGTCCTACCTGGGCGAGAGCTTCGACTACGTCCATCCGTCCGGTTACAAGGCCGGCAAGTGGGGCTCGTACACCACCTACAACCTGAGCGTGAACTACCGGGCGTTGGACAACCTCACCCTCTCGGTGATGGTCAACAACGTGTTCAACAAGATGCCCGACGGCCAGGCCCACAGCTACGCCGGCAACATCGCCTCGCCGTACAACAGCAGCATCTACAACCCGTACGGCCGCGCGGTGTATGTGCAGGCCAAGTACGATTTCGGCACCAAGACCAACTAAGCCGTACCCGGGATGACACCCCCAAGCCCCGCCGCAAGGCGGGGCTTTTCCTTGGCCGCCCCGGGCCAGGGCCACGACCGCAGTTGACCGGATCGGGCCTCTTGCCATCGGCCATGACCTTCGACACCCTTGCAGGCCGGGCCGGCGGCGTATCGTCTGGCCCACAGGCTCTTCGGGGCCATTCCTGCATGACTTTCCGGCCTGGAGGCCAATCACGTGATCGCTCGTACACCCAAACTGGTACTGCTGACCCTGGCCGTTTCGGCCGCGCTGGTCGGCTGCGGCAAGAACGAAACCCCGGCGACGGACAGCGCAGCCTCCACCGCCGCGCCGGCCGCCACGGCTGCCACCGAGTACAAGCTCGACGAGAGCAAGCTGCCGGCCTACAACGCCTTCCACCCGTCCGATCTGGACACCAGCATGGACGCCTGCGGTGCGTTCGGTGACTACGTCAACAGCAAGTGGCTGGCCGCCAACGAGATCCCGGCCGACCGCACCAGCTGGGGCGCCTTCACCATCCTGGACGAGCGCTCGGTCGCCGTGCAGCACCAGCTCGCCGAGCAGGTCGCGGCGGTCAAGAACCCGGCCGGCATCGAGAAGATCGTCGGCGACTTCTGGGCCACCGGCATGGACGAGGCCAAGATCAATGCCCAGGGCATCGAGCCGATCAAGGCCGACCTGACCGCCATCGACGGCCTGCAGGACAAGGACGCGATCGCCAACTACCTGCGCACCAGCGCGGCCAAGGGCGAGAACGTGCTGTTCGGCTTCGGTCCGGAAGCGGACTTCAAGAATTCCAGCATGAACCTGGCCTACGCCAGCCAGGGCGGCCTCGGCCTGCCCGACACCACCTACTACACCGACGCCAAGAACGCCGACAAGCTCAAGGCCTACCAGGCCCACGTGGCCAAGGTGCTGGAACTGGCCGGCGTGGCCACGGCCGATGCTGAAAAGCAGGCCGCCGATGTGGTCAAGTTCGAAACCCGCCTGGCCAAGGCCTCCAAGTCCAGCGTCGAGCTCTCGCGCGATGTCTCGCTGTTCTACAACCCGGTCACCGTGGCCGATGCGGACAAGCTGACCCCGAACTTCAGCTGGACCGAGTTCTTCAAGGCCCAGGGCATCGCCGCCCCGGAGAAGTTCTCGCTGGCCATGCCAAGCTTCCACCAGGAAGTGAGCAAGGCACTGGGCGACACCGATCCGTCGGTGTGGCGTGCCTACCTGCGCTTCCACACCGTGGACGGCGCCTCGCCGTACCTGGCCGATGCCTTCGTCAATGAGAACTACAACTTCTACGGCAAGACCCTGAACGGTCAGAAGGAGCAGAAGCCGCGTTGGAAGCGCGTGCTGGGCACCATCGAAAACGATGCCGGCGATGCGTTCGGCCAGCTGTACGTCAAGGTCGCTTTCTCGCCGGAAGCCAAGGCCAAGATGGAAGAACTGGTGAAGAACCTGGCCGCCTCGCTCAAGGAGCGCATCCAGGGCCTGACCTGGATGAGCGACGAGACCAAGGCCAAGGCGATCGCCAAGTGGGAAACCTTCACCCCGAAGATCGGCTACCCGGACAAGTGGCGTGACTGGAGCGGCCTGACCACCGGTCGCGACAGCTATCTGGGCAACGTGCGCGCGGCGAACGCATTCAATTACAAGTTCGCGCTGTCCAAGATCGGCCAGCCGGTGGACAAGACCGAGTGGGGCATGACCCCGCAGACGGTCAATGCCTACTACAACCCGCTGCAGAACGAGATCGTGTTCCCGGCCGCCATCCTGCAGCCGCCGTTCTTCGACCCGAAGGCCGATGACGCGCTGAACTACGGCGGCATCGGTGCAGTGATCGGCCACGAAATGACCCACGGTTACGACGACCAGGGCAGCCGTTTCGGGCCGACCGGCAACTTCGAGAACTGGTGGACCGAGGCGGACACCAAGAACTTCAGCGGCCTGACCGGCAAGCTGATCAAGCAGTTCGACGGTTACAAGGTGGATGGCCAGCCGGTCAACGGCAAGCTGACCCTGGGTGAGAACATCGCCGACCTGGGTGGCCTGGCCACCGCCTACGATGCCCTGCAGAAGGCCTCGGCCGGCAAGGAAGACCCGAAGGTCGACGGCTTCACCCGTGACCAGCGCTTCTTCTTCAACTGGGCCACCGTGTGGCGCACCAAGTACACCCCGGAGAACATGAAGGTCCGTCTGGCGACCGACCCGCATGCCCCGGCGCAGTTCCGTGCGATGGGTGCCCCGTCGAACCTGCCGACCTTTGCCGCTGCGTTCCAGTGCAAAGCCGGTTTGCCGATGGTGCGCGCAGGCGACCAGCAGGTGGTGATCTGGTAACGACTGCCCTTCATTGAGCGTCTGACCATTCGAAGGCCCGGGGAAACCCGGGCCTTCGTCGTTCAGCGCCCCGCTTTTCAGGAACGCAACAACTGGATCTGTATGTCTCTGATGTAAAAAAGAAATGACGGAATTATTGCAACGCGCCCATTTATTTGCTATTCAGCTATCGGGGCTTCATTAAGCACCCGTTAATTCTTTCAATCAAATGGGGGAAGTTGATGATCAAGCAAGCCATGCCGCTTCGTCGGGCCACACTGACCATCGCGCTGGGCCTGTGCCTGGCTGGGGCAGCGCACGCGCAGTCCGTTACCGGCAACATCTACGGTACCGGCGAACCTGGCAGCACCATCAGCGTGCAGAACCTGGATACCGGTACCAGCCGTACCGTGACCGTCGACCGCAATGGTCGCTACCGTGCCAGCGATCTGCCGAACGGCAATTACAAGGTGACCGTGGAGAAAGAGGGCCAGGTGATCGCAGTCCGCGAACGGGTGCAGGTCGTGATCGCCAGCGGCACCGAGGTTTCCTTCTCCAGCACCGGGGTCCAGGAGCTGGACCGCATCGAGGTCAGGGCGACAGCCGTGCCCAAGATCGACGTCAGCCAGACCGACACCCGCACGGTGTTCACCTCCGAACAGCTGAAGCAGATCGCGGTCGGCCGTGATATCGCCAGCGTGGCACTGCTGGCGCCGAGCGTGATTTCCAATGCGAGCTACACCTCCGGTGGCGTCACGGTCCCCAGTTTCGGCGGTGCCGCATCGTCCGAAAACGCGTTCTACATCAATGGCTACGCGGTGACCAACCCGTTGTCGTCGATCGGCTCCACCACCCTGCCTTTCGATGCGATCTCGCAGCAGCAGATCCTGACCGGCGGCTACGGCGCCGAGTTTGGTCGCGCCACCGGTGGCGTGATCAACATCGTCACCAAGCGCGGCACCAATGAATGGAGTGGTGGCGGCTACGCCTACTGGAGCCCGGAAGCACTGCGTGCAAACCCGCGCAACAGCTACTTTGCCGATACCGGCTTCTACGGTGCCGACAATCCGGATCCGACCAAGCGCACGGATGGCCAGCTGTACCAGCTGCGGAACAAGAACCAGAGCTGGACCCAGACCACCGGCGCGTATGTCGGCGGCCCCATCGTCAAGGACAAGCTGTTCATCTACGCCAACGTCGAGGTGACCAAGCGTGAGGGTGCCGGCGTGTCATCGACGAGCCAAGCCGCGGCAACGACCACCAACGCATGGCAGGAATACTCCTACGAGTATCCGCGTTGGGCAGCGAAGATCGATTGGAACATCACCGATAACCACCTGCTTGAGTTCACCGGCATCTCCGACGTCACCAAGTACGACAGCGCCGGCTATACCTTCAACTATGCCGATTTCACCCATGGCAACGAGCAGAACGCGGGCACGAGCAACGAGGACAAGAGCAAGCTATACATCGGCAAGTACACCGGCTATCTGACCGATGACCTCACGGTGTCGGCGCTGTACGGCACCCAGAAGATCGATCACAGCCAGAATCCGTGGGGCTACGATCCGGCCTGCCCGCGCACGTCCGCCGCGGCCACCGCACGTGCACCCGGCATTCCCGCCGCCAACTATGCCGGCTGCTGGACGGCTGCCACGGTCAACGTCCCCGGCGCCTACGATGAAACCAAGGGCTGGCGCCTGGATGTGGGCTATCGCCTGGGCAACCATGACCTGCGCGCCGGCCTGGACGTCATGGAAGCAGAGTCGTACACCGGCAGCGAGTACGGCGGCGGCTTCATCTGGGTCTACAGCCGTTCCAACAACGCCAATGCCGCCATCGATGCCTCGCACGGCGTCGGTTCGCCGGCCTCGGCTGGTGGCCTCGGCAGCCAGGGGTACTACGTTCGCCAGCAGTACTACACCCAGATCGCCAAGGTGAAAACCGAACAGTCCGCGCAGTTCCTCGAGGACCGTTGGCAGGTCAGCGACAACGTCCTGCTGACGCTGGGCCTGCGCAACGAGACCTTCAAGAACTTCACCAGCGCCGATGAGGTATACGTCAAGCAGGACAACCAGTGGGCACCGCGCCTGGGTGGCGTATGGGATGTCCGTGGCGATGCTTCGTTGAAGTTGTTCGCCAATGCGGGCCGTTATCACCTGGCCCTGCCCAACAACGTGGCCGTCCGTGCCGCGTCCGGCTCGCTGTATACGATGGAGTACTTCACGTATACCGGCGTTGCTGCGGACGGCACGCCGACCGGGCTGGTCAACGTTTCGGTCGACCCGAGCCTGGGATACACCTGCCCGGGCAACCCGAATGCCATCTCCTCCAACCTGGAGTGCGGCGATGCACCCGATCCGCGCACGGTTGCCGCGGTCGACCTGAAATCGCATTACCAGGATGAGTTCATCGTCGGTATGGAACAGGCCTGGGGCGAGAGCGCCATCTGGGGGGCCAAGGTGACCTACCGCGACCTCAAGAGTGCGATCGATGATACCTGCACGCCGGCACTGGGGGGCGGCTGCTTCATCTTCAATCCGGGTGTAAGCAACACGTTCTGGGAGGAGCAGGCCGACGGTACGCTGGCCAAGCACACCTACTCCGCCGCCGAACTCGATCTGCCCAAGCTCAAGCGCCGGTACTACGCGCTTGACCTGTTCCTGGAAGGCTCGATCGGTGACAGGTTCTACGGCAAGGTGAACTACACCTTCGCACGCAACTACGGCAATACCGAAGGCCAGCTGGCATCGGATCTGGATACCGGCACGGGCGGTCAGACCGACGTTTCGGTGACCCAGGACTGGGATCTGCCGCAGCTGATGGTCGGCGCCAACGGTCCGCTGCCGAACCACCGTGCGCACCAGATCAAGGCCTACGGTTCTTACAGCATCACGCCCGAGTGGCGCGTCGGCGGTTCCCTGCAGATCGACTCCGGCCGCCCGCGCTCTTGCACCAGCTATTACCCGACTGCGGACCAGGGCCTGTACAACGGCGCGTACTACCACTTCTGCGGCCTGGCCGGCAGCGGCACCGCCCCGGGGAGCGCCGGCTACATCCCGCCTTCGGCTGACTACCGGTTCTCGCCACGCGGCGACAACGGCACCACGCCGTGGGGCTTCAACCTCAACCTGTCACTGGCCTATACGCCGAACTGGGCGGACAACAAGTTGAACCTGCAGGCGGACGTGCTGAACGTGCTCAATCGCCAGATTGCCGGGTCCTACTACAGCAATTACGCGACCGACCGGGTGACCCCGGATGCACGTTACAACCAGCCGCTGAACTACAGCTCGCCGCGCCAGGTTCGCCTGAGCGCTCGATACGACTTCTGATCCACCCTGCAGGGCCCGGCCATCTGGCCGGGCCCTGGTTGGCCTGCCCGTGCTCTCTCCTGCCCCGCTCCGGCGGGGCTTTTTTGTACTGCAGCACCCGCCTGGCCCACGGTGCCGTCTGCCTCCCCATCCTTGCATGCCGCCATGCGTCGCGGCTTGATACACTCGCGCGATCTTCAATCCTCGATGGATTTGCTTTACATGCCCAACTTCCGTCCGCTTGCCATTGCCCTGGGCATCAGCCTGCTCACCCTGGTCACTGCTCCCGATGCGCACGCCGCGCCGAAGAAGAAGGCCGCTGCCCGCGCGCCGGCCGTCAGCGCCCAGTGCAGCGACTTCTACGAGGCCACCAACGCGACCTGGCTGAAAGCCAATCCGGTGCCGCAGACCGGTGCCACCACCGCACTGGGCCAGCTGGCCGACCGCGCGCGCCAGCAGCAGCGTGAACTGCTGGATGGGGCGATGACCGCACCGCAGGGCAACGTGCAGAAGCTGCTCGGCGACTTCTGGGCCAGCGGCCTGGACGAGGCCGCGGTGGAAGCCGACGGTTCCAACCCGATCGCCCCGTTGCTGACCCGCATCAATGCGATCAAGAAGGCCAAGGACGTGCCGGCCTCGATCGCCGCGCTGCACCAGGTCGGCATTCCGGTGGCCTTCAACTTCGCCCCGGACGTGGACCTGAAGGCGCTGGACCGCCACATCGGTTACTTCATGCAGGGCGGCATGGGCCTGCCGGATCCGGCGTTCTATACCCGTACCGATGCCGACACCGTCGCGCTGATGGCGCGCTACCGTACTTACGTCAAGCAGGTGCTGGCGCTGACCGGCACCCCGGCTGACAAGCTCGATGCCGAATCGCAGTCGGTGATCGCGCTGGAGACCGAGCTGGCGCGCAATGCGCAGTCGCTGGCCGGAATCAACAATCCGTTCAACAACTACGCGCCGATCTCCACCAAGGAGCTCAACAGCCGTTACCGCAACCTGCAGCTGGAGGCCTTCCTGAAGGCACAGGGCGTCAATGACGACCTGGTCTCGCTGTCCGATCCGGCGCTGTTCAAGCAGCTCGACGGCATGGTCACCCGGCTCAAGCCGGAACAGTGGAAGGTCTACCTGCGCTGGCGCGTGGGTGATGCGATGGCCCCGTACCTGTCCAAGGCCTACCGCGATGCCGAATTCGAATTCCGTGGCCGTGTGATGCGTGGCCAGACCCTGCCGCCGGCGCGCTGGGAGCAGGTGCTGGACGCGATCAACGTGGCTGCCGGCCCGATGGTCGGCCGCGAATATGCGGCCAAGCACCTGTCGGCCGACGACCGTCGCAAGGCAGCGCTGGTGGTGGACAAGATCCGCGAAGTGCAGATCGATGCGGTCAAGCGCAGCACCTGGATGAGCGATGAGGCCAAGACCGAAGCACAGGCCAAGCTGGCTGCGCTGAAGATCGAGATCGGCACCCCGCTGCGCGATCTGGACTACACGGTGCAGCCGATGGGCCGCGGCAGCTTCGGCGGCAACATGCTGATCGCCTCCACCTGGCGCCACCGCGAGGAAATGAAGCGCATCGGCAAGGGCAACGCCGACCGCCGCTGGGACGTGCTGCCGCAGCAGCCGGCACTGGCCTATGACATCGCGCAGAACCGCCTGATCGTCACCGCCGCCGTGCTGCAGGGCCCGGTGTTCAACACCAAGGGTGACACTGCCGACCTGTTCGGCAGCTACGGCGCGCTCGTCGCGCACGAACTGACCCGTGCGATCGACGCCAAGGGCGCGCTGGTGGATGCCAAGGGCGAACTGCGCAGCTGGTGGACCCCGGCCGACAAGACCGCCTGGACCCTGTTCGGCAACCGCGTGGCCGCCCAGTACAGCGGCTACGACTACCCGGGCGTGAAGGGTGCCAAGGTCAACGGTGAACTCACCCGCGAAGAGAATCTGGCCGACCTGGCCGGCCTCGAGCTGGCGTGGGAGGCTTACAAGGCTGTCGAACCGGCGGCCAAGCCGGCCGCCCAGCAGGGCTTCTTCCGTGCGTGGGCGAGCCTGTGGCCGCAGCAGCTGTCGCCGAATGTCGCCGCCCAGCGCCTGACCTCGGACATCCTGGCCCCGGGCCGCTGGCGCACCAACGGCCCGCTGTCCAACCTGCCGGCGTTCGGCGCCACGTTCACCTGCAAGCCGGGCCAGCCGATGCAGCGCGTGGACAACGACCAGATCAAGGTCTGGCGCTGATCCCCCTGCCCGACCTGCGCTGAACTGCATCACTTGACCAGTAAGGCGCCCTCCGGGGCGCCTTTTCTGTGTCCCCGCTGCTGCGATCCTGCAAAAAAAGACCCCGGCATCAGCCGGGGTCGAAGGTCAAAACTTGGAGAGTGGCGCAGTACCTTAGAAGTCGTAGGACGCCGACAGCCGAACCGAGCGCGGCGCGGTGAAGTAGGTCCCGATGCCATAGATGTTGGACACGGTGTCGGGACCCTTCTGATACGTCGCGTCCGACTGCAGCGCGCGGCGCTGGTTGAACACGTTGAACACGTCCAGCCCGAAACCAAGGCGATGCGCGGCGAATGTCGGGCGATACATCACGCCCAGGTCCATGCGCGTGGTCCATGGCTGGCGGCCGGCATCACCCGGACGTGAGGGACTGCCATTGCAGTAGTGGTACGACGAACCGTAGGCGATGGGGTCACTCTGGTCCGCGCCGTAGTAGCCCAGGCAGCTCTTCGGTGCGCCTGACATCACGCGCAGCGTGGCCGAAGCCGTCCACTCCGGCGTGAACTGGTAGGCACCGTAACCCTTCAACTGGTGACGACGGTCGTTGGCCAGATAGCCGCCGGCGTATTCCATCAGGTACGAAGAATCCCAGTCCTGGGTCTTGGCGACGTCGTCCTGCCCGATATCCGACTTGACCGGCCCCTCGGTGTTACCAAAACTGCGCGACCAGGTGTAGTCGAGACGGCCATACCAGTTGTTGCTCATCGGATGTTCGACAAACAGATCGACCGCCACGTAATCACGCTTGGCCTTGTTGCTGCCCAGCCCCCAGTCCGCCCCGCTCATGCTCACTGGCACGTAGCCGGAGCCGTCGGTCTTCTTGACCAGGAAGGTATTGGTCTTGCCCGGGTTGAAGATCACGCAGCCCGGCACCTCCAGGTTGCTGGAATCCACACCCATGGCATCCAGCTTGTCGTAGATGCGGTCCGAATCGCAGGTGTCGTCGATCGCGGTCTGCAGGCGACGGTAGGTCACCTTCGCGCCGCTGTTCCAGGACGCGCCGAGGGTCTTCTCGAAGCCGAGGATCAGCTCGTCCTGGTACTGAGACTTCAGATCGCTCGGCGCCACGCTGCGCGGATCCGGCGTCTGTCCATACTCATTGTTGGCCGACACCGGGCCCGGCCCCAGTTCGCCCAGTCCGGTCGGATTGCCATTCGCGTCGATTCCCGTGTACGTGAAGTACTCGCGGGTATAGGTCGACGCCGACGCACCGCGGATGGCCACACTGTTGGGCAGCGCCAGGTAATAACGGCCCAGGTTGGCGAACACCTTCAGCGAAGAATCACCGAATACGTCCCACGCCGCGCCCAGCCGGGGCGCCCACTGGTCGCCGGTTTCGACATACGCCACGGCGGCGCTGTTGTAATTGGTGAACGTGTCGTTGCGTACGCCCAGGGTCAGCAGCCAGTTCGGCGTCACCTGCCAGCGGTCTTCAAGGTAGTACGCCTTCTGCTTCAGCGACATGCTGGTGGTGGTGGAGTAGATGTACTTCTGCACGAAGTAACCCTCGCCACCGGGCGGGGTGATATCGAAGCCAGGCGACGGCGACGAACCCGGGGCGATGCGCGAGTAGATCCAGGCGTAGCCGGGGCCGGTCATCGCCTCGCCTTCGTTGCTGCCCTGGAAGGTCATGTTGTCGATACCACCGGTGATCTCGTGATCGCCGATGCGGTACTGCAGGTCCACGCGCAGGCCACGCGACGTGCTGCCCGCGTTGTAGGCCTTGTCGTTGGCCGCCGGCTGATCGTTGCGGATCGGGGTGCCACCGGTGATCGACGGATCCTGGTTGTTGGCGCCACTGATGAGAGGATTGCCCGAACTCAAGGGATTGGAGTCCAGGTTGTCCTGCTTGCTTCGCCCCCACAGTGCGCTGAGCGTGAGGTCGTCGGTGAGGTAGCTGGTGAACTTGAAGACGTCGTAGGTGTCCTTCACCTTCGTCGTGTTGGCAAACGTGCCCGTGCGCTCGCCCTCGCTGCGGGTCTCGTAATCGAAGTCCCGGTAATAGGCGTCGTAACGGTCCGTGTTCTGGAGACGCGTGTATTCCAGCGTGTTGCTGTCATTGATGTTCCAGTCGATCTTGCCGTAGAACTTCGGGGCATCAATGGTGTAGTGGCTGCGCGACTGCTGCGCCGACTCGATGGAGGCCGTGGACACGCCGTCGGACTTATCCTGCTCGGCCGCCAGATGGACGAACAGCCGGTCTTCGATGAGCGGGCCGCTGACGTAGCCGCTGTAGGTGGTACGGGTTGCCTTGTCGCCGCGACGCGAGCGGTACAGCGTGCCGGGCAGTGTCGGATCCTCGAATTCATACCCCTCCTGCAGCCCGCGGTCCGGATACAGAATGTCGCGGGGAGATTCGGCCAGGGAATCGGGCTGCCAGGTGGTCTGGAATCCAAAATGCCATTCGTTTGTACCGCGCTTGCCGAGCTGGTTGATCACGCCGCCCGTGGAACGGCCGTAGCTGGCGCCATAGCCACCGGTGAACGTTTCCTGCTGATCGATCGAGCCGTAGGGCAGGCTGACGCCACCGAGGCTGTTCAGCGGGTTGGTCGCGTTGAAGCCATTGATGTAATACGCGTTCTCGCTGACGCTGGACCCCCCGAAGGAAAGCACCGAGCGCGAGCCGTTGCTGAAGGCGCCGCTGCCGCCGACCACACCCGGGGCCAGCAGGGCGATGGCTTCCGCACTACGGCCCAGGGGCAGTACATCCAGCTGTTTGGAGGTGATCACCGAGCGCGACACCGTGTTGCTCACGTCGATTTTGGGGATGTTGGCCGCCGTCACGTTGACAGCACCGAGGGTGGTCGCATCGCCGCCGGCACTGCCACCGCGCCCGCCGAAGGACACTTCGGTGCCTGCACCGACGATCAACTGCACGTTGTCACGCTCTTCCACGACCTGCCCGTCGCGTTGCAGCGTGACCGTATAGCGCCCCACCGGCAGTGAGCCGAGGACATAGCGGCCATTGGCATCGACCGTCGCGGAACGACGCAGGCCGGTATCGCTCTGCACGACAACGGTGGCGCCGGCGGAGGACGGCACAGTGCCGTAGACAGAGCCGGTGGTGCTCTGTGCTGCGGCGGCGCCGATGAAGGAGGTCAGGATGACGGCCAAGGCCGTGCGCTTCAGCCGATTGGCCGGGGTGCTGCGTGTCATGGAGTGTCCTTGAGTCGGGAGTTGCATACCGAAATGTCAGCAGCGTTGCGGCGAAAACCACTTCCACCTGCAACTGAACCCGATCTTAATTTCACTATTTTGCGAAGCGCAATCGAACCTGAATGCAGTCTCAAGCCACTGAAACAGAACCCTTTTATTTCCACGAAGGACTAAAACGCGCTGATTGCGACGATTCACCGAGACATATTGAGATAATGCATCTCATTTGTTTGTCTTGTTACGCGACCTTGCCCACACTTTCCATCTGCTAGTTACCCATTCGCCAGGTCAATGGCGACACGCCATCAATAGAAAGGGGGCGCTTACGACAATGCAGCCTCACGCCGATCATGGCGCAAGGTGCATTGCGCGACCTCAATGCCTTACTTGATGCTGCGCAGGTGATTGGGCCGCTTCGGGGGCCCCGGCGGCCGTCGGTTGTTGAACGGCGGTTGGCCGCGCCAGTAGCGGATCAACAGCCAGCCGAACAGCATGCCGCCCAGATGCGCGAAGTGGGCCACGCCCGGCCGCCAGCCGGTGGCGCCCAGCATCAGTTCCATCGCGCCGAACACGATCACGAAGGTACGTGCCTTCATCGGGATCGGCGGGAACAGCAGCATCACCCGCTGGTTCGGGAACAGCATGCCGTAGGCCAGCAGCAGACCGAACACGCCACCGGAGGCACCCAGCACCGTGGCCGGATCGGCCAGCATCATGCCGACCAGCAGCTGGCACAGCCCGGCACCGGCGACACACACCAGGTAATAGGTGAGGAAGCGTTTTTCGCCCCAGGTCTGTTCCAGCGGCGCGCCGAACATGAAGAGCGCGAGCATGTTGAAGAACAGATGGCCGAAGCTGCCATGCAGGAAGCCATAGGTCAGCAGCTGCCAGGGCTGGAAGTTGCCGCCCGGCGAGAACGGATCGAAGCCGCCCCCCAGAGGCTGCAGCATGAAGGGCTCGAACGTGGCATTGCCAAGCAGGAACGGCTGCTGCAGCAGGAACAGCAGGGCATTGGCGATCAGCAACGCTTTGGTGACAGTGGGCAGGCGCGGAAACATGAGGGCATCCTTTGGAACTGCGCCCATCATAGCCGCAGCACCCGGCCGTCATCTGCGCGCCAGTACCCGCGTTCAACGCGCAGGCAGCGTCAGCCCGGTCCCCACAGGGCGGCATCCAGATCGTTGGCACCGACCACCGGCATTCCCTTGACGCGACCCCGCTCCACTACCACGCCCTCGGCGCGCAACCGCTGGCTCTGCTCCTTCCAGCCAGCCGAGCCTTCCGGCATCGCAATACGCCCGTCCGAGCGCAGCACGCGGTGCCAGGGCAGCTCAGGATCGTCATTCATGCCGAGCACGCGGGCGGTCAGCCGTGCCCTGCCCGGCAGCCCCGCCTTGGCGGCGACCTGGCCGTAGCCCATCACCTGCCCGCGCGGAATCGCCCGGATCACCGCCAGAATCCTTGCACGCGCCTGCGCCGCCGGGTCATCGCCCGTGGCGGCCGCATTCACGCGCGGACCCGGCTGACCAGCAGCACGCCGAGCAGGACCAGGGCCGTGCCGAGGATCTGCCACGGCCCCATGGGTTCGTCGAGCAGCCATAGACTCATCACGATGGTGGAAACCGGACCGAGCATACCCACCTGGGCGGCCAGCGACGAGCCGATCCGCTTGACCGCCAGCATGATCGCCATCACCGGCAGCACCGTGCAGACCGTCGCGTTGATCAGCGACAGCCAGTACACCGGTGTGGGCGCCTGGCCCAGCGCAGACATCGGGTGCAGCACCGCGAAGTGCAGCACGCACAGCACGCAGGCCACGCAGCTGGCATAGGCGGTCAGGCGGATCGCACCGATCCGGGCCACCACCTGGCCGCTGCCGAACAAGTACAGCGCATAGCTCAGCGCACTGGCGAACACCAGCGCACTGCCCAGCACGATGCGCCCGCCTTCCAGCTGCAGGTCATGGCCGAAGGCCAGCAGCACGCCCAGATAGCTGAGCACCAGCGCCGCCACCTGCCAGCGACCGGGGCGCTTTTTCAGCAGGACCAGGCTGATCAGCAGCACCAGCGTGGGGTTCAAATACAGGATCAGCCGCTCCAGGGTGACACTGATGTACTGCAGGCCCTGGAAGTCCAGCAGGCTGGACAGGTAGTAGCCGGTGAAGCCCAGCCACACCACCCGCCAGCGATCGCCCCAGGACAACGCGGGCGCGCGCCGCGCCGACCATACCGCCAGCACCGCGAACAACGGAAAGGCCATCAGCATCCGCAGCGCCAGCAGCGTGGTGGCATCCACGCCATGCCGATACGCGAGTTTGACGATGACCGCCTTGCCCGAGGCCGCGATCGCGCCAATCGCGGCCAAGGCGATGCCGCCGGCGGCGATGCGGCTGGAGGACGTGGGCAGCGAGGAGGCGGGTGAAGTCATCAGGACGGCGGACAGCCGCGCGGGGGCGGCTGGTCAGGTGGGGGGGGCGGCCATTGTCGCATGCGGTGCGGCGGGTGTTCTGCGCCGGCAGACACTGCGGGAACGGCGCTCCGATCCTGTTTCAACTGCGGAAAGGACACGGCAGGCCGCCGAGCTGTTCGCCTGCGGAAGGGTGTGCCGCGCGGTGCGCGGTTGCCACGCATGGCGTGGCACTACCGGATTCCTGCTGCGGCTTCGGCGGCTGCACGCCGCTGATGCGCTTTCAGCGCATCAGTACGACTTCTTCTGCGGAGGTCGGATGGATTGCCACGGTGTCGTCGAACTGCGCCTTGGTCACACCCATCTTCACCGCCAGTGCGAAGCCCTGCAGGATTTCATCGGCCGCCTCGCCCAGCAGGTGTACGCCGACCACACGCTCCTCTTCCCCGACACAGACCAGCTTGAACAGGCTGCGCTGGGTGCCATCGGCCAAGGCCTGCAGCATCGGGCGGAAGTTGCTGCGGTACACGCGGACGTCGCCGTACTTCGCACAGGCCTCTTCTTCGCTCAAGCCCACTGCGCCCAGCGCCGGGTGCGAGAACACCACGCTGGCCACGTTCTCATAGTCCATCTTCGCTTGCGGCTGGCCACCGAACAGGCGGTCCATCAGCTTGCGCGCCGCGGCGATCGCCACCGGGGTCAGGCCGACCTTGCCGGCGATATCGCCCACCGCATGCACACTCGGCACCGCCGTGGTCTGCCACTCATCGACCTCCACCTCGCCCTTGTCTCCGACCACCACGCCCACCGCTTCCAGCCCGAGGTCGGCACTGTTGCCCCGCCGCCCCGTGGCGAAGAACACGGCATCGAAGTGACCATCGGCCGGCCCATCGTGCCCGAGCGCCACCACGGCGCTGCCGTCGCACTGCAGCTCGCGCAGACGATAGCCAAAATGGACCTGCACACCCTGGTGGCGCAGGTTCTCGGCAAGCTGCCCGGTCAGTTCCGCATCGAAACGTTCCAGCAGGCGTTCGCCCCGGACCAGCAGCGTCACGCGGCTGCCAAGTGCCTGGAGCAGCCCGGCCAGCTCAACTGCGATGTAGCCGCCACCGACGATCGCGACCCGCTCCGGTGCACTGCACAGATTGAAGAAATCATCGGAGACCAGGCCCAGTTCGGCACCGGGAATGTTCGGGCGCTGGGGATGGGCACCGGTTGCGATCAGAATGTGCGCGGCGCTGATCCGTACACCATCGCTGCACTCCACGGTGTGCGCATCCACCAGGCGGCCACGACGCGGCACCCGCACCACCTTGTTTTCATCCAGGCGCTTGAGATAGCTGGCATGGATATTGGCGATGTAGGCCTGGCGATGCACCACCAGCTCTTTCCAATCCAGTGATGGGCGCACCGGCACGTCGAATCCCATCGCTGCAGCCAAGCCGATGCGTCCGGACAGATCGGCGGCGAGCCACATCGCCTTCTTCGGCACGCAGCCGACATTGACGCAGGTGCCGCCGAGCTCGCCCGGCTCCAGCATCGCCACCCGCTGGCCGTGCTGCGCGGCGCGGAACGCCGCGGCCAGGCCGCCGGAGCCACCGCCCAGCACGATCAGGTCATAGTCGTATTGCGTCGTCATTGGCATCGCTCAACTCGGTAAGGGGCAGGATCGATCCCCGGCGCGCGGCCGTTGATCAGGCCTGCCATCAACTGGCCGCAGCCGACGCTCATGCTCCTGCCCAGCATGCCACGACCGGCTGCGATCCAGACGTGAGGGTGCGTGGCACCGCCGTGTCAGGCCCGGCGCAGCGGCGGCCACTGCAGATAGGTCATCGCGCGCCAGATCCACTCCAGCGGCCCGAACCGGAAGTACCGCAGCCACGCATGGCTGATCGCCACCTGCAGCGCGAACAGCGCCAGCGCGAACGGGATCTGCCATAGCCGCGGCATTGTTTCGAACGCGCCCAGTCCATAGCCATAGAACACCCAGGTACAGACCAGCGACTGGCCGATGTAATGCGTGAGCGCCATCCGCCCCATCGGCGCCAGCACCTGCAGACGCGCGCGCCAGTGCACGATCCAGGCCAGATACCCCAGGCACATCAGCAGCCCGGCCAGTGCACTGATCGCATACGCCACGCCGCCGCGCAGATCCAACGTGCCGGGTGCCTGATAGGGGTGCCAGATCGCACTGCCCAGCATCACTACCAGCCCGACCGGCAATGCGACCCAGCGCAGCCGTGCATACAGCCGTGCAAACCGCTCGGGCTCGGCCAGCGCGCCACTGCGCGCGAACCAGCTGCCGATCAGGAACATGCCCAGCACTTCCGGACCGATCACGAAGATGCCCGACAGCATCGCGCCGAGATCACGCAGGCGCTGTCCCACCGCCTGCCCCCAGCTGCCATGCGCGTACGCCTGGCGCTGCAGCTCGATCGTGCGTTGGGCCTGGGCGATGGCCTCGCGCAGCGGTTCCTGCGTGTGCTCCATGCTGGCCATCCAGCTCATCAACGCCCCCAGCACCAGCACCAGGGCGGCAGCGCCCAGATAGCTGATCGCGCCCATCGCGGGCAACCAACTGCGCGGCGCCTCGCGGCAGGCGAGCAGCAACAACGAGATCAACGCATAGATCACCAGGATGTCGCCGGACCACACCAGCAGCGCGTGGCACAGGCCGATCAACAGCAGCGCCGCGCTGCGGCGCAGATAGAACGGTGCGAATGCGCGGCCAGCCGCTTCGGCGCGCTGCGCCATGACCGAGAACCCCGCGCCGAACAACAGCGAGAACAGGGTGAAGAACTTGCCCTGGACCAGCACGTAGATGGCCGCATCGGCCCAGTAGTCCGCGCCCAGCCAATGCGGATCGATGCCGGTGAAGGACAGATCCAGCGGACCGCTGAACGCCTCCATGTTCATCAGCAGGATGCCCAGCAATGCGAAGCCGCGCAGGATGTCGATGACGGCGATGCGCTCGTGGGCACCCACCGGCTGCAAAGGAGAAGAAGCTGCGTTCACAGGCAATCCGCTGACCAGGGCCGCCATTATGCCGTGCGCACGAGGGCGTGCCGCACAAACGAAAACGGCCCGCCGAAGCGGGCCGTTGGATCAACGAGGGGTCGCAGCACTCAGTGCTGGTGGCCGCCATCGCCGTGCACGTGGCCGTGCTCGATTTCTTCCTTGCTGGCTTCGCGCACGTCGACGATCTCGACGTTGAAGTGCAGGTCCTTGCCGGCCATCGGGTGGTTCAGGTCGACATCGACCACGCTCATGCCGACCTTCTCGACGGTCACGGCGCGCGGGCCGAAGTTGGTCTGCAGCACGACCTGCTGGCCCGGCACCAGCTTGCTGGTGCCGAAGTGCTTCTTGGGCACGCGCTGGGTCAGGCCTTCGCGGCGCTCGCCGTAGGCATCGGTCGCCTTGACGTCCACTTCGAAGGTGGCGCCGGCTTCCTTGTCCATCATGGCGTTTTCCAGGCCCGGGATGATGTTGCCGTGGCCGATCAGGATCGCCAGCGGATCACGGTCCTTGGAGCTCTCGATCGGCTCCTGGCCCTGCTCGGCGACGGTGTAATGGAAACGGACGACGCGGTCTTTTTCGATCTTCATGCGCAACTCTGGTCTGGAGACTGCCGAGGGCAGACGGGTGAGGCGGGTTGTGGCCTGCCGGATACGCCGCCATCATGACGGCCTTCTAAGGTCGCGCATTATCCGGACAACATGCACATGACGCCAGTTTCGCGCCTGACCCGCCTGCCCGGCCGCCTGGCCCTGCTGGCGATCATCGCCCTGCTGAGCGCCTGTGGCGGCGGCAAGACCACTCGCCCGGCCCCGCCGCCCGCCTCGACCCAGGTATGGCCAAGCGTGACCCCTAACGACCCGCAGGCCGCCAACGCGGTGCTGATGCGCGCCATCGGACTGGTCGGTACGCCCTATCGCTATGGCGGCAACACCCCGGAGTCCGGCTTCGACTGCAGCGGCCTGGTCGCCTATGTCTACCGCGAGATGCTCGATCTGCGCCTGCCGCGCACCTCGCGCGATCTGGCCGCCGTGCAGGGGCCGAAGATCGATCCCAAGCGCCTGGCGCCAGGCGATCTGGTGTTTTTCGGCAACAAGGGCAACGTCTTCCATGTCGGCATCTATGTCGGTGAAGGCCGCTTCGTGCACGCCCCCAGCACCGGCGGCACGGTCCGGCTGGACTCGCTCGGCGGTCCCTACTGGAAGGACCACTACACCGGGGCGAAACGCGTCCTTAACTAACCTGAACAGGGGTAACGTCCAAATTTGTGACGTGCGTCACATAGTTATAAACGAAAAATTAACGGAATTTGTACCTAATCACTGCGCTTACACGGCATCATCACCCATCGTTTTTATTCAGTGACCGCCGCGTGACGACAGACGACCTGACGTGCAAAGGCCAGACCGCCGCCACCCGGCGACGCGCCCGCCCCGCTTTCCTCGCTGCAGCACTCTGCCTGGCCAGCCTCCCGGCCTGGGCACAGTCCGCACCGACGACCGCTCCCGAGGTTGCTGCACCCCCCGTCACTGTCACCCCCGATTCCTCCGCGCCGGCCAAGCCCAAGGCTGATGCGCCGGCCCGCAGCAAGGCTGATGCCGCTGCCAGCGCCACCCTCGCCGCCCTGCTTCCGCACCTGGCCGCCAACGACACCATCCCCCTCATGGACCGCTCGGCGATGTTCGCCGGTGACCTGAGCCGCCTGCTCGCCAATTACGACGCCAGCACCGGCGCCATTACCGTGGCCGGCGACGCCGCCGAAAATGGCAAGGTCCAGTCCCTGCTGCGCCGTGCGATGACCCTGCTCGGCACGCCGTACCGCTGGGGAGGCACCTCGCCGGACAGTGGTTTCGACTGCAGTGGCCTGGTCGGCTATGTGTTCCGGACCGCGCTGGGCGTCGAGCTGCCGCGCGTGTCGCGCGAGATGGCCCATGACGGCGCTGCCGAACTGATCAATGACCGCAACGCCCTGGCGGCTGGCGATCTGGTGTTCTTCGGCCGCAAGGGCCGGGTCGACCATGTCGGCATCTATGTCGGCGAAGGTCGCTTCCTGCATGCCCCGAGCACCGGCAAGGACGTCCGCGTCGACAGCCTGGTCAGCGGCTACTGGGGCGGCAAGTTCATGCAGGCCCGCCGCGTCGACCTCTGACGGGCCCTGCTGAACCCATGGATCAAAGGCCGCTGCCCTGCAGCGGCCTTTTTCGTTGGGCCCGGCGATGGCCGCTGACCGGCCCAACCCGCGTTCCTTTCTCTGTCACCGCCTGTTTTGCAGCGGGCGACACGCCCGGCGCACGCGCGCCGCGGCGGGGGACGGACCCGGACGTGGGGCGGCACGTCCTGGGCAACCGATCAGGCAGCAGACACCGCCCGCGATCCTCGTCGACAAGGTGACGCATGGCGGCTGTCCCCGATTTTCCTGCCCGGTGTGTGATCTGGTTTGGGCAACCGCTCGCGCTTGAACGGGCGACGCTGGCTGCGGCCGGCTGGCAGGTGCGCGGCGTCGCCCCCGAGCAGTGCGCCGGCATCGGCATGCGCGGCAGCGACCAGGTCGTCGGCCTGCTGGACCTGCGTACCGTGGTCCCGGCCAACCTGGCCCACCTGCAACAGCTGCTGGTCGACCACCGCCACATGAGCCTGCTGGCGTTGTTGCCGGCCGCTCCGCTGCGCGCCTCGCCGGTGCTGGATGCGCTGCTCGCCGCCTGTGTGGATACCTATACCACCCCGATCGATCTGCCGCGCGTCGTACAGCGGCTGCAGCAGCTGGCGGGCGCCGACCCCCTGCCCGCGCCCCATGGCCCGCAGTCCCTGATCGGCGACAGCGCGGTCCTGCAGGTCACCCGCGCGGCCATCCGCAAGTACGCACCGGTAGACCTGCCGGTACTGATCACCGGCGAAACCGGCACCGGCAAGGAACTCGCGGCGCAGGCACTGCACGCACTGTCCGCGCGCCACGCGCGTCCCTTCCTGGCGGTGAACTGCGGCGCCATCCCGGCCGCGCTGGTGCAGTCCGAGCTGTTCGGCCACGAGCGGGGCGCCTTCACCGGTGCGGCAACGCGGCGCCTGGGCCTGTTCGAATCGGCCAGTGGCGGCACCGTGTTCCTGGACGAGATCGGCGACCTGCCGCTGGATGCGCAGACCAATCTGCTGCGTGTACTGCAGGAAGGCACCGTCGAACCTGTCGGCAGCAACCGGCCGCTGGCGGTGGATGTGCGTGTGTTGGCCGCGACCCACGTCGATCTTGAAGCCGCGGTCGAACAGGGCCACTTCCGGCGCGATCTGTTCTATCGGCTCAACGTGCTCCGCCTGCCCCTGCCACCGCTGCGCGAGCGCGGCACTGATATCGCGATGCTGGCCCACCATTTTCTCGCCAGCTTCCGGCATCGCCACGTCACCCGGGCGCGCGGCTTCACCGCCGATGCAGTCCAGGCGCTGGAGCGCTTTGCATGGCCGGGCAATGTGCGCGAGCTGCTCAACCGGGTGCAGCGTGCAGCGATCGTCAGCGATGCCGAACTGATCACCGCCGCGGATCTGGAGATGAGCCAGCCGCTGCTGCCCATCACCGCGCACGGCCTGCACGGCGCAAAGCAGGTCGCCGAACGCGAAACCCTGCTGCATGCCCTGCGCCAGAACGACTTCAACATCACCGCCTGCGCCCGCCACATGCAGGTCTCGCGGGTGACCGTCTACCGGCTGTGCCGCAAGCACCAGCTGGCGCTCCCCGACCTGCGCTGACCTCAAGCGGTGGCGTAGCAGCCCCCGCAGCGCGCCTACAAGCTGTACGGCACCTTGAACGCCAGAGTGAAGTCCGGTGCATCCGGGGTCAGGCCGATACCCAGCAGGCTCACCAGCGTGGTCTTCTGGTTCAGGGCATAGGTGATGCCCAGGTTGAGCGTGGCGGCATTGGCATCGCTGCCGATCACCTTGAGCCACTGGCCGTTCTTGTAGCGCGTGGACGCGCGCGCGCTCAACTTGTCGCTGAAGGAGATGCTCAGGCTGGTGCGCTCGTTGAAGGCAAACGCCACGCCAGCGCCGAAGTAGTACGAGCCGCCCAGCTTCACATCCCCCGGGTTGGTGGTATCCGGGTTGGCGTCGATGTCATCGAAGCTGCGCGGGAAGGAATGGATGTAGCCGATATTGGCGAACAGGATCGCCGGGGGGGGGGGGGGGGGGG
>NZ_JBHFHW010000032.1:70936-94155 GCF_057333975.1 Stenotrophomonas sp. AGC87
GTCTTCACCGCCGACAAGCCGACGTTGGCCTGCCAGACGCCATTGCCGGTGGGCTGCTGTTCGGGCACGGCGAAGCGGATGAAGTCATCGTCATCGCGTTCGAGCACCTTCCAGTCCAGCCCATACGGCGCACGCCCGGTCGGCGCGGTCGCGCCCACGGTCAGCACGGTTTCCGGCAGCCGCCCGCGCTCGGCAAACAGCCGGTAGTTGGCGCTCACGCCAACATCGCCGATGCCATTACCCGTGGTCTCTTCCTGCGCGATGGCCGCCGCAGAACCGCCGGCACCGCCCTTCTGGAACACCGTCTTGCGCGCCAGATACGGGACATCAAGATTCAAGGTCAGGCGCGGGCTGACGCCCCAGCGCGCGGCCAGGTTGTAGGTGAGCGTGTCCGACTCGACATTCTCGATGGCGATGTTGCCCAGGAAGATCGCGTCCAACGCCAGGAAGCCGTTGAGGCTCAGCTGCTTGCGGTCATAGCGCGCGTAGGACAGGCTGTTTTCGATCGTGAAGCGGCGGCTGAACAGCGCGGCCTGCTGCTGTTTGACGTCATCCACACTGCGTCGCGATTCCTGTTTGGCCTGCTGCGCTTCGGCCGCCGAGCTGGCGTAACCATCGGCGCTGGCCGGCGCTGCGGGCGTGCCAGCCGGCAAGGCCTGTTGCGGTGGAGGTGCGGCACCGGCGACCGGCGCGGTCTTGCCGGTCAGCCGTGCCTGCATCGCCTGCACCTGCATGTCCAGCTCGCGCAGGCGCCGTACTTCCTGCGCGTAATTGGCTTTCAGGCTTTCCAGCTGCGCCATCAAGGCCTTGACGTCGGCTGCGTCATCGGGCGCTGGCTGTTGTGCCTGCGCCTGCGCGGACGCGGCCGCCATCAGTGCCAGCGCCGCCAGCGCCAGCGGTGTTGCGCGGATCATCGTGTGCATTGCCTTGGCCCACTGTTGTGTTGACGCTCCCCCTGCCGGGCCGATGGATCACTGGCCCGGCCCCATGCCTACGCCCCGTACCAGCGTCATCGCCTGCGCCACGTTCTGGTTGAGCGGAACGTTGTTGGCCAGCGACTGCCGGACGAGGTCGATCTGCAGCCGATTGGTGACCGACTGTCCATCACTGCCCAGCGCGATGCTCTGGCCGACGCTGCCGTTGCGGATCCACTGCTGGACCGCACCGACACCTTCGATCTGCAACTGCACCTTGGCGGTGTTGCCTTCCAGCTGGGCCAGCGCGCTGACGCCGCCCTGCTGCACGCTGGCCAGGTGCGCGCCTTCGCCGGTGGGCGTGGGTGCGGTGCCTTCGCGTACGGTCAACTGGGTGGCGTTGCTCGCCAGGTTGCCGTCACCGGCCACCTGGATGCTCTGACTCAGGCCAGCCACGTTCTGCAGGCCGCTGGAATCCACGCTGCGCCCGGGTGTCACCGGCAGCGGCGCATCGGCGGCGGTCACGCTCACGCTCGGTGCGAAGCTGATCTTCGGTGTGCTGCCGCCGTGGCTGAAGTCCATGCCCAGCTTCAGCGCGCTCTGTGCCGACTGCCCGCCGGCGGTCTGCCATTGCGAGACCATGGTGACGCCGAACCACGCCACGGTGTTGCCACCGACGGTGTAGCGGCCCCGCATGAGGTTCAATTCCGGATCGGGGATCTCGCTCAATCCCTTGCCGGGCCGGCTCTCGTCGGCATGCGCCGGCGCAATGCCCAGCAGGGCGAGCAACATAATGCCGGGCGTCCAGGTTGCGATGTTCATGGTGCCTCCTTAAAACAGATCGGCATGGGTGAATCCGAAATCGACCAGTTCCGCATCGGTGATCGGCCCCTGCCTGGCGTACAGCGAACGGGCACTCGGCCGTTCACCGGGCTGCAGCAGCACCGTGTTGCGATCGAAGTCACTGCCGATCACGACAAACACGGCGCGCGACGGCCACGCCTGGAGAAATTCGCTGACGGGAATGCTGCGGTTGCCCAGGATCGGGTCGGCTACATCCACCAGATCGCCGCGGACCTGTTTGAGGACCACGAAGTGGCGGAAGCCCCGCACATCCATCAGCACCAGCCCGGGCACGCGCAGTGAGCGCAGGCGCTCTTCATTGACGCGGTAGCCGCGCCCACGCATGCCCATCGATTCGACGTAACGCTTGATGTCCAGCAGCGAGAAACCGCGCTGGTGGACCAGTTGTGGATCCGAGACCCCCATCATCCCTTCGATCACCGTGCTCTCATCGGCCTCCAGGTGGTAGGCGTAGCGCAGGATCGTGGCCAGGGCAGCTGCGCCACAGCTGTAATCGGTGTGTTGCCGTACGACATTGCGGAAGCGCCGTTCCTGCATGCTTTCCACGCGCTGGGTGAGGACCGCCCCGTTGGGCAGCACGCCACTGAAGCCGACGTCGCCGGCACGCACGATGCCCATCGGCATCATCAGCACCGACAAGGCCCACACCAGCATCCACGTGCGCATACGACTGGACATGCAGTACTCCGGCTCAGGAAGGAGCCCCTGCCCCAAGGGGGAGAAGGGACAGGGGCTCCCGGGGAGCCCGGTCATTGGCGGATGACCGGGTTTGTTGCGCTCAACGCGTACTGCTTGCGAAAACGGACAACCTTACTGTTCCGGACCGCCGCCACCACCGCCGCCGGTGGAGGGCTGTGCAACCGCCAGGGCGAGACTGTTGGCCTGCAGGTTGCCGGTACCGGAGGCCACGTTCACCCCGATGTTGCCGGAGGCGCCGGAGAACGCACTGCCGGACAGCGCCGCGGTGTTGGTCGCATCCACGTTCACCCAACGGGTGGTGGAAACGGTACCGCTCAGGCTCGCGTAGAGATCGGCCACGCCCAGTTCAACGAACTGGCTGGTGCCGCGCTCATCGGTATCGAACGCAATGCCGCCCACGCCCGGACGATTCGGGTTGGCGGTGGCATTCTGGATATCGCTATCCATGTCGATATGACCGGTTTCGCTGCCGCTCGGGTGATCCAGCGCGCCGCTCCAGGTATCCAGGTAGTAGTTGTCTTTCTGGTAGGCACTACCCGTGCCGCTGTAACGGCCCGCACCCACGGCCAACGTGGCACCGGCAACGCGACCACTCAGGTTCACGTCCACGGTGTCGGTCATCGACTGCAGGTAGCCGGCGTTGCTGACGGTGTTGCCGGAGGACACCTGGTTGGAGCTGATGCTCGAGGTCGCATAGGCGCTGGTGGCGACCGAGGCGGCGAGCGCGTTCTTCTGCTCATTGTTGTTGCCGGAAGCGACGTTCGCACCGATGTTGCCGGACGCACCGCTGAAGGCATTGCCACCCAGGCCCGCAGCGTTGGTCACGCCGGAGTTGATGGTGGTGTTGCCACCGCCGTACTGGTTGACGAAGACTTCCGCATCGGCCATGCCGAAGCTGAAGGACGCATCGGCCGCGGACAGCGATGCCGCATTGTCCTGGGCGTTGTTGTCACCGGCGGCGACGTTGAAGCCCAGGTTGCCGGAGGCATCGGCACCGACGTCGTCGGCGATCGAGGCGCTGTTGGTCACCAGGCTGTTGCCAGCCAGGTTGTTGGTGACCGACTGGCGGTTGTCGATGACGGCGATGGCGGCCGAGTCGATGTCGATCGAGCCGGTGATTTCCGGATCACCCGAGAAGCTGATGTCCGAGCTCAGGCGCAGGTCCTTCTCGATGTTGACGTCCACGCCGTGGTTGTTCTTTTCCTGGCGTTCGTCGGCCTGGATGTTGCTGGTCTTGTTGACGTTCTCGGTGACGTTGCGGTTGCTGGTCACGTTGCGGTTGCTGGTGACGTTGGTGTTGCTCGTCACGTTGTCGTTGATGGTGGTGTTGGTGGTGCTGTTGTTGTTGCGGGTGTTGTTCCAGGTCCGGTTCCAGGTACGCGAATCGGTATCGGTGTTGGTATTGGTTTCGGTGTTCGTGTTGGTGCGCGTCTCAGCCACGTTGTGCAGGTGGTTGATGTTGGCGCTCTGGTTCTGGTTGTCGCGATCATTGCCCCAGCCATTGGCGCCGGCGGAGGCGGATGCAGCGGCGACGGCGATGGCCAGTACGGTCCGTTTCATGTTGGTGTTCATGGTGCCCTCTCTCTCATCACAGACAATCGGGTGGATGTGACTACTCACGGGGTGGACTGCACCGAAATGCTCAGTTGGTTTGCGGTGGCGTTGCCGGATCCCGCGATCTGATTGAGTTGCAGGACGCCGTCGAATCCCTGCAGCGCGGAGGCTTCGACCGCCACCCTGCGAGTTCCGGCCGACCGACCGCTGTTGACGGCCCCCTGCCCCCCTGCTGACGCGAGGGCGCCCGACGCGGCCAAAGCCTCGTCGTTCGTTTCGCGTATGCCCTGTTGCGCCAGCGTGGCGGTGACGACGTTGAGCGTCGCGTTGCCATTGCCGCTGGCCTGGTTGATCGATGCGACGCCACTGGCGCCGTTCAGTGCCTGGCCGCCGAGCGTGGCGCTGGCGTCCATGGCGGTGTCGCTGAGGCTGAGGTTGTTGGCCTGCTGCTGGCGCGCATCCACCTGGATGTGGGCGTTGCGGCCGTTGGCGATGCCCATCAGGTTCGCCTGTTGGTTGAGGTCACCGGCAGCCATGTTGACGGTGATGGCGCCGTCGGCGCCGGCCAGGGTGCGGCCGTCGATGCGGCTCTGATTGAGATACGAGAGCATCGCGGCGTAGTCGCTGCTCTGCTGGGCGTGTGCGCCCAGTGGTGCGAGCAGCAGGCCGGTCAGCAATGCGTTGCGCAGGGCGACGTTCATTTGCCGGGCCCGCCCGCAGGCTGGCCGAGCGGGAACTGGGCGAGTGCGCCACGCACCTGATCGCCAATGCCGCGGGTGGCGTTGCCGACGGCGCCCATGGGGCCGCCGATGGTGTTGCTGAACTGGCCGCTGGAGAGCATGCCGCTGTCGGTGACCTTACCGAGCGTGCCGTTGACCGTGTGGCCGGTGACGCGTTCGATGGTGGTGGCGTTGCGGGGAATGCCGGCGCCGGTGTTGGAGCCCAGCGAGGCGTAATCGTCATCGCTGAGTTCATCCATGCCGGTGGAGGTGCCGAGGGCGTGGCCGATTTCACGGCGCGGTGAGGGGTCTGCGATGAGGGCCATGCCGGGGGGCGCGGGACGGTACGCAGGCCGTGCGGAGACGTCACGCAGCAGGACGATTTCGCCGGGTTGGGCTTTGACGCCCTGGCGTGCGCCGGAGGCGTTGGCCGCGGCCGGCACGATGAGTGCGGCGGCGAGCAGCCAGAATGTGGTGTGTCGTGTGCGGTGTGCGGCAACGCTGTCCATGGCGACCTCCGATTACATGCGAGGGGTTGGAGCAGCATTCGTGCCAAGTTCCGGACGCCTGTGTTTCCGGGGTTTTCGTGGGAGTCGGGTTAATGGCGCGCAACATTGCTGTTACAGCAACGTTGGTGTCCGAGGCGATGAATAGGGTGATGCGTTGATCACATGGTGCTGACAGGCAAGCGGGGTGCGGGTGTATCAAGGGTGTTACACCGGGTGATACAGGGGTTTACGGTGCGGGTTCAGGGTGGTTTCCTGGCGACCGTAGCGCTTCACTATATTTGCGGAAGCGGCCGGTGCGCCGAGCGATGGGCCACGCCACGCTTGCCGGCGAATGTCCCCCGGCGCCGGCCTGCGGCCGTCCCCTCCTCCTTGATTTCGCCCACAAGCGCAGCGCGGCCCATCGTGTCCAGCCACTGGCGCCTCTCGGCAAGCACCGGATTGCAGCGCGCCTACCACCGCGGACGAGCCCCGAAGCGGCCGGTAGGCTCCTGGGCAAAATCAAGGAGGAGGCCGTCGCCGTCAGGCGGCGGCCGGGGGACATTTGCCGAGGCGCCTGCCGGTCGCTTCGGGGCGTAACGCTCGCGACGACCCCAAGCGGAAAAAAAGACCGGCTCTCGCCGGTCTTTGGGTGCTGCGTTCGTGCGTGCATCAGGACGTTCGTTCTTCGCCCTCATCCACGCCCAAGTTGGTGGATGGGTTGTCGTAGATCTCACGGTCGAGCAGGCCGGTTTCCTTGGCGACGATCACCGGGACCAGCATCTGGCCGGTGACGTTGGTCATCGTGCGCATCATGTCCAGGATGCGGTCGATGGCGTAGAGGTAGCCGATGGTTTCCAGCGGGAGGTTGGCGGCGCTGAGGACGACGGTGGCCATGACCACCGCGGTGCCGGGGACGCCGGCAGTGCCGAAGCTGCCCAGGACCGAGGCGATCAGGACCACGATGTACTGCTCGGGGGTGAGCGGGACACCGGTGTACTGGGCGATGAAGACGGCGCACAGGGCCGGATAGATCGCGCCGCAGCCGTCCATCTTGATGCTGGCGCCGAGGGGGACGGCGAAGGAGGCGTAGTCCTTGTTGACGCCGAGGTTGTGGGTGATCGAGCGCATCGCGGCGGGCATGGCGGCGAAGCTGGAGGAGCTGACGAAGGCGACCTGCATGCCGGGGGCAGCGCCGCGGAAGAACTTCAGCGGGTTCAGGCCGTGCATGAGCAGCAGGCTGCCGTAGACCACGACGATGTGCAGGGCACAGGCGATGTACAGGGCGAGGACGAAGTTGCCGAGCGGCAGCAGCTTTTCAAAGCCGTAGCTGCCAACCAGGCCAGCGATCAGGCCGAAGGTGCCCAGCGGGGTGATCTCCAGCACGAAGCGGGTCACCTGGATCATGATCTCGCTCATCTGCCCGGTCAGCTTGCGTGCTTCGCTGACCTTGTCGCCGAGCTTGACCATGGCAAAACCGAGCAGGCCGGCGAAGAAGATCACCGGCAGGATCGAGCCGCGCCCGGCAGCCAGAACGGTTTCACCGGCGCTGTTGATGCGGGTACCGATGCCGGTCAACGCGTAGAACACGTTGGAGGGCACGACATCCATCAGCACCTTGATCACGCTGGGCACTTCGCGCGGGGTGTAGCCGTGGTCCATGCTGAGGCTGAGCGTGCCGCTGCCGGGCTGCATGACGGTGCCGACGCCAAGGCCCACGCAGACCGCCAGGGCGGCGGTGATGATGAACCACAGGAAGGTGCGCCCGCCCAGGGCCGCCACCGACTTCTGCCCGTGCAGCGAGGAGATGGCGTTGATCACAGCGAAGAACACCAGCGGCACCGCGATCATCTTGATCAGGGTGACGTAGAGATCGCCGAGGGGGCCGAACCAGGTTTCAGCCGCCGGCCCGAGCAGCCAGCCGGCCAGTGCGCCGAGGACGAAGCCGCCGAGGACCCGTTGCCAGAAGGGGATCCGCAACCAGGCAGAGACCAGCTTCATGCGCGTTCCAGAGGTAATTTGACAGCTAGGCACCTTAGCCCAAGCGGGGCCGTGGAACGAGGCGTACACGGAAAATCAGCGTGTCATCGGCGTGCCTTGCGGCGTTCTGCATAATGAACGCCCGTTTCACATGTGAGATGCATTCATCCATGTCCCGTTTCACGCCTCTGGTGGCCGCCGTCACCACCCTGCTGCTTGGCGCCTGCGCCACTACCGCTCCCTCCTCCAGCGCCGCTGCCGGCGCGGTCCAGGTCGATGTGCCGGCCATTGCCCACCCCGCCGGGGAAACCCCGCAGTGGTGGTACCGCAGCGGCGCGGCGCGTGCAGCCAGCACCGGGGCGATGGACGGTAAGGCCAAAAACGTCATCCTGTTCCTGGGCGATGGCATGAGCCTGACCACGGTGGCGGCGGCGCGCATCTTCGAAGGCCAGCGCAATGGCCGCCCGGGTGAGGAGAACCTGCTGTCCTGGGAGCGCTTCCCGGCCACGGCGTTCAGCAAGACCTACAACACCGATTCGCAGACGCCGGATTCGGCCGGCACGATGACGGCGATCACCACCGGCGTGAAGACGCACATGGGCGCGATCGGTGTCAGCGCGGGCACCCGCAACGACTGCGCCGACAGCCTGAACAAGGGGCTGCTGACCTGGCTGCAGCTGGCTGACAGCGCCGGCATGGCGACCGGCGTGGTCTCCACCGCGCGCCTGACCCATGCCACCCCGGCGGCGACCTATGCGCACTCGCCGGAGCGCAACTGGGAAAACGATACTGACGTGCCGGAAGAGGCCAAGGCCGCCGGCTGCCGTGATATCGCCCAGCAGCTGCTGTCGACCTCGCGCTTCGGGCGCGGCCCGCTGGTCGCCCTCGGCGGCGGCCGCGGTGAATTCACCACGGTCGAAGAACGCGATCCGGAGTATGACGACAAGGTCGGCCAGCGCCTGGACGGGCGCAGCCTGGTGACCGAGTGGCAGCAGGCGCACCCGCAGGGTGCCTATGTGTGGAACGCCAAGCAGCTGCAGGCCGCCGCGAACGCACCGGCGATCCTCGGCCTGTTCGAGCCGGACCACATGCGTTACGAAGCCGAGCGCAAGGACGATCCGGCCGGTGAGCCGAGCCTGGCCGAGCTGACCCAGGCGGCGATCGCCAACCTGTCGCGCCACCAGGAAGGCTACGTGCTGATGGTGGAAGGCGCGCGCATCGATCACGCCAACCACAGCGGCAACGCGTACCGCGCACTGACCGATACGGTGGCGATGTCCGATGCGGTGCGCGCGGCCGTCGAGGCGACCTCCGACCAGGACACCCTGATCATCGTCACCGCCGACCATTCGCACACGCTGAACTTCGTCGGTTACCCGGCACGTGGCAACCCGATCCTGGGCAAGGTCAAGGACAAAGGCGGCGAAGACGGTGCCGGCAAGCTGGACCTGGCCCGCGATGGCCTGGGCCTGCCCTACACCACCCTGACCTACGCCAACGGCCCGGGCTACACCGGTGCCACCAACCAGCAGCCGGTCGGCCCGAAGCGGTACCCGCACAACCCGAGCAGCTTCGATCCGAGCACCGGCCGGCCGGACCTGACCGCGGTGGATACCGAGCATCCTGATTACATGCAGGAAGCGCTGGTACCCGCCAAGAGCGAATCGCATGGCGGCGAAGACGTCGGCATCTGGGCACGTGGCCCGGGCAGCAAGGCGGTCCGCGGCACGATGGAGCAGAACGCGATCTACCACATGATCGTGCAGGCCACCCCACGCCTGCGCCAGCGCCTGTGCGAGGCCGGCACCTGCGACGCCAAGGGCGTGCCGGTCGAGCTGCCCAAGCCGACCGCGTTCGAGCGCCAGGCCGGCGATACCAAGTAATGCGTGGGCTTGCCCGCAACGCAACGAACAGGGGCCGCCTCGCGCGGCCCCTGCTGCTGGTGGCCAGCCTGCTCGCCTCGGCCATGGCCTGGGGCGCCGGCACCGCGTGCACCGCCTTCACCGAGGAAGACGGCCTGCAGCCCTTGGCCGGGTGCCAGTGGCTCAACGGCCGTCTTGCGCTCGAGACCAACACGTTGGCGTCGTTGTCCTACGATCAGCACGGGCTGGCCGCGGTCTACGCCGGCGGTGGATTCCACTATGTCCGTGCCGATGGCCGTCAGCTGCCCGTGATCACCTTCGACAATGGCCCGGATTACGTGGTGGACGGGTTGATGCGCGGCCGTGTCGGGCAGCGCATCGCCTATTTCGATACGCAGCTGCGCCAGGCGTTCCCGGGCACGTTCGATTTCGGGTGGGCGTTCGATGATGGGGTGGCCCGGGTCTGCCAAGGCTGCCGACCAGGCACGCCGGACGATCATGGCCACATTGCGATGGTCGGTGGCACCTGGTATCGCATCGATCGGCAGGGGCGTCCGGCGATGGATGCCGGTACGCCATGATGACCCTGCGTGGCAACGTCGCCGCGCAGCGCCGATACTGCCGGTCTGCCTGAGATCGCGCTCCCCATGACACCCCCGCTTCCCCATTCCCCTTCCGTCGCCCATCCCGTGCTGGTGGGCTTCAGTGGTGGGCTGGATTCCACCGTCCTGCTGCACTGGCTGGCCACCTCGCCGGCGCAGCGCACCGCGGGCCTGCGCGCCGTACATATCCATCATGGCCTGCAGGAGCAGGCCGATGCCTGGACCGTGCACTGCACGCAGGTGTGTGCGCGCTGGAACATTCCGCTGCGGGTGATCCGCGTGCAGGTGCCCCGTCACCAGGGCCAGGGGCTTGAAGCTGCCGCGCGGCATGCCCGACGCGACGCATTCGCTTCACAGCTGTTGCCTGGCGAGCGGCTGGCACTGGCCCATCACCGCGACGACCAGGCCGAGACCTTCCTGCTGCGGGCGTTGCGCGGCTCCGGCGTGGATGGGCTGGCGTCCATGCAGGTCACCAGCGCATTCGGCGCCGGCACCGTATGGCGGCCGTTGCTGGAGGTTCCGCGCAGCACCCTGCGTGCACATGCGCAGGCCGAAGGTCTGGAGTGGATCGAAGACCCCAGCAACGCCAGTGACGATGCCGACCGCAATTTCCTGCGCCTGCAGGTACTGCCGCAGCTTCGCCAGCGCTGGGCGCAGGCCGATGCCGCCTTCGCGCGCAGCGCCGCGTTGTGCGCGCAGTCCCAGCATCTGCTCGACAGTGCCGACCGCGACGCGCTGGAACGCTGCAGCGTCGGCCCCGGTGTGATCGACTGCGCGCGGCTGATGCGCCAGCCGGTGGAACGCCGTGCGCGCCTGCTGCGGCACTGGGTACGTGGCAGTGGCCTGCCACCGCTGCCCGCCGCCGGGGTCGAGGCGGTCGAGCGCGAACTGTTGCCGGCTGCGCACCATGCCGATGCCCAGTTCGCTTGGCAGGGTGCGCGTATCCGCCGTTGGCGCGGGCAGCTGCACCTGCTGTCGGCCAGCCTGGCGCTGCCAGCCGACTGGAGCGTGCATTGGGATGGCCGCGCGCCGCTGGCATTGCCCGATGGGGGCGAGCTGCGCCTGCTCGGCACGGACGTCGGTTTCGATAGTCCCGTGCAGATCCGCGCGCGCCGCGGCGGCGAGCGCATCCAGCTGCCCGGGCGCACGCATTCCCATGCGCTCAAGGATCTGCTGCAACAGCAGGGCCTGCCGCCGTGGCAGCGCCGTCAGCTACCGCTCCTGTTCGACGAAGACACCCTGCTGGCCGCAGGCGACCGGGTCATCGGGGCGGCATTGCAACCGTGGTTGCAGGCCCATCATGCGCAGTTGCAGTGGACCCCGGGCGCGGCGTGAATTGACCCCGCCGGGCCAGCAGCCCACACTTGGCGCATGGCAAAGAAGTCCCCCAATGAAACCTCCCCGGTCGCCCACTTCGAGCAGTCGCTGGAAGAGCTTGAGCAGCTGGTGGAGAAGATGGAAACCGGCGAAATGAGCCTGGAACAATCGCTCAGCGCCTACGAGCGTGGCGTCGGCCTGTACCGCCAGTGCCAGCAGGCGCTGGAACAGGCCGAACTGCGCGTGCGCCTGCTCAGCGATCCGGCCCAGCCCGACACCGCCGTGCCGTTCGACCCGCCCAGCCATGACGGTTGAGGCCACGTTCGCGCGTTGGCGCGACCGTATCGAAACCGAACTCGACGCCAGCCTGCCTTCCCCGTCCGATGCCCCGCGAGGGCTGCATCAGGCGATGCGTTATGCGGTGCTCGGGGGTGGCAAGCGCATGCGCCCGTTGCTGGTGTATGCCAGCGGCCGGATCTTCGGCGCCGACGAAAACGCACTGGATGCACCCGCGATGGCGGTGGAGCTGATCCATGCGTATTCGCTGGTGCACGACGATCTGCCCGCGATGGACGATGACGCCTTGCGGCGCGGCCGCCCGACCACGCATATCGCCTTCGATGAAGCCACCGCGATCCTCGCCGGCGATGCCCTGCAGACGCGCGCGTTCAGCCTGATCGCCGACGCGGCGTTGCCAGCGCAGCTGCGCGTGGATTGCCTGCAGACCCTGGCGCACGCCTCCGGCGCGGCCGGCATGTGCGGCGGCCAGGCCTTGGATATCGACGCCACTGGCCATCAGCAGCCGTTGCAGGCTCTGGAACGCATGCATGCGCTCAAGACCGGCGCGCTGATCCGCGCCGCGGTGCGCATGGGCGCGCTGTGTGGGCAGGCGCCCGCGGCTGATCTGGCGACGCTGGATACGGTTGCCTCGGCGCTGGGCCTGGCCTTCCAGGTACGCGATGACATCCTCGATGTCGAAGCCAGTTCCGAACAACTCGGCAAGACCGCCGGCAAGGACGAGGCGCAGGCCAAGTCGACCTTCCCGGCGCTGCTGGGCATGGACGGTGCCAAGGCGCATCTGCGCACGCTGACCGAGCAGATGTTCGACGGGCTGGCCGGCTATGGCGAGGCGGCCGATGCCCTGCGTGCGCTGGCCAAGCTGGCGGTTGAGCGGGATCATTGAGCGATCGCGCAGGCGGTCACGCATAGCGTGGTTCCACAACGCCAGGACAAAAAAACACGCCCGGGATTCCCGGGCGTTTTTCGTTCCAGCGCAGCGGATCGATTACTTGATCAGGCGCAGGGTGAACGGATAGCGATAGGCTTCACCGTTGTTGGCCTTGACCGCCGCCAGGATGCACAGCACCAGGTTGGCGATCCATACCAGGGTCAGCAGCAGGCCGCCGATCAACACGACCACCAGGATGGTGGAGATGACGTAGGCGATCAAGACGGTGATCTGGAAGTTCAGCGCTTCCTTGGCCTGATCGGTCACGAAGCCCTTCTGCGGGTCATCCTTGTTCACCAGCCAGATGATCAGCGCACCGATGAAACCGGTGAAAATACCCAGCAGGTGGGCTACCAGCGACAGCGTACGCTGGTCGGCCGGTGCAGCGCCGGCCGGCGGCGGCGGCGGGGTGGTGACGTTATCGAAATCGCTCACGTGAAACTCCTTGTTCGAGGTAATGGGTATTGCACGCGGCAGGCTCCCCGCCTGCCAGGGCAGCCTCCATAGAATACGTCAATCGTTACCGGCAACGGTCATTCGTCCTACAAGGATCGAACCGGTGTGCACGTGCGAGCGCGTGTCGATGTCGGTGCCCACCGCTTCGATGCTGGCGAACATGTCCTTGAGGTTGCCGGCGATGGTGATGCCGTCCACCGGGTAGCTGATCTCGCCGTTCTCCACGCGGAAGCCGCCGGCACCACGCGAGTAATCACCGGTGACGCTGTTGACGCCCTGCCCCATCAGTTCGGTGACCAGCAGCCCATTGCCCATCTGCCGGGCAATGGAGACCAGATCACCTGCGTTGGCGGTGACCTTGAGGTTGTGCACGCCACCGGCGTTGGCGGTGGTCGGCAGGCCGAGCTTGCGTGCCGAGTAGCTGCCCAGGATGTAGCGCTCCAGCACGCCATCGCGGATCAGCGCTGAATTGCGGGTGGCCACGCCATCGCCATCGAAGGCCGCCGAGCGCAGCCCACGGCGCAGCAGTGGCAGCTCTTCGATGCCGAACCAGTCCGGGAACAGGCGCGTGCCGACGCTGTCGAGCAGGAAGCTGGCGCGGCGGTACAACGCGCCGCCGGACACGGCACCGAGCAGATGGCCGATCAGCGAGCGGGCCACCTCCGGCGAATACAGCACCGGCATCTGCGCCGTGGTCATCGAGCGCGGGTCCAGCCGGGCGACGGTGCGCTCGGCGGCACGGCGGCCGATCGCCGCGGCATCGTCCAGGTCTTCGCGGGCCAGCGCGCTGCTGTACCAGCCGTCGCGCTGCATGCCATCGCCCTGCCCGGCGATCAGCGCACAGCCGATCGAGTGGTGGCTGCTGCGCTCGCGGCCGATGAAGCCATGCGAGTTGGCATACACCGACAGGCTCTGCGCGGTCGCGGCCGAGGCACCGTCGGAATTGCTGATGCGCGTGTCGGCCTCACGACCGGCCGCTTCGCAGGCCAGCGCCAGATCCAGCGCCGCATCGGCGCTGAGTTCCCAGGGGTGCCAGCCGTCCAGATCCGGGAACTCACGGGCCATCAGCGCCGCCTCGGCCAGCCCGGCGGCCTCGTCGTCCTCGGTGTGCCGGGCGATCGCGCAGGCCTGGGCCACGGTCGACTCCAGGCTGCTCTCACGCAGGTCGGCCGTGCTGGCGCTGCCCTTGCGCTGGCCGAAGTAGACGGTCACGGCGATGCCGCGGTCACGGGTGGACTCGACCGTTTCGACCTCGCCCAGGCGCACGTTCACATCCAGGCCGCGCTCATCGCTGCAGCTGACCTCGGCCTGGGTGGCGCCCAGGGCCTTGGCCCGCTCCAGCAGGCGCTGGGAGATGTCGGCCAGCTGCTCCAGGCGCTGCAGGCTGTCGTCGGCCGGGGAGACTTCAGGGGAGATCACGTTCAATGCTTTATCCTGTACAGGTGAGTGCCCGGCGCGACGCCGGCACAGTTTACGGATGTGGAAATAAGACGATGCGCGGACGCGACGAAGAAACCGGTGAATTCCTTGATATCAGCCGCAGCCAGAACCGCCGGGCTGCGCTGGACGTGCTGGCCCTGGGCGAGAAGCTGGTCTCGCTGACCCCGGCCCAGCTGGCGCGCCTGCCGGTGCCCGAAGATCTGCTGCCGCACATCGCCGAGGCCAAGCGCATCACCGCGCATATCGCCCACAAGCGCCAGCTGGCGTTCCTGGCCAAGCACATGCGCCGCGAAGACGACGCCGTGCTGGATGCGATCCGCGATGCGCTGGATGCCAACAGCGAGACCTCGCGCCGTGAAGTGGCGACCATGCACCGCGTGGAAGACTGGCGCGAACGCCTGCTCAAGGACGGCGACAAGGCGCTGGGCGCGCTGCTGGACGAGTACCCGCATGCCGACCGCCAGCAGCTGCGTACGCTGGTCCGCAACGCCCAGGCCGAAAAAGCCAAGAACAAGCCGCCGCGCGCCTACCGCGAGATCTTCCAGCTGCTGCGTGCGCTGCTGCTGCCGGCCGCGCTCGGCCTGGAAGGCGTGAACGCCGCGTCCGAGGACGAACTGGACGACGCGATCGACGCGGACGACATCGACGGCGACAGCGACGAGAACGCCGAGGACTGAGTCCCGGCGCTCACGCGGCGGCGCCAGCCCCCCGCTGGCGGCCGCATCATCAGGCAGCGCAGGCGAATGCATCCCGGCTCAGGCCTGGGTGCCGCCCACGGTGATGCCATCGATCAGCAGGGACGGCTGTCCCACGCCTACCGGCACGCTCTGGCCATCCTTGCCGCAGATGCCCACGCCCTCGTCCAGGGCCAGATCGTTGCCGATCATGCGCACTTTCTGCATGGTTTCCGGCCCGTTGCCGATCAGGGTGGCGCCCTTCACCGGCGCGGTGATTTTTCCGTCTTCGATCAGATAGGCCTCGGTGGCCGAGAACACGTACTTGCCGCTGGTGATGTCGACCTGGCCACCACCGAAGTTGACGGCGTACAGGCCACGCTTGACCGAGCGGATCATCTCTTCCGGATCGTGCTGGCCGGCGCGCATGTAGGTGTTGGTCATGCGCGGCATGGTCATGTGCGCGAACGACTCACGGCGGCCGTTGCCGGTCGGGGCCACGCCCATCAGGCGCGCATTGAGCGAATCCTGCATGTAGCCGACCAGGATGCCGTCCTCGATCAGTGTGGTGCACTGGGTCGGGTGGCCCTCATCATCGATGTTCAGCGAGCCGCGGCGTCCGTCCAGGGTGCCGTCGTCAACGATGGTCACGCCCGGCGCGGCCACGCGCTCGCCGATCCGGCCGGCGTAGACGCTGGTGCCCTTCCGGTTGAAGTCGCCTTCCAGGCCATGGCCGACCGCTTCATGCAGCAGCACGCCGGGCCAGCCCGGGCCGAGCACCACGGTCATGACCCCGGCCGGGGCCGGGATCGCCTCCAGATTCACCAGCGCCTGGCGCAGGGCCTCGCGCGCGAAGCCTTCCGGGCGCCCCTCGGCGAACAGTTCTTCATAGCTGTAGCGGCCGCCGCCGCCGGAGTAACCCGACTCGCGCCGGCCGTGCTGCTCGACGATCACCTGCACATTCAAGCGCACCAGCGGGCGGATGTCGGCCGCGAGCACGCCATC
This sequence comes from Stenotrophomonas sp. AGC87, assembly GCF_057333975.1. Lineage (NCBI taxonomy): Bacteria > Pseudomonadati > Pseudomonadota > Gammaproteobacteria > Lysobacterales > Lysobacteraceae > Stenotrophomonas > Stenotrophomonas sp. AGC87. The sequence goes on from NZ_JBHFHW010000032.1 coordinate 86,736, forward strand.
GCTGCGCGCGATCAATACCGTGTCCACGCCCCCGGACAGGCTGACCATGACCTGCTGCACGCGCGGATCGGCGGCGCGCAGGTAGCGGTCCAGCCGCTTGAGCATCTCGACCTTGGCCTCGTTGCCCATGCCATCGATGGGGTCCAGTGCCGGGTACAGCGCGCGGCCACTGCCACGCACCAGCGAGCGGGCCGACTGCGCCCCACCCTCGCGGGAAATGGCGCGGGCCGAGTTGGCCGCGGCCAGCAGCGCGTCGCTGTGGATGTCGTCGGAGTAGGCGAAGCCGGTCTTCTCACCGGCGATGGCGCGTACGCCCATGCCCTGCTCGATCGAATGTGCCCCGTCCTTGACGATGCCGTCCTCCACGCTCCAGCTCTCGCGGCGCGCGTGCTGGAAATAGAGATCCCCGAAATCGATGCCCGGGCCCAACAGGGTGCCGAACGTGCGTTCCAGACCGTTCGCATCCAGCCCGGCGGGCAGCAGCAGACGGTCGGTGGCCAGCGAAAGTGCGTTGTTGTTCATGCTCTTTGATCTGTGGGCGCCGGGCGCAATCGCAACCCGGGCGCGGGAAAGGGATCAGCGCGCCGGCGGTGCGGCCGGGGCCGGCTTGGGCGCTGCGTCGCGGTCGATCACATCGACCTTGGGTTCGGCCCAGGGGCCGGTCACGCGGTAGGTCTTGGCGCCGATCTCGCCCAGCGGCTTGGACAGCACCGCGTTGGCGGCCGCGCCGACCGCCGCCCCCACCGGGCCGCCGGCCACCGCGCCGACCACCGTCAGCAGGTTGCCCGCACGCGGATTGACGTCGATGGTCTGGTCGAAACGCTGCTGGCGCAGGTCGGTCTTGCCTCGGATGGTGATGTTCGCCGCCGGGCCTTCGATGAGCACTTTGTCGGTGGTGGCCATGCCGTCGGCGAACGCCACGCTGCCCTCGACCTGGTTGAAGGCGAAGCCCTTGGAGAAGAAATCGCGGAAATCGAACATCAACCGGCGCGGCAGCTGGGTCACGCTGAGCAGGCCGAGCACGCGACCGGCACCGGGTTCGAGTTCCAGCAACTGGCCGTTGCGGGCCTGCACATCGAGCTGGCCCTGCAGCGCACCGAGCTGGAAGTCGGATGGGCCGCCCTGCCAACCGGCCGACATGGTCAGCTGGCCCTGACCGCCACGCAGCTGGCCGCCGTAATCGAGATTCTGCATCAGCCCGCCGAGGTCCTCGCTCTTGACCTGCACGTTGAACTGGCTGCGCGCGGCCTCGCCCATGCCCATCCAGCGGCCATTGACGTCGATCGCCTGCTTGGGCGCGCGGAACTGCAGCTGGTCCACGCTCAGGCCGTTGGCCATCGGCCGCGTGCGCAATACCGCCTGGCCGAGCTTGGCCTTGCCGAACTGGAGGTCATCGATATCCAGCGACAGCGGCGGGATTTTGGCCGGATTGGTGTCATTGGCACTGGCCTGGACCCGCGCCGGCAGGGCCACATCCGGTGGCAGCAGGATCGGGGCGCCATCGCTGGGCGCCTTGACCGGCGTCGGCAGCGATTGCCAGTGCACCCGGCTGAACTTGCCGACGATGGTGCCGCCCTCGGCATTGGGCACGGTCAGGCCGCCCGCCAGCGAGGGGCCGTCCAGGCGCACGTCCACGCTGCTGCTGGTCGGCCGCAGTTGCAGCCGGGTCTGTGGGAACACGCCACCGGCAAGCAGCAGCTGGCCGACCTGCACGTCCACATGCCGCAACGGCATCGGGTCCTTGCCGTCGCCGCCATCCGGCGAGCGGGCCAAGGCGATCCACTCCAGCGCATCCAGCGAGCCGCTGCGCCCGTTCACGACCAGCCCACTGGCCGGCGGATCACGATCCACGCGGTCGCTGCCAAGGGTGACCTGCACCCCGGTCTGGTTGTCATGTGCGCGCGCGGCCAAGGCCAAGCGCTGGCCGAAGGCGACATCGACGCGCCCGCTGCCCATCGGCAGCTGTGCGGTGACGTCCGTCGCCAATGGCGTAGCGGCCGGCTTGTCCAGCGGCGCGGGCAGTTCCAGCGTGGTGCCGACCAGATCCGAATGCAGCTTGAGCACCGTCGGCGGCTCGACCTTGCTGCCGGCCGCGACCTTGGGCAGGGTCACCCCGATGGTCCAGCGTGAGGTGCCCTGGATGTAAGGCTTGAGCCAGTTCAATTCGGGCGCCCGGTCCAACAGCGCCCCGGCTTCCAGCGAGGCGGTCAGCTCGGATTCGAAGGCCTGTTGCGGATCCCGCACGAACTCACCGGCGCGCAGGCTGAGCAGCCCGTCCTGGCCCTGGTGGCGCACGGCCAGGTGCTCCGCATCGAAGCCGCCATGGCCATAGCGGGCCGTGCCGCGCATGTTCTCGAAGACCAGGTCGAAGCGCTTCTCGGTGAGGGTCGCGCCGTTGAGATCGACCGTGCCCTGCAGGTGACCGCCGCCGTCGTCGTGGTGCAGTGGCTGCAGCAGGTCGAAGGTGACCGCGGCCGGCCCCTTCGCGGTGAGATTGTCCAGCGTCTGGCCATAGGTGGCCTGCAACGGGCTCTGCTTGAGCATGGCCAGCAGTGCACCGGCATCGCTGCGGCTGCTGGCCTTGACGTACAGATCGGTCACGCCGAAATCGGGAATGCCGGCATCGAAGTGGTCCACCGCCACCCCGGCCAGGTCGCCCTTGCCATGCAGTTCAAAGCCCGGGCCGATGAAGGCGATATCGGCATCGACCTTGTTCATCGCCGGCCAGTCGTGCTGGAAACGGATGCTGCCGGCGTCGATGTGGCCGGTCGCCTCGAAGCGGCCGTTGTTCTTGTCGAACGGCCAGTCTTCCAGATCCCCGGTCACCAGGCCCACACCGCCACGCACCTGCCCGGAGACCAGGGCGGCATCCAGCCAATCGGTGGCGGCCTTGCTCATCTTGGAATGGATCCAGAAACGCTTGGCGGCGGTCATCGGCACATCGTCGATCTTGGCCGCCAGTTCCAACCAGGGGCGCGTGCCGTTGTTCTGGAACCAGATCCCGCCGCGCACGTCGGCGGCATAGTCGGTGCCCTGCACGCGCAGCGCCGGGGTGCCGATACGCCAGCCACCGGCTTCATCACGCCAGCCGACCAGCCGGCCGGCCAGGCGCACGTCGTGCCGCTCGCCAAAGCCGCTCGGCCAATCGAAATGCATCACCTGCTGCGGTTGCAGATCCAGGGTGAAGCCATCGGCATCGCCGTTGAAGCGCCCGCCCACACCGCTGAGCCCGGGCGAATGCCCGACCGCCGCGAAGCGGATGTCTTCCAGATCGCCCTCGACCGACAGCGGCCCACCCTGCTCGCCTGCCACCCGCACCCGGGTCATGCGCACCTGCGGTGCGGCCTCATGCAGCCACTCGCGCAGGCCGGGATCGATCCGGTCGGTCAGCGCCAGGCCGCGCAGCAGCGCGGTGGCATCGATGTTGTCGCCGGCCAGCGCGAAGTGCTGCCCGCCGGCCAGCAGCAGCCCATCCAGTTGCTGGGTGCTGCCTTCCATGCCGATCCGCAGGCGCGGCGCATCGGCGCGCCAGCCACCCTGCACCCAGCGCCAGCGCGCGCGCAGTTCCAGCGTGTCCAGCGCCAGCTGCGGGTGGGTGCCATCTGCGAGTTTCACGCCGCGCACCTGTACGTTCTGAAGGTCCGCATCGGTGGTGACCATCACCACCCGGTGATCGCGCAGGTCCACCCAGGCATTGAACTCACCCGTACCCTGCTGCAGGCCAATGCCGCCGAACTGCAGCAGCGAGGCCCACGCCCGGAAGTCGGCCGGGTCGGCCGAGAACCAGGCCTGACCATCGCCGCGCTTGCGCTCGAATTCCAGCACCGCCGTCAGCGGCTGTGCGGACGGGTCGGCCCACGCACGCGCCCCAACCCGCAGGCGCTGGCCATTGACGCGCAGGCGCAGGTCGATCCGCGGCAGCACGGCGTTCACGCCCAACGAGGGCGCATCCACTTTCAAGCGGCCACCGATCACCTGCAGTTCGCCGAGGCGGCGCAGCGTCTCCAGCGGATCACCTGCACCGGACTGCGGCAGGCCCTGCACCGACCAGCGGCCGTCGTCGGCACGCTGCAGTACCAATGCCAGACCACGCAGGCGCAGCTCGGTCAGCGAGTGACCCGGCAGCAGGCCGGCATACATGGACACCAGCACCTCGGCCTCGCCGATGCGCAGGCCCTGCCCTTCACCGATGCGCAGCCCTTTGAGCTGCAGCAGCGGGCCGCGCCGGGTCCAGGCAGTATCCAGCGCATCGAAACGCACCGGCTGGCCCGCGCGCGCACTCAACCACGCCGCCACCTTGTCCGGGTGGCGCTCGGCCAAGGGCAGCAGCTGGCTGGCGGTGCCGACCAGCAGAGCCACGCCCACGAGCAGGACCGCCACCGCATACACAGCATGGCGGCGGATCCGGCGCAGGCGCAGGCGCAGCGGTGTGCTCATCGGAACGTGGGAATGCCGGACCGGCCGCGGTCAGAGCAGCACGACATCGAACTGCTCCTGCAGGTATTGCTCATCGGCCTGGAAGCGGATGCTCTTGCCGAGGAACTCCTCCAGTTCGGCCACCGCCGTGGATTCCTCGTCGGTGATGCGTGCCACCACCTTGGAGGAGGCGATCACCAGCAGGCGCGCCGCATCGAACTGACGCACCGCCCGGGTGATCTCGCGGAAGATCTCGTAGGTCACCGTTTCGGCGGTCTTGATCGAGCCACGGCCACTGCACTCCGGGCACGGCTCGGAGAGCTGGCGCTCCAGGCTTTCCACGGTGCGCTTGCGCGTCATCTCGACCAGGCCCAGCGGCGAGAAATCGTAAACGGTGGTCTTGGCGTGGTCGCGGGCCAGCGCCTTCTCCAGGGTACGCAGCACCTGCCGGCGGTGCTCGGCATCGTCCATGTCGATGAAGTCGATGATGATGATGCCGCCCAGGTTGCGCAGCCGCAGCTGGCGCGCCACCGCCTGCGCGGCCTCCAGATTGGTGCGGAACACGGTCTCTTCGAGGTTGCGCTGGCCCAGGAACGAACCGGTGTTCACATCGATCGTGGTCATCGCCTCGGTCTGGTCGATCACCAGATAGCCACCGGACTTCAGCGGCACCTGCTTGTCCAGCGCGCGGCCGATTTCATCCTCGACCCCGAACATGTCGAAGATCGGGCGATCACCGCTGTACAGCTCCAGTTTCTCGGCCAGCACCGGCATGTACTTGGCCACGAACGCCTGCAACTGGTTGAAGGTCTCCTTGGAATCGACCTTTACCTTGTCCACGTCCTTCCGGATCAGATCGCGCACCGAGCGCAGCGGCAGGCTCAGGTCTTCATAGATCACGCTGAGCGGCGCGGCATCGCGGCCACGGCGCTCCACCACGTTCCAGACCCGCGACAGGTAGGCCACGTCTTCGGCGATCGCCTCGGCCGGCTGGCCTTCGGCATTGGTGCGCACGATGTAGCCGTAGCCGCCGTGCTGGGCCGACAGTTCGGTCACCAGGCTCTTCAGGCGGGCGCGCTCGGCCTCGTCCTCGATCCGGGCGGACACGCCCACCACCTTGGACTGCGGCAGCAGCACCATATACCGCGAGGGAATGCTGATCTGGGTGGTCAGGCGGGCGCCCTTGGTCCCGATCGGGTCCTTGACCACCTGCACCACGATGTCCTGGCCGTCGCGCAGCAGCTCGACGATCGGCACCGAGGACGGCGGCGGCAACGTGGTGCCTTCGGTATCCGGGCTGGCCACCGGCGCCGGGCGGATCACATCGTTGGCGTGCAGGAACGCCGCGCGTTCCAGCCCCACCTCCACGAAGGCGGCCTGCATGCCCGGCATGACCCGCTGCACCTTGCCCTTGTAGATGTTGCCGACCACGCCGCGGCGCCAGCCACGTTCGATGTGCAGTTCCTGCAGCATGCCGTTTTCGATGACGGCGACGCGGGTTTCCCGCGGGGTGACATTGACCAGGATTTCTTCAGACATGGGCGACTCCCTTCAGTTCAAACGTCTGCAGCAACTGCTCGGTCTGTTGCAGGGGCAAACCCATCACACCCGAATAGCTTCCCGCCAGATGGCGGATATATCGTTCGGCGCCACCCTGGATCGCATAGGCACCGGCTTTGTCCATCGGCTCGCCACTGGCCACGTAGGCCGCGATCCGATCCTCATCGATCGCCGCGAACGTCACCTCCGACACCACCAGCACGCCCTGTTCACGGCCGGCAGCGACCAGCGCCACGGCGGTCATCACCTGGTGGGTGCGCCCGGCCAACGCACGCAGCATCGCGCAGGCGTCGGCAGCATCGGCCGGTTTACCGAACACGCGCCCATCGAGCACGACTTCGGTGTCCGAGCCCAGCACCACCGCCTCGGGGTCATGCGCGACAAGCGCCAACCCGGCGCGCGCCTTGTCGGCGGCGACCCGCTGCACGTAATCGGCGGCGGACTCGTCGGGCGCACGGACTTCGGGCACGTGAAGCTCAAGCGCCTGGAACGGTCGTTCCAGGCGCGCAAGCAGTTCGTTTCGTCGGGGGGATCGAGAGGCAAGATAAAGCATCGAGGAAGCATAACCTGAGCCTACTGTCTGAATCGCGAGCAACACGCTTGAATCGTGATCAACCCCATCAAACCTCACGACGCGTTCATCACCCCGACACCAACCTCAACGTCTTCACAAGGAGATGTACATGCGCCGCCCGTCCCTGTCCCCGTTGCTGCTCGCCCTGTCCCTTGCCCTGGGAGCTTCGATGACCGCCCACGCCCAGTCCCAGCCCACCATCGCCGTGCCGGCTGACGGCACCCTGCTCAACATCTCGGCCAATGCCGAGGCCAGGCGCGTGCCGGACGTGGCCACGCTCTCGGCCGGTGTGGTGACCCAGGCCGTGGACGGCAACACCGCCATGCGCCAGAACGCCGAGCAGATGAGCAAGGTGCTCGCCGCGATCAAGGCTGCCGGCATCGCCGAGCGTGATGTGCAGACCAGCGGCGTCAACCTGAGCCCGCAGTACCGCTACGCCGACAACGAGGCACCGAAGATCACCGGCTACCAGGCCAGCAACACGGTCAGCCTGAAAGTGCGCGACATCGCCAAGCTCGGCAAAGTACTCGACGCACTGGCTGCCCAGGGCGCCAACCAGATCAACGGCCCCCAGTTCGAGATCGACCAGCCCGAGCCGGTCTATGACGAGGCCCGCCTGGCCGCGCTGAAGAAAGCCCAGGCCCGTGCCGAAACCTACGCCAAGTCGCTGGGCCTGCGCGTGCGCCGGATCGTGAGCATCTCCGAGAGCGGCGGCGGCAACTTCCGCCCGGTGATGATGCGTGCGGCAGCGGCGCCAATGGCGGCCGACGTGTCCACCCCGGTCTCGCCGGGCGAATCGACCGTGTCGGTCAACCTGGACGTGGTGTTCGATCTGCGCCGGTAACACGTCAGAAGCGCGCGGACCAACGG
>NZ_JBHFHW010000032.1:94219-101886 GCF_057333975.1 Stenotrophomonas sp. AGC87
GGCCCGCTCCTGCCTGGCATGACGGCGCCTGCGGGCGCCGTCATGCTGTCTGCGGCTGGATCCTGACTGCCAGCCAACTCGCCACCCTGCCCCTGACTTCCGGCCCGTGCCGGGCTCGGGTATTGCTGTCAGTGCGCGGCCCCGCCTGACCCCACGTGCCGCGCAGGCACGTTGATGTTCCCGCACATCTGGCAAGGAGAGTGGAGCATGGTCCGTACCCCGTCCCCGGTTGTCCCGCTGCATATCGAAGCCTCCCGCGTGCTCGGGTGGAGCACTGCCATCGCGGTCCATGCGCTGGCCCTGATGCTGTTGTTGATCCCGGCTACCCAGCCCCTGATCAAGGCACCCCGCGAACGCATGCAGGTGACCTGGGTACTGCCTCCGCCGCCGGAGATCATCCGCCACCCTCCGGCGGACCCGCAGCGGCTCCCCCCGACCGTGCCCGTGACCACGCAACGCGCGCCGGCACCGCTGCCGACCCCCACCGCCACCCTCGACGAGGCGCTCGCGGTGGCACCGATGCCCGCCAGCGAGACCGCCGCACCGGCGCTGGAATCTGCCCCCGCCGTGCCGTCGCCCGCCGCCGGAGCCCAACTGCAGTACCGCAGCGCGCCACCCCCGCCGTATCCCGTCGCGGCGATCCGCCTGGGCCAGCAGGGGACGGTCCTGCTGCGCATCCGGGTCGACAGCGAGGGCAACCCGGTTGCGGTCAGTATCGAGAAGAGCAGTGGTTCGCGCGTGCTCGACCAGGCCGCCCGCCAGCAGGTGCTGCGTCACTGGCGTTTCGTACCAGCTCTCGTCGATGGGCAGGCGGTCGCCGCCGATGGCCTGGTTCCGGTCGATTTTTCGTTGCCGCGCTGAGTGAATGGGAGCCCCGTGACGGGGCTCCCCATTCACAAACTGAGACGCACAGCATCTTTCCCCAATTAAGCAATTTTTCACTCTTGCGTCACACGACGGAAACCTAGATTGGCGCCGTTGGCACCGTTCTGGTGTCGACTCAATGACATTTAGGTTTTCCCAGTCAGGAGAGAAGCTGTGAAACACCCGATCCAACGCCGCGACGACAGCCGCCGCAATACCCTGGCCCATTCCATTTCCACGATCCTCACCAGCGGCGCGCTGCTGCTGGTAGGGGCCATGGCGTCGTCCTCCGCGTTCGCGCAGGAGCAGGCGACCAACCTTGACCGGATCACCGTCACGGGGTCGAACATCCCCCGCACGAACACCGAAACCCCCTCCCCCGTCCAGGTGGTCACCCGCCAGGAGATTGACCGGACCGGCAAGACCACGGTCGCCGAGTACCTGCAGACCCTGACCGCGGATGGGTCGGGCTCCATTCCCAAGACCTTCGGCAACGGCTTTGCCGGCGGTGGCGCGGGCATCTCGCTGCGCGGCCTGGGCGCCGGCTCCACGCTGGTCCTGTTGAACGGCCGCCGCATGGCGACCTACGGCCTGGCCGATGACGGCCAGAAGGTCTTCACCGATCTGAGCACCATTCCGCTGGATGCGGTCGAGCGCATTGAAGTCCTCAAGGACGGCGCTTCTGCGATCTACGGCTCGGACGCCATCGCCGGCGTGGTCAACATCATCCTGCGCAGCGACTTCAACGGCGCCATCCTGCGCGCCTCCTACGGCCTGTCCGGTGACAGCGATGGCGATGCCAAGAAAGCCACGCTGACCGCCGGTACCGGCGACCTGGCCACCGATGGCTGGAACGCGTTCTTCAGTTTGGACGTGGGCAAGACCGACGCGATCAAGATCAGCGACCGCAAGGACCGCAAGTGGATCGGCACGGGTGACATCCGTCGCTACGGGTATGGCAACAACGCGCAGTTCCTGGGTGGCGCCTTCCTCAACGGCGGCACCAGCGGCGGCGTCGGTCCGAATGGTTCGGTCTTCGACGACCGCGCCGTGACCGATGACAATCCCGCCTTCCTCGTTGCGCTCCCGGGCTGCGCGGGCTTGACCACCATCCCCGGCCAGAACGACGTCACCGCACAGCAGCAAGGCTGCCTGTGGGATCCGGCCCAGCTGTACCGTGACCTGACCCCGGAAGAGAAGTACGTCAACGTGTTCGGCCGCGCCAGCTTCGCCTTCGGCGAGGGCGGTGAGATCTACACCGAGATCGGCTACTCCAAGAAGGAAACCACCTTCAGCAATACGCCCTCCGGCGTGTCGGGCGGCTGGGGCTATCCGGAAGGTCCGGTCAACGCCAACAGCGGCCCCGGCGCTACCGTGCTGAGCCCGACCCACCCGGACAACCCGATCCCGGGCCAGGCCTCGCGCCTGCGTTACTCGGCCTGGGATGTCGGCCCACGTGTGACTGAGAACACCAACGAGTTCAACCGCTTCCTGGTGGGCGTCAAGGGCAACTGGGGCGAGTGGAGCTACGACACCGCCTACCTGCATTCGGGTACCGACCTGGTCAACAAGCGCACCGGCTTCCTGAACTACGACGCGGTCCGCTGCGTGCTCGGCAACCCGGCCTGCCCGGCGGGCGTGTGGCGCATTGGCGACAATGCGGGGCTCAACTCGCAGGCCCTGTATGACTACATCTCGCCGGACATCAGCGCACGCGCCAAGTCCAGCCTGGACATGTTCGACTTCACCGTGTCGCGCAGCCTGATGGATCTGAAGGGTGGCCCGCTGGGCCTGGCGCTGGGTACCGAATGGCGCAAGACCAGCAACAGCCTGACCCCGCAGACCTTCACCGACCAGGGCCAGATCATCGGTCTGGGTTATTCGGCCTATGACGGCACGCAGAACGTCTACGCCGGCTATGTCGAGTTGTCCGCCCCGGTGCTGGAACAGTTGGAACTGTCCGGCGCGGTGCGCTATGACAAGTACGAAAGTGGCGAAGGCAAGGCGACGCCGAAGCTCGGCGTGAAGTGGACGCCGGCCGATTGGATCGCGGTCCGCGGCAGCTATGCCGAAGGCTTCCGCGCGCCGAACCCGGCCGAAAACGGCGATGGTGGCCTGGCCGCCTTCTCCAATGCCCGCGATGCACTCCGTTGCGACCTGCAGCCCAACTTGACCAACTGCAGTTCGCGACCGGTGGCGATCATCACCCGCCCCAATCCCGACCTGAAGCCGGAAGAATCCAAGAGCTACTCGTTCGGCGTGGTGCTGCAGCCCACCTCGAGCACCTCGATGACGGTCGATGCGTGGCAGATCAAACGCACCAACGAAATCGCGCAGGGCTCCACGGCCGATGCCATTGCAGCCGGGAACGTGCTGCGTGACAGCGATCTGATCAACGGCATTCCCAACACCGGCACGATCCTTGCGGTGAACACCGCGTACATCAACGCCGCCTCCACCCGCGTGCGCGGTATCGATACCGACATCCGCCAGACCTTCGACATCGGTCCGGGCCAGCTGGAAATGGACCTGCAGTGGAGCCATGTGCTCAAGTTCGAGCGCACCGATTCGGATGTGACCGTCGATTACGCCGGTACCCACGGCAACTGCGACGTCACCAACTGCATCGGCACCCCGAAGGACCGCATCAACTTCGGTACCACCTGGAAGCAGGGCCCGTGGAGCGTCAGCGGCGTGGCCAACTACATCTCCAAGATGGAGAACACCGACTTCCGCGGTCCGGATGGCGAGTACCAGTTCGCCTACGCCGACGGCACGGACGTCACCAAGATCTCCTCGTTCACCACCTTCGACCTGTCCGGTCGCTGGAACATCACCGAGGCCTTCGAGTTGAACGCATCGGTGCAGAACCTGTTCGACCGCATCGCTCCGCTGGATCCGACCACTTACGGTGGCGTGAACTACAACCCGCTGCACTTCAGCGGCGCGATCGGCCGTTACTTCACCGTCGGTGCCAAGTACACCTTCGAATGAGGTAGCCGCACTTGGGGAACAAGGAGCCCGGGCAGTGCCCGGGCTTTTTGTTTGGATCGCGGCACGCGGGTAAATCGCGGACAAGAAAAAGCCCCGCATCGCTGCGAGGCTTTTTCTCGAATCTTGGCGCCCGAAGTTGGACTCGAACCAACGACCCCCTGATTAACAGTCAAGTGCTCTAACCGGCTGAGCTATTCGGGCGGGGTGCGCATTGTAGCCCGTTTTTCGCGAGATGTAACCCGTCTGGAGGCAACTATTTCACGCGCGATGATACGGATGGTTGGCCAGCATCGCTGCAGCGCGGTACAGCTGCTCGGCTACCACCAGGCGCACCAGCATGTGCGGCAGCGTCAGCGGGCCGATCGACCATTTCTCATCTGCCATCGCGGACACTTCCGCCGAATGGCCTTCCGGCCCGCCGATCAGGAAGGCCAGGTCCCGGCCCTGTCCACGCCAGTGCTCCAGCCGCTGCGCCAGCTGCTCGGAGCTGAGCTGGCGTCCCGGCACATCGAGCGCGACCACGTAGGCATTCTTCGGCAGCGCGGCGATCACCCGCTTGCCTTCGTCATCGGTCGCGCGGCGCGCATCGCGCCCTTTCCCGCGCAGGCCGGGTTCGATCTCGACCAGCTCGAACGGCAACCAGTGCGAGAGCCGCTTCTGGTACTCGGCAAAGCCCTGCGCAACCCACGAGGGCGCGCGCTCGCCAGTGGCGATCAGCTTGGCTTTCATGTCTGTCCTCCGCAGCCACCACAGGCGGCGCCGCAAAAGACAACGGCGCCATCGGCGCCGTTGTCGTGACCGGGCACGCTGCGATCAGCGCGCGTCGTAGTCGTCGTCCGCATCGTCGAGCAGTTCGATCGGCGGCTGGTCGCCCACCGTCCACAGGCGCTCGAGCGCGTAGAACTCACGCACGCGCGGCAGCATCACGTGAACGATCACGTCGCCCAGGTCGACCAGCACCCACTCGGCTTCGCGCTCGCCTTCCACACCCAGCGGCATCACGCCCAGCTTCTTGGCGAACTTCACCACTTCGTCGGCGATCGACTTGACGTGACGGCTGGAGGTGCCCGACGCGATCACCATGTAATCGGCGACGCTGGAGCGGCCGATCACGTCGATCTCAACGAGATCCTTGGCCTTCAGTTCTTCGGTGGCCCCGCGCACGCACTCGAGCAGCTGCAGAACGGAGGGCGCCGGATTGGGCAATTGGACCTTGATGGTCTGGGGCTGGGCTTGGTTGCTCAAAGCGGGTCAACTCGATAAATGTGGGGCCGATTATACGGGGCGGCGGGCCCGCGCGTATTCACGACGGTGTCGCGCCGTACAGGCGGTGGTCGATGATGTAGCCCGCGACAGCCTCAGGCAGCAGTTGCTGCCAGGGCCCGGCGGCGGCGATCTGCGCGCGTACCGCGGTGGCTGATTCCTCGCGCAATGGGGCCTGCAGGCGCATCAGGCGCCCGGCTGGCGCGCTGAACAGCTCACGCTCGTGACTGGCCCAGCGCCCTTCCAGGGCCTGCGCCAGCACCGGGTCGAGGGTGTCGGCCAAGGGGCTGCCCGGGCGGTCGGCGACGATGAAATGCGCCAGATCGAACAACGACGCCCACTGGTGCCAACTGGGCAGGGCCAACAGGCTGTCGGCACCGACCAGCCAGGCGATCGGCTGGCGCGGGCCCAGCTCGGCACGCAGCTCGCGCAGGGTATCCACGGTATAGGACGGCACACCGGGCTGGCGCCCGGCCCGGTCCAGCTCACGCCGGTCCAGCAGCAGGCCGGGCTCCTCGCCGATGGCCAGGGCCAGCATGGCCAGGCGCTGCGCGGCATCGGCGCCGGGGGCGGCACGGTGCGGCGGATCGGCGGCGGGCAGCAGGCGGACGGCGACCTGCAACTGGTCGCGGGCGGCGCGGGCAATGGCCAGATGGCCCAGATGGACGGGATCGAAGGTCCCGCCGTAATAGATGCGCAGCCCCATGGGCTCAGGCCCGGGCGAGCAGGCGCACGGCGCGGGCTTCGGAGACGGCGATCAGCAGCCGCTCCAGCGCCAGCCAGGCGTCGCCATCGGCGCGCCCCTTGGCGATGCGGTCCACCAGCCCCGCCTCGGCCACGAAACGCTCCCAGCGCTTGACCTCGGGGTGACGCTGCAGCGCGCGCTTGAACGGCGCCTGCCGCGACTCCCAGATGCCACGGCTCTTCATTTCCGCGGTCAGGTTGCCGCCGCGCGCCTGCACCCGCGCCAGACCGGCGGTGGAGAGCAGCTCGCGGATCACGATCGGCGTCAGCGCCGCCACCGCTTCACCCTCGGCACGCAGGCCGGCGATCATGCGCAGGACGGCGGCGGGCTGGCCGGAGAAGGTCGCCTCGACCAGACGGAACACGTCATAGCGGGCGGCATCGGCCACCAGCGATTCCATGGTGTCCACATCCAGGGTCTGGCCGTCGGCCAGCAGTGCCAGCTTGTCGATCTCCTGGGCAGCGGCCAACAAATTGCCCTCCACCCGTTCGGCCAGGCGCTGCACGGCCTGCGGGTCGGCGCGCAGGCCCTTGCCACGCAGCCGGCGCTCGATCCATTCGGTCAGCTCATGCGGCTTGATTGCCCAGGCCACCGAGATCACTCCGGCGCGGCCCACCGCATCGGCCCACTTGGTCTGGTGGGCCTTGCTCCATTCGTTGCAGGTGATCAGCAGGATCACGTCCGGCGCCGGGTTGGCACAGAACTGGCTGATCACCTCGGCGCCTTCCTTGCCCGGCTTGCCGCTGGGCAGGCGCAGTTCCATCAGGCGTCGGGCACTGAACAGGCTGGGCGCATTGAAGCTGGCGTCGAGCTGGTTCCAGTCGAAGTCACGGCCATCGGCATCGAAGACTTCGCGCTCGTTGACGCCATCGGCGCGCGCACGTGCACGCACGGCATCGGCGGCTTCAAGCACGCGCAGCGTTTCCGGACCGGCAATCAGATACACCGGGGCCAACGGCTGGCTGGCCGGTTGGCTGGCGAGCTGTTCGGGGCGCAGTTCCATCCGGGCAGGCCGATCCGCAGGCGGACCGGGCTCAGCGCCCCTGCGGGACGACGGCGGGGACCGCCGGCGTCGGGGTCGTCGAGCTCGGGCTTGCCGGGGTCGCCGCTGGGATCTCAACCGGTGTTTCCACCGGCGTCGTACCGGGCTTGGCCGGGGCGCGGCCATGCTCCAGTTCGGCGCGGACCACGCTGTCGATACGGCGCATGATCGACGCAGACATCTCACGGCGCAGTTCGTCGGCGAGGATTTCGCGTTCGGTCGTGGTACCGGTGGCGTCGGTCGGTGGCGACACGTAGTCGCGCGAGAGTTCGATCACCTGCTGCGGCACCAGCTCGCTGCCGTCTTCGCGGCGGAAGATGAAGATCACCGCATAGCGCAGGCTGTACTCCTGGGCACGGCCCTGGGCATCGATCGCGATCGGCAGATCGCCCCAACGCTCGGACAACACCTGCAGCTGCGAAGCCGGGCCCGTGCTGTCCGGATCGGCCAGCTGCGCCCCGGAGGCCTGCAGGCCACGGCGCAGCAACTTGACCAGTTCGCTGTAGGGCGCGGTGGAGACCACCTGCACCGCAGCCGTATCGGCCGGCAGCATCAACTTGTTGCGCAGATGGAAGCCGCACCCGGCAAGGGTTGCGGTCAGGACAAGGGCAAGCAGGAATCGGGTCATGGATACAGTCTGTAGGAGCCGGGCGGTCGCGGCAACAAGCAGTGATCGTGCCGGATGCCGCGTGAACAGGACTTGATACCGGACGGCCCACAGGGCGTTTCCGCCATCGGCCCATGGAGATCGGTGGGGCC
>NZ_JBHFHW010000032.1:101924-117046 GCF_057333975.1 Stenotrophomonas sp. AGC87
CCCCCCCCCCCCCCCCCCCCCCCCCCCCCCCCCCCCACGACAGGATCAGCCCTGCGGGGCCGCCACGATGTTCACGATCTTGCCCGGCACGATGATGATCTTGCGCACGGTCAGACCTTCCAGGAACTTGGCCGCGTTCGGCTCGGCCAAGCCCAGGGCTTCGATCTGATCACGCGGCGCATCGGCAGCGACGTCGATGGTGCCACGCAGTTTGCCGTTGACCTGCACCGCCAGGGTCACCGCATCGCGCACCAGCGCGGCCGGATCGGCTTCCGGGAACGCCTGGTCTTCCAGCAGTTCCTCGGCGTGGCCCAGCACCTGCCACAGCGCATGGCTGGCATGCGGGGTGATCGGGTTGAGCAGCAGCACGGTGGCGCGCAGCGCTTCCTGGCGGACCGCACGGCCCTGCTCGCTGACGTCGTCGAACTTGGCCAGCGCGTTCATCAGCTCCATCACCGCGGCGATCGCGGTGTTGAAGCTGTGGCGGCGGCCGTAGTCGTCACCGACCTTGCCGATGGTTTCGTGGGTCTTGCGGCGCAGCGCCTTCTGCTCGGCGTTCAGCGCGGCCACGTCCAGTGCCGGGGCAGCGCCATCAGCGGCATGCTTCTGCACCTGCGCCCACAAGCGACGCAGGAAGCGGGCCATGCCGTCCACGCCGGCTTCGTTCCACTCCAGCGACTGCTCCGGCGGCGCGGCGAACATCGAGAACAGACGCACGGTGTCGGCGCCGTACTTGCCCACCATCACCTGCGGGTCCACGCCGTTGTTCTTGGACTTGGACATCTTCTCGGTGCCGCCGATCACCACCGGCTGGCCGTCGGCGATCAGGGTCGCCCCGACGATGCGGCCGCGCTCGTCACGCTGCACATCCACGTCGGCCGGGTTGATCCAGTCCTTGGAGCCGTCCGGGTTCGGGCGGTAGTAGGTTTCGGCGATCACCATGCCCTGGCACAGCAGGTTCTGCGCCGGCTCGTTGCTGTCCACCATGCGCGCATCACGCAGCAGCTTGTGGAAGAAACGGAAGTACATAAGGTGCAGGATCGCGTGCTCGATACCGCCGATGTACTGATCCACCGGCAGCCAGTAGTTGCCGCGCTTGTCGACCGCATCACGGGCACCCGGCGAGGTGTAACGCGCGTAGTACCAGCTCGATTCCATGAAGGTATCGAAGGTGTCGGTCTCGCGCTCGGCCGCGCCGCCGCAGTCCGGGCAGGTGGTCTTGCGCCATTCCGGATCGGCCTTGATCGGCGAACCGGTGCCGACGAAGTTGACGTTCTCCGGCAGGACCACCGGCAGCTGCTCTTCCGGCACCGGCAAGGCGCCGCATTTCGGGCAGTAGATCACCGGGATCGGGCAGCCCCAGTAGCGCTGGCGGCTCACGCCCCAGTCGCGCAACCGGTAGTTCACGCGGCGCTGGCCCTGGGCCTTGCGCTCGAAACGCTCGGCCAGTGCCTCGAAGGCGCCCTGGAAATCCAGCCCGTCGAACTCTTCGGAGTTGACCAGCTCGGTCTCGCGCGTTTTGTCGCCGTACCAGTCCTGCCAGCGCGTGGCGTCGTACGCGCTTTCTTCCTTGCGCAGCGACTTCAACGCGATGACCTGGCGAATCGGCAGGCCGTACTTGTTGGCGAATTCGTTATCGCGCTGGTCGTGGCCGGGGACGGCCATCACCGCGCCGGTGCCGTAACCCATCAGCACGAAGTTGGCGACCCACACCGGCACCTGGGCGCCAGTGACCGGATGGATGGCGCGCAGGCCGGTATCCATGCCGCGCTTTTCCTGGGTTTCCAGCTCCGCCTCGGACACGCCGCCCTGCTTCATCTCGGCCAGCAGCGCGGCCAGCGCCGGGTTGGACTTGGCCGCGTGCTGGGCCAGCGGATGTTCGCCGGCGATCGACACGAAGGTCACGCCCATCACGGTGTCCGGACGGGTGGTGAACACGCGCAGCGGGTCCAGCGTGCTGCCGTCAGCGTCACGCACATCGAACTGGATCTCCAGCCCTTCCGAGCGGCCGATCCAGTTGCGCTGCATGGTCTTGACCGAATCGGGCCAGCCCGGCAGTTCGTCCAGGCCGTCCAGCAGTTCCTGGGCGTAATCGGTGATGCGCAGGAACCACTGCGGAATCTCGCGTTTTTCCACCAGCGCGCCGGAACGCCAGCCGCGGCCGTCGATGACCTGCTCGTTGGCCAGCACGGTCTGATCGATCGGGTCCCAGTTCACCACCGCGTTGCGGCGGTAGGCCAGGCCCTTGCGCATCAGGCGGGTGAACATGCGCTGCTCGTGCACGTAGTACTCGGGCGTGCAGGTGGCGAACTCGCGCGACCAATCGATCGCATAGCCCATGGCCTTGAACTGGCCACGCATGTGCTCGATGTTGGCGTAGGTCCACTTGGCCGGCGCGGTCTTGTTCTTGATCGCCGCGTTCTCGGCCGGCAGGCCGAACGCATCCCAGCCCATCGGTTGCAGCACGTTGTGACCGGTCATCCGCTTGTAGCGGCTGATCACGTCACCAATCGTGTAATTGCGCACGTGGCCCATGTGCAGCGCACCGGACGGATACGGCAGCATCGAGAGGCAGTAGAACTTCGGCTTCTCCGAAGTCTCGGTGACCTCGAAGGCACGGGTGGCATCCCAGTACTGCTGGGCGGCGGATTCAACCTGCTGCGGATCGTAAACGTTGGGTTCGACGCTGGTCATAAAAACGCTAGTGCGGCGGCAAAGCGGCACAGGGTACCGCAGTGCGGCAAAGGGCTCCAATCGACGTGGCCAACCGTTGCGGCCAAACCTGTCATCTCATTGAATTGACTGGGGATTGGTGAAATACGTCAGCCCGCGCCCCGCGCCACGGCGCGTGCCGGGGCGCAGCAACGGCGGCGGCTGTGCTCAGGCGCGCCGCGTGGAGGGCGCCAACGGCAGCACCGCCACCAGCCAGACCAGCCACACCCCGAAGGCCACGCGCTGGGCCATCGGGGCCGGCAGCAGGGCCTGCAGCGCGAACGCGGCAAGCAGCACGCCCACCCCGCAGGCCAGGTGCAGGCCGCCCACGGCACGCCACGCCGGCAGCCGCAGCGCGCCGATCCCGGACATCACCGCGCCCGGCACGAAGGCCAGCACCCACACCATCCAGGCACTGGCGTGGTACTGGCTGGCCGGGTTGTCCAGATCGCGGGTATCCAGCGGCAGCACGCCCATCGCGGTGAAGCCGACCCCGGCCAGCATAAGCAACTGCGCACCGACCCGCATCGACCACGGCGCGGTGCGCGGCACCCGCAGCAGCAGGCGCAGCGCGACCAGGCTGGCGAGCAGGCCGGGCAGCGCGAAACCGAGAACGTTGAATGCCCGCGCATGCGGCACGTCCATCGCCCCGAGCAGCGCGACCGGATGGCCGACCGGATCGAACAGCGGCAGCGCCGCGCCGAAGCCCAGCACCGCGCCCACGAACAACACGGCGGCGGCAATGCCGAGCCCACCTTCCCAACGTTGGATTCCCTGCATGCTGCTCACCCGGCTGCGTCTGAAGGCCCGCATTGTCGCTGTTCCAAGGGGAATCCGCCCGGTGGGGTTGCGTCCGGCCGCGGGCGGCACCATACACTTCCTCTCCAGTTTCCCGTTGATTTGAAACCATGAGCGATCTGCCCCACGTCTTTGACGCCACCACCGAGACCTTCGAGACCGAGGTCCTGCAGAAATCCCTGCAGACCCCCGTGCTGGTCGATTTCTGGGCCACCTGGTGCGGCCCCTGCAAGACCCTGGGCCCGATGCTGGAAAAGCTGGCCGGCGAATATCACGGCGCCTTCGAGCTGGCCAAGGTCGATGTCGACAAGGAGCAGCAGATCGCCGCGGCGTTCCAGATCCGCTCGGTGCCGACCGTGTTCCTGGTCAAGGGCGGACAGATCGTGGACGGTTTCCCCGGCGCGGTGCCCGAAGGCCAGCTGCGCGAGTTCCTGACCCAGCACGGCGTGGTCCCGCTTGAAGCGGCCCCTGAAGAAGCGGAAACCGCCGAAGCGCCGCCGCTCGACCCGCAGGCCCAGGTCGATGTGCTGCGCGCGGCGATTGCCGCCGAGCCGGACAAGGAAGAGCTCAAGCTCGACCTGGCCCTGGCCCTGCTGCAGACCGGGGCCACCGCCGAGGCCACCGCCCTGATCGACGCGCTGCCGGCCAACCTCTCCACCGATGACCGCGCCGTGCGTGCCCGCGCCCGCCTGGAATTCGCCAGCGCCCTGCAGGAAGCCCCGGCTCCCGAGGTGCTGGAGGCGCGCATCGCAGCAAATGGCGACGATCTGCAGGCACGCCACCTGCGCGGCGTGCAGTTGCTGCTGTCCGGGCAGGATGCGGCCGCACTGGAGCAGTTCCTGAACATGCTGCGTCGCGACCGCAGCTACGACGATGGCCGCCCGCGCAAGCTGCTGATCGATGCCTTCAAGGTGATCGAGGATGAAGACCTGGTCGGCCAGTACCGCCGCCGGATGGCCTCGCTGCTGTTCTGATCGGCCACGGCCAGCGCCTTTCGGGGTGCTGGCCCAACGAAGCCGCCTATCCAGACCGACAACTTCGATGTGTGACGTGAATCACGTTCAGAAACCCTGCACGACTCCCGGGCAATAATGCCGCCGCGGCCCACTGGAGGCTGCGATCCATCGGGGAGGATGAGGTCTGGGCCATGGCGGCCTACTTGGCTGCGCCCCGCCTTGCAGGGCCGTGAATGACCGTGAGATTGACCCGATTCCTCCGTTTCCCGATGGCCGCCCGCCTGTTGGTGCTGGCCGCCATGATGCTGTCTGCCGCGCCGGTCCTGGCGCAGGACTGGACCTACCGGGTCCGCCCCGGCGACACGATCTGGGACCTCAGTGCCCGCTACCTGAAGCCGTCCATCGCCTGGGAGCAGCTGCAGTCGCACAACGGCATCGCCGATCCCTACCGCCTGCCGCCCGGCAGCCAGCTGCGTTTCCCCGTCGCCTGGCTGCAGGTGCAGCCCGCCCCGGCGCGGGTACTGGCCGTGCGTGGCCCGGTGCAGAGCCAGGCCGACGGCCAGCCCCTTCGCGAGGTGATCGAAGGCGACCTGCTGCGGATCGGGCAGGAACTGGTCACCGGCGAGGATGCCAGCGTCACCGTGGTCTTTGCCGATGATTCGCGGCTGCAGCTGCGCGAGCGTTCGCGCCTGCGCTTCGACCAGCTTTCCCGCTACGGCCGCACCGGCATGGTCGATACCCGCCTGCGCCTGCAACAGGGGCGCGCCAGCAACCGGGTGACCCCGGCCAACGGCCCGGCCTCGCGTTACATCATCGATGCGCCGACGGCGACCAGCAGCGTACGTGGCACCGTCTTCCGGGTCAGCGCCGGCCAGGACGGCCGCGGCGCGGCCACCGAAGTGCTGGACGGCCGCGTGCAGGTCGGCAACCGCCGCGGCCAGCGCCTGGTCAGCCGCGGCCAGGCCACCCGCAGTCCCTCGCTCGACGCACGCCCGGCCGGCGTGGAGGCGCTGCTGCCCGCACCCGTGCTGTCGAGCGAGCCGCAGCGGCTGGCCACCCTGCCGGCTGCCCTGGCCTGGCAACCGGTGACCGATGCTGCCGGGTACCGGGTGGAGGTCGTCCGCGCCGACCAGCCGGAGGTCCTGCTGTTCGCGCGCGATACCGACACCACCACGCTCACCCTGCCCGATCTGCCGCCGGGCGAGCTGCGCCTGCTGGTGCGCGCGGTCAGCGCCGAGCAGGTCGAAGGGCTGGATGCCGAGCAGGATTTCCAGGTGCGTGACCAGCCGGTCGCGCCGCTGACCGTGCGGCCGCTGCATGGCCAGACCATCAACAGCGCACGGCCGCGCTTCGAATGGACCCGGGTGGCCGACGCCGAGCGTACGGTGCTGCAGATCGCCCACGATCCGCAGTTCCTCGATCTCCTGCTCGAACAGGACACCCGCGCCACCCACCTGCGTCCCGTCCTGGACCTCCCCCCGGGCGAGTATGTGTGGCGCGTGGCATCGGTGGATCGCAACGGCGACCGCGGGCGTTTCGGGCAGCCGCTGCCGCTGGTCATTACCGACGCACCGGTCGACCCGGCGCTGCAGCCGCCCGAGGCGGCCAAAGGCCAACTGACGCTGCGCTGGCAGGCCGGCGAACCCGGCCAGCGCTATCGCGTGCAGCTGGACCGTCGTGGCGACTTCCGTGCCCCGCTGCTCGATCAGGAACTGGCCCAGCCGGAAGTCTCGATCAAGCGCCCCTGGCGCGGCACGCTGCATGTGCGCGTGCAGTACATCGATGAGGACGGTTACGCCGGTCCCTTCTCGCCGGCCCAGCAGATCGCCCTGCCGTGCCGTACCTGTTACGCCACCGGGGGCGGTGCGCTGTTGTTGTGGCTGCTGCTGTGACGCCCCTGCACCTGCCCTGGCCGCAACGCATCGCGCTGGCCGCACTGGTCGGCGCGCTGGCGGTCGTGGCCAGTCACTGGCAGTGGTTCTGGAAACAGGATGAGGTGGTCTACGACGCCTACGTCGGCGGCTGGGAATACACGCCCGATGCACGCCTGCTGATCGTGGCCATCGACGACAACAGCCTGCAGCAGCTGGGCCAGTGGCCGTGGCCGCGCGGTACCCACGCGCGCCTGCTGGACCGGCTGACCGATGCCCGCGCCGCGCGCGTCGTGCTGGATCTGATGCTGTCCGAACCAGACCGCCAGGACAGTACCCAGGATGCCGAACTGGCCGCGGCGATCCGGCGCAACGGGCATGTGGTGCTGCCGGTGCTGGCTGCGCCCGCCAGTGGCCCGCGCATGGCCGAAGAGCTGCTGCCGATTCCGCTGATCGCCGCCAACGCGGCGAGCCTGGGTCACACCGACATCGAAGTGGACGGCGATGGCGTCGCCCGCGGCCTGTACCTCACTGCCGGCATCGGCTCACCGCACTGGCCGGCGCTTGGCTTGGCGCTGGCGGACACGCACGGCCCGTTGCCCGGGCTGCACGATGATCAGCCGGACCTGGTGTCGCCGTACCAGTGGCGCCGCGACCACTACGTGCGCGTGCGCTACGCCGGGCCGCCCGAACGCTTCCCGCAGGTCTCCTACGCCGATGTGCTCAACGGCGAGGTCGATCCGGCGCTGCTGCGCGGCCGCCTGGTGCTGGTCGGCATGACGGCCAGCGGCATCGCGCCGCGCCTGCTGACCCCGACCACCCGCGAGCGCTGGATGAGCGGCAGCGAGTACCAGGCCAACGTCGCCTCGATGCTGCTCGCCGACAAGGTGATCAATCCCCTGCCGTCGGCATGGCAGAGCGCCGTCACCGGGCTGCTGGTGGCCCTGTGCTGCCTGTTGTTGACCCTGCCGCGGGCGTGGCTGAGCGGCGTGCTCGCCCTGCCGTTGACGCTGCTGACGAGCTTCGTGCTGCTGCGCGCCGGCAACCTGTGGTTCGCGCCGGCCGCCGCCTTGATCGGCATGCTGGCGGTGATCCTGGCCTGGACGCTGTGGCGGGTCAGCGCCTGGCGCCGCCAGGCCAACAGCGATGCACTCACCGGGCTGGGCAACCGGCTGCGCTTCGAACAGACCCTGCAGGCCGAGCACGATGCCGGCCGCCGCAGCGGACGGCCGCTGAGCCTGGTGTTGATCGACGTGGATCACTTCAAGCGCCACAACGACGATTTCGGTCATCAGGCCGGCGACACCGTGCTGCGCCGGATCGCGCAGGAGATCCGGGCGCACGCGCGCCGGCCCCGCGACATGGCTGCGCGCTTTGGCGGCGACGAGTTCGCGCTGATCCTGCCCGACACCACGCCGGAAGGCGCAGTGCAGGTGGTGCAGGATCTGGTCGCACGGGCGCAGGCGCTGGAAATTCCCGCCGGCCGCGGCACGACCACGCACATCACCGTCACCGTCGGCGTGTTCACCCGGGTGCCGACGCCCGGCACCGAGCCGCGGCACTTCTTCGAAGGCGCCGATGCCGCGCTGTACCAGGCCAAGGCGGCCGGACGGAATGGGTATGCGGTCGATGATGGCGGGCTGGGCTGATACCCCCCACGGCACCCATACGCAGGCGAATGGTAGACTCCGGTCACCCTCAGCACTGAGATGCGATCCGAATGAAGGCCTCCGTCTTCCGCCTTGGCCTCAACCTGTGGCCGCCGTTCCTGTTCACGGGCATCCACGTGACCACGGTCAGCCCGGACTATCGCCATGTGCGTGTCGAACTGCGCATGCGCCCTTGGAACCGCAACTACGTAGGTACCCACTTCGGTGGCAGCCTGTTCGCGATGACCGATCCGTTCTGGATGCTCACCGTGATGCAGAACCTGGGACGCGATTACTACGTCTGGGACCGTGCAGGGGAGATCGAATTCCTCAAGCCGGGCCGCGGGACGGTGGTTGCCGAGTTCCGGCTGGACGAGGCACTGCTGGATCAATTGCGTGCCGCCACTGCCAGCGGGGAAAAGTACCTGCACTGGTTCAGCAATGACATTGTCGATGCGAAAGGCGAGGTCATCGCCCGCGTACGCAAGCAGGTCTACCTGCGGCTCAAGCCCGAGGCACGCCAGCGCGCGGGATGAGCCCTCGCACGCTTGCTATGCTCGCGCGCCGGATTCACGCCACGGAAGACCATGCACCTGCGCCTGCTGCTGACCCCATTGCTGTTCGTCATCCTGCCCGCCGCCGCACAGGAGCTGCGGATCCCGCCGGTCGACTATCCGGTCCTGCCGGCTCACGCGGCCAACGCCGAGGGCTTCGTGCCGTCCGGCTGGCGCATCGAGCAGCAGCTGCGTGGCGATCTCAATGGCGACAAGCGCGATGATCTCGTTCTGGTGCTGCGCCAGCAGGACCCGCGCAACATCGTCGAACACGATGGCTTCGGCATCAGCCCACTGGACAGCAATCCACGCATGCTCGCCATCGCCTGGGCCACACCGGACGGCTACACGCTCGCCACGCAGAACCACACGCTGATCACCCGTCACGAGGCGCCGAACCTGTCGGATGTGTTTGAAGACGGCGCCGGCGTCTCGATCGTGCGTGGCACCCTGCGCACCACGCTGTTCTTCTTCTCCAATGCCGGCAGCTGGTCCACCGGTTCGGCCAGCTACACTTTCCGCTGGCAGAACGGTGCCTTCGCATTGATTGGGTATGACCGCGACTCGATGATGCGCAACTCCGGGCAGACCGAAAGCCTGAGCATCAATTACTCGACCCGCCGCGTGCGCCATGCCGAAGGCAGCATCGAGTCGGACCAAGACACCGTGCGCTGGGAGACCCTCACCTCGCCACGCCGCTGGACGCTGGAGACGGTAGGCGATGGCAGCGCATTCGAGCCACTGGCCGGCGCCGACGATCGGTAAACCGCCGCGGCGCCGCGCGCGGCTTACCGGGCAGGCGCGCGCATCGGCACCTGCAGCGTCGGCCCGGCCTCATCCATCACCACGCGCCGCTCCACCTGCAGCCACTGGCCATCGTCGCTGAGCACCGGCGTGCGGGTGGGCGACTGCAGCGCCTCCGGCATGCTCTGCAGCGCCGCGGAGGCCGCCATCGGCTGCTGCCGCAGCCATCGCTGCGCCGCCACCAGGCGCAGCATCGCCGCGGCATCCTGCGGGCGGCCGGCATACTGCCGCATGTCTGGCCCGCCGATGTTGGCCACGGCACAGCCCAGCGGATTGGCGATGCAGGCAAAGCGATCCTGCGCGGGCCCGGGAATGGGCGTGGGCGCGTCGCGCGCTGCCACCAGTTCTGCACTGGTGGCGCACGCCCACGCATAGCGGGGCGCCATGCGCGCCAGAGTGCGCGGCACATCCAGCAACAGGCGATGGCCGTCCGGGTTCCCAGTGGACGGCCGCACGCCCGCCGCAGCGAGCGCGAACTCGCCGCGCATCGTCGTGCACAGGCTCTGCTCGCTGGCCGTCATCGGCGCCAGTGCAGCCGCGCAGACCGCGGGCAATGCAACGTCGGCGGGCAGCTCGACCAGGATATCGGCCAGCAGCCGCGCGTTGCTCTCCACCATGGCTGCGCCGATCATGCTGGTGACCAGGGTGTCGCCCTGCCCTGTCAGCCGGCGGCCACTGAGGATATCGGCGCATGCACCGGCAAGCGCGGATCCACTGTCGCCGCGCACGTGGGCCAGCGCATGCGCGGACAGCGGATCGAGCAGCGGCTGGAACGCGGGCAGCGGCACCATCGGGTCCGTGCCAAACGGCTCGAACGGAGAGACGAAATGACCGTAGCCGGCCAGCGCGGCCACGCGCTGGTGAAGCCCATCATGTCCGGCATGCGCGCTGGCGAACCGTTCGGGGTCCGCCCGCACCGCCGCAAGACACCCGACACCCCGCCGGCCGCAGCGCGCCAGGGCCGACAGCGGCGTCGCCGGGTAATGCCCTTCCGCGCTGGACGCCACCGGCCGCTGGCCTGGCGTGCCGGTGCGCCAACGCGCGACATCCTGTGCCATCAGGGCCTCGCGCCCATGGGCATCCAGGCCGTCGTAGCGCAGCGTCCACAACGCGGTGAAGCCGTTCTCGCCGCGCGTGGGCAGCGGTGCCTGCAGCAGTTTCATCGCGTCGCGTTGCTCGGCCGGCAGCGGCCAGAACCGCGAGGCGGCCCAGAGCCCCGCCACGGCCAGCACCAGGCTCAGGATCGAGATGCCTACCCATTTCAGTCCATTCCTCACCACAGCATTCTCCCCAGACCCCGCGTCCTGCGGGGATGGGCAGCGTAAACCGGGCATCGCCACCGCTACAATGCGCGGATGTCGCCCGAAGCCCCCCAACTCGTTCCGCGTCCCTCCCTGCAGCGCCTGTTCCTGACCGGCCTGCTGACCCTGCTGCCGATCTGGCTGACCTGGGTGGTGGTCAAATTCGTGTTCGTGCTGCTCTCGGGCATTTCCAGCCCGCTGGTGGTGCCGCTGTCCGAGCAGATCGCCGCCTCGTTCCCGCATTACCTGGGCTGGATCAAGGTCGAGTGGATGCAGGACATCATCGCCCTGGCCGCCACGCTGCTGGTGATTCTCTCGGTGGGCATACTCAGCCGCCGCGTGATCGGCCAGCGCCTGCTGCGCTGGTTCGGTGCGGTGATCAAGCGCATTCCATTGGCCAGCATCATCTACGACAGCGCCAGGAAACTGCTGGACATGCTGCAGACCGAACCGGGCAGCACGCAGCGTGTGGTGCTGATCGACTTCCCGCATCGCGACATGAAGTCGGTTGGCCTGGTGACGCGGGTGATGAAGGAAGAAGGCAGCGGCCGCGAGCTGGCCGCCGTATACGTCCCCACCACCCCCAATCCGACCTCGGGCTATCTGGAAATCGTGCCGGTGGAGCTGCTCACGCCCACCGACTGGACCGTGGACCAGGCAATGAGCTTCATCATCTCCGGCGGCGCGGTCGCCCCGGAAACCATGCCGTTCACCCGCGCCGGCGATCGTTGAGCATCGCGGCAGCAGCATGCTGCCGCAGCTGACTGGGCGCCGTACATGACAAACCTGACCGGGGGCCGATGCTGGCCGTACGCAGGCGAATCGGGCAAGCTCCCGTGTCTGTGCGTTTACGGAAACAGCCGATGCCCCACCCCGCCCGCGCCCTGGCGCTTGCCATTGCCGTACTGATGGCCTTCAGCGCTGCCGCTCCGGCCGAAGCTGCCAAGAAGAAGGCCACCCGGCCCGCTGCGGCCCAGTCCCGGCCCGCAGCCAAGCCCAAGGCCAAGCCGCGTGCACGCCCAGCCGCCGCCCCTGCCCGCCAGCCGCTGGTGCGCCAGCAGACCAAGGCCGCGCAGCTGGACCGGATCTACGATGAGTACTGGGATGCCTCGATGCGGCTCAATCCGCTGCAGGCCACCTTCCAGGGCGACAGCCGCCACAACGATCAGCTGCCCAACATCCTCTCCGCCGCCTACCGGCAGCAGTCGCATGACTTCACCGTGGAGTGGCTGGGCAAGGTCGAGAAGATCGGGCCGGACGGCCTGACCGGCCAGGACCTGCTCAGCTACGAAATCTTCGTGCGCGATGCGCGCATGTCGCTGGCCGCCGAGCAGTTCCCCGGCTGGATGCTGCCGGTGAGCCAGTACTACAACCTCGGCAGCATCATGGCCATTCTCGGCTCCGGCTCCGGTGCGCAGCCGTTCAACACGGTGCAGGATTACGATGGCTGGTCGCGCCGCTCGCTGGGCATTCCGGCCCTGTTCGAGCAGGCCATCGCCAACATGCGCCAAGGCATGGCCGCCGGTGTGGTGCAACCGCGCGACCTGATGGAAAAGGTGTTGCCGCAGCTGGATGCGGTGATCAAGCCGACCGCCGAAGAGAGCATCTTCTGGGCGCCGGTGCGCAACCTGCCCGAGGATTTCCCGGCGGCCGACAAGGCGCGCATCACGGCCGAATACAAGCGCATGATCGAGTTCCGCATCATGCCGTCCTATCGCGCTCTGCGCGGCTTCATCGCGACCGAGTACCTGCCGGCCGCGCGCAGCACCGATGGCCTGGCCGGCCTGCCCGGCGGCAAGGCCTGGTATGCGCAGACCATCGTGCAGAGCACCGCATCCACGCTGACGCCCGAACAGATCCATGCCCTGGCCGAACAACGCGTGGCCACGCTGCAGGCGCAGATCGCCACGATCATGAAAGACAACAAGATCCGTGGCTCGCAGCAGAAACTGCTGCGCACCATGCGCACCGACCGCGATTTCCAGTACGCCAACGCCGATGCGCTGCTCAACCGCTACAAGCAGCTGCAGAGCCAGGTCAACGCCCGCCTGCCCACGCTGCTCGGCACGCTGCCCAAGGCCCCGATGGAGATCCGCGCGGTCGAGCCCGAACGCGCGGCCACCGCCGGCGCGGTGAGCTACCAGCAACCATTGCCGGACGGGATGCGCCCGGGCGTGCTGTACATCAACACCGGCGATCTGCCGAGCCGCCGCCGCTGGGCCGCACCGATGCAGTTCCTGCATGAGGGCATTCCCGGCCATCACGTGCAGCTGGGCCTGCAACAGGAGCTGGACAAGCTGCCACGCTTCCGTCGTCTGGGCGGCGACATCGCCTTCGTGGAAGGCTGGGGCCTGTATGCCGAGTCGCTGGGCGAGCAACTGGGCGTCTATCAGGATCCCTACGAGCGGATCGGCTATCTGCAGGCCGCGCTGACCCGTGCCGCGCGCATGTCCGCCGACACCGGCGTGCACGCGCAGGGCTGGAGCAAGCGCCAGGCCGTGGACTATCTGGTCAAGACCGCGGACATGAGCGCCAGCGATGCCACCGCGGAAGTGGAGCGCTTCATGGCCCTGCCCGGGCAGACCCTGGCCAATGGCCTGGGCGAACTGAAGATGATGGAACTGCGCGACAAGGCCAAAGCCGCGCTGGGGGCACGTTTCGACGCGCGCCGCTTCCATGAGGAAGTGCTGCGCGATGGCTCGATGCCGCTGGACATTCTGGACGCAAAGATCGCCCGTTGGATCGCCAGCCAGAGTGGCGCGGCCACGCCCGCGCCCTGAGCCCTGAAGGAAACCGAGCATGCACATCGTCCGGCATCTGCGTGTGTGGATCAGCGCGATGTGCATCGCCGGCAGCGGCACCGTCATCGCAGCACCGGTGCTGACGCCACCGGATCCGGGCATCGATGCGCTGATGCAGCGCTACGACGGCCAGGTTCCCGGCGCGGCGGTGCTGGTCCTGCACGACGGCCAGCCGGTGTTCCGGCGCGGCTACGGCCTGGCGGTGCTGGAAGATCGCACCACGGTGACCGCGCAGACCAATTTCCGCCTGGCCTCGGTCAGCAAGCAGTTCACCGCCGCGGCGATCCTGCTGCTGGCCGAGGATGGCGCGTTGACCCTGGATGACCCACTCAAGCGCTGGCTGCCCTCGTTGCCAGCGGCCGCCGATGCGATCACCCTGCGCCAGCTGCTCAGCCACACCAGCGGCCTGCTCGATTACGAAGACCTGATGGCTGCCGACGCGACCGTGCAGGTCCATGACCAGGACGTGCTGCACCTGCTGGAACACCAGGACCGGACGTACTTCGCGCCGGGCTCGGCCTACCGTTACAGCAACAGCGGCTACGCGCTGCTGGCGCTGGTGGTCGGCAAGGCCTCGGGCACCGATTTCGCCAGCTTCCTGCGCCAGCGGATTTTCCTGCCGCTGGGCATGCGCGACAGCATGGCGCATCAGGACGGCGTGGACGATATCGCGCGCCGCGCCTATGGCTACACCGAGCGCGACGGGCGTTGGCAGCGTACCGATCAAAGCCCGACCAGCGCAGTGCTCGGCGATGGCGGCGTGTATTCCTCGCTGGATGACTTGGCGCGCTGGGATGCGGCGCTGTATGACCAGCGCCTGTTGAAGGCGACCTCGTTGAAGCAGATGTTTTCCCCTGCCACCCCCACCACCGAGACGGACGTGCCGTTCTACGGTTTCGGCTGGCGGCTCAACGGTGGCGCGCAGTGGCACAGCGGCGAGAGCATCGGCTTCCGCAACGTGATCCTGCGCTATCCGGCGCAGCGCCTCACCGTGATCGTGCTCAGCAACCGCAACGCCCCCGAACCCTATCCGCTGGCGCTTCAGATCGCCCGGCGCTGGCTGGATACTCTGCAATGACCGCTTCTGACGCTTCCCCACTGATCGGCATCCACCACGTGGCCCTGATCTGCGCCGATTACGTCCGCTCCAGAGACTTCTACACCCGCGTGCTCGGCCTGCAGGTGATCGCCGAGAACTACCGGCAGGCGCGCGACTCGTGGAAGCTCGACCTGGCCCTGCCCGATGGCAGCCAGCTGGAGCTGTTCTCGTTCCCGGGCGCGCCGGCACGGCCGAGCCGCCCCGAGGCGCAGGGCCTGCGCCACCTGGCCTTCCGCGTGCATACGCTGGAGCCCATGATCGCCCGCCTGACCGCGGCCGGGGTGGCCTGCGAGCCGATCCGGGTGGACGAGTACACCGGCCGCCGCTTCACCTTCTTCGCCGACCCGGACGACCTGCCGCTGGAGCTGTACGAGATCCCGGCCGACGCCGGCTGAACCGTGCGCCGGGCACGTTCCGTACCGGAGCGAATGGGTATACAGTCGGCCCTGTACCGGCCGCCTGCGCCGGCGTTCACGGACATCCCTGGGAGGGGAACATGCGCAAGACTTTCAAGACCCTGTTGCTGGCGCTGCCACTGATGATGGCCGCGATGTCGGCCAGCGCCGCCGCCGGCGCC
>NZ_JBHFHW010000032.1:117113-119686 GCF_057333975.1 Stenotrophomonas sp. AGC87
CCGGCGGCCGCTGGAAGACCATCGACGACAAGACCGGCAAGGTGAAGTCGATCGTGGAGATCACCCAGGCCACCAACGGCACCCTGACCGGCAAGGTCGTGGACATCCTGCACTCGGACAAGGGCCCCAATCCGGTCTGCGACGGCTGCGAGGGCACCAACAAGAACAAGCCGGTCAAAGGCATGACCATCCTGTGGAACCTCAAGGCCGACGGCACCAACGCCTGGTCCGGCGGCACCATCCTGGATCCGGGCAACGGCAAGACCTACAAGTCCAAGATGAAGCTGCAGACCGGCGGCGCCAAGCTGGACGTGTCCGGCTGCGTGGCCTTCATCTGCCGCGCCCAGACCTGGGTGCGCGAGTAAGCCTGGCGCTGCTTTTGAGCCCCCGTAACCCGGCTTCGGCCGGGTTACTGCGTTTTGGCGTGCGATAATCCCCGGTTCCCCTGGCAACAGCGCTCATCATGACCCGCACCGCTCTCGTCACCACCGCCCTGCCCTACGCCAACGGCCCGCTGCACCTGGGCCACCTGGTCGGCTACATCCAGGCTGACATCTGGGTGCGCGCGCGTCGAATGAGCGGCGGCAAGACCTGGTTCGTCTGCGCCGATGACACCCACGGCACCCCGATCATGCTCGCGGCCGAAAAGGCCGGCGTGACCCCGGAGACCTTCATCGCCAACATCCAGGCCAGCCATGAGCGCGATTTCGCCGCGTTCGGCGTGGCGTTCGATCATTACGACTCGACCAACTCGGCGGCCAACAAGGCGCTGACCGAAGCCTTCTACCTCAAGCTCGAGGCCGAAGGCCACATCGCGCGCCGCTCCGTGGCCCAGTTCTACGACCCGGCCAAGGGCATGTTCCTGCCCGACCGCTACATCAAGGGCATCTGCCCGAACTGTGGCACGCCGGATCAGTACGGCGACAACTGCGAAGTCTGCGGCGCCACCTACAGCCCGACCGACCTGAAGGACCCGAAATCGGTGATCTCCGGCGCCACGCCGGAAATCCGCGATTCGGAGCATTTCTTCTTCGAGGTCGGCCGCTTCGAAGGCTTCCTGCGCGAGTGGCTGGCCGGCGACGTCGCCCTGCCGGGCGTGAAGGCCAAGCTGGGTGAGTGGCTCAATGCCGAGGGTGGCCTGCGCGCGTGGGACATCTCGCGCGATGCGCCGTACTTCGGCTTCCAGATCCCGGGTCACCCGGGTAAGTACTTCTACGTGTGGCTGGATGCGCCGATCGGCTATCTCTCCAGCTTCCAGGCGCTGTGCGCCAAGACCGGCGAAGATTTCGAGGCGCACCTGCGCGCGGGCACCAGCACCGAGCTGCACCACTTCATCGGCAAGGACATCGTGAACTTCCACGGCCTGTTCTGGCCGGCGGTGCTGCACGGCACCGGCCACCGCGCCCCGACCCGCCTGCACGTCAACGGCTACCTGACCGTGGAGGGCGCGAAGATGTCCAAGTCGCGCGGCACCTTCGTGATGGCCCGCACCTTCCTGGATGCCGGGCTGGAACCGGAAGCGCTGCGCTATTACTTCGCGGCCAAATCCTCCGGCGGCGTGGACGATCTCGACCTGAACCTGGGTGACTTCATCGCGCGCGTCAACGCGGATCTGGTCGGCAAGTTCGTCAACCTGGCCAGCCGCTGCGCCGGCTTCATCAGCAAGCGCTTCGAGGGCCGCCTGGCGGCTGCGCTGCCCGATGCCGCCCAGTACGACCGTTTCGTCGCCGCGCTGGCGCCGATCCGCGAGGCGTACGAGCGCAACGATCCGGCCAGCGCACTGCGCCAGACCATGGCGCTGGCCGACGAAGCCAACCGCTACATCGACGATGAAAAGCCGTGGGTGATCGCCAAGCAGGACGGCGCCGATGCGCAGCTGCAATCGGTCTGCACCCAGGGCCTGAACCTGTTCCGTGTGCTGGTTACCGCGCTCAAGCCGGTGCTGCCGGCCACCGCCGCGCAGGCCGAGGCCTTCCTGGCCGCGCCGGTGCAGGCCTGGACCGACATCGCCACCCCGCTGACCGCGCACACCATCGCGGTGTACGAGCCCCTGTTCACCCGTATCGACCCGAAAAAAATCGACGCCATGACCGACGCATCCAAGGACACCCTGCAGGCCGCCACCCCGGCCCCCGCCGCCCCGGCCAAACCGGCCAAGCCCGCTGCCGCACCGGCACCGGTTGCTGCGGCCGATGGCGAGGCCGCACCGGCCTACATCGGCATCGACGACTTCGCCAAGCTGGATCTGCGCATCGGCAAGGTGCTGGTCTGCGAGTTCGTGGAAGGGTCGGACAAGCTGCTGCGTTTCGAACTCGACGCCGGTGACCTGGGCAAGCGCCAGATCTTCTCCGGCATCCGCGCCAGCTACGGCGAGCCGGAACAGCTGGTCGGCCGCAGCGTGGTCTTCATCGCCAACCTGGCCCCGCGCAAGATGCGCTTCGGCCTGAGCGAGGGCATGATCCTGTCGGCCGGTTTCGACGGCGGCGCACTGGCCCTGCTGGACGCCGACAGCGCCGCGTTGCCGGGCATGCCGGTCCGCTGATCGCTGCGGCAGGGCGGCCCCCGGGTCGCCC
>NZ_JBHFHW010000032.1:119744-131039 GCF_057333975.1 Stenotrophomonas sp. AGC87
CCCGCGCTCTTCTGCCTGGAGGTGTGGGTTGGAACTGGCGCTGTTCGATTTCGACCACACGGTCACCACCTGCGATACCTACGGGCGTTTTCTGCGCCGCGTGGCGACCCCCGAACAGCTTGCACAGGCCTGGTGGAAAGTCGGCCCGTGGTTGCTGGCCTATCGCCTGAAGCTGATCTCCGCGCAACGCATCCGCGCCCGTGTCACCCGCCTGACCTTCACCGGCCGCCATCTCGAGGACATCACCGCCCAAGCCGCCGGCTACGCGCGCGATGTGCTGCCGCAGGTGATGCGGCCGGAGATGCTCGATCAGATCCACTGGCACCTCAAGCAACAACACACCGTGGTGATCGTGTCCGGCTCGCTGGACCTGTACCTGCGCCCGTGGTGCGAGGCGATGGGGCTGGAGCTGATCTGCAACCGAGTGGAGAGCCGCGACGGACGCCTCACCGGGCGCTACGCCGAGGGCGACTGCGCGCCGCACAAGGTGGAGCACATCCGCCGGCGTTACGACCTCGCGCGCTACCTGCGCATCCACGCGTACGGCGACAGCCGCGAAGACCGCCCGATGCTCGCGCTCGCCCACGAGCGCTGGTATCGCGGCAAGCCCATGAAGCCGCGTCGGGATCCACCGGCGACCCCACCACCGGCCCGGGACAGCCGGGCCTGATGCCCCACCGCGCAGCCACCGCCACGCCATGAGCCTCCCCATCGACACCCTCACCGAACGCCTCGACCGCCTCCTGCCACAGACCCAATGCGGGCAGTGCGGCTACGACGGCTGCCGCCCGTATGCCGAGGCGATGGCACGCGGCGTGGCGGGCGTCGATCACTGCCCGCCCGGCGGCGATGCGGGCGCGCGCGCGCTGGCGAACGTACTGGGTGTGCCGGCGGTGCCGTTCGACCGCACGCGCGGTGCACACAAGGCACCGCAGGTCGCGGTGGTGATCGAAGCCGACTGCATCGGCTGCACCAAGTGCATCCAGGCCTGCCCGGTCGATGCGATCGTCGGCGGCGCCAAGTACATGCACACCGTCATCGCCGATCTGTGCACGGGCTGCGAGCTGTGCATCCCGCCGTGCCCGGTGGACTGCATCGACCTGGTCAGCGCGCGCTGACCCATGCGCCGGCCGCTAGGTGCCTCGCGGCGGCGGCAAGACCTGGGCGCACGGCGATGCGTCGATCACCATGACGCCCAGCGGTTCCGCGGTGCGCTTACGGCAATGCCGCCGTCACCACGATCTCCACCTTCCAGCTCGCATCCGCCAGCTTGGCTTCCACCGTGGCACGGGCGGGGGTCATGCCGGCCACCACCCACTCATCCCACGCGGCATTCATGCCGGCGAAATCGTTGATGTCGGCCAGGAAGATTTCCGCGCGCAGGATGTGCTGCTTGTCACTGGCCACCAGCGCCAGCAGCTTGTCGATCTCTTCCAGCACCTGACGGGTCTGGCCGGTGATGTCCTGGCTGGTGTCTTCGGGGATCTGCCCGGACAGATAGGCGACCTTGTTGTGCACGGTCATTTCGGACATGCGCGGACCAACGTCGAAACGTTCCAACATGGCGATTACTCCTCTGGATGAAACCGCATTGTCACCGATGCGGCGTGCGCCTGCCCGGCCCGGTGCGCAAAGCAGCCACAGCACGCACAGCGCACCCGCTTGGCAAGCGACGGCATCAGGCGCACGATTTGCCGGTCAGGCGGCCACGCCTGTGTTGACTCTTTCATCGCCCACCCCGGAGCACGCTGTACCGATGACCGACACCGCCCCTGCTCCCACGCCGGCCCGCGCCCCCTGGCGCCGCGCCGCGACCGTCGTCATCCCGCTGGTGATCCTGGCCTTGGCCCTGCGTGGGCTGGCCAACGAATTCGATGAGCATGGCTACCGCGCGATCCGCGAGGCGTTCCGGCATCTGGGCGCCGGCCAGATCGCGCTGACCGTGCTGCTTGGCCTGGCCAGCTATGCCTGCCTGATCGGTTTCGATGCGATCGGTCTGCGCCGCAGCGGCAAGCGCCTGCATCCGGCGCGGGTCGGCATCACCGCGTTCCTGGCGCATACGCTGGGGCAGACCCTGGGCTTTGCCGCCCTCACCGGCGGTGCCGTGCGCCTGCGTGGCTATGGCCGTGCCGGGCTGAGCCTGGGCGAGATCGGCCAGATGGTGTTGATGAGCACACTGGGCTTCGTGTTCGGGGCGTGGCTGCTGCTGGCGTTGGCCTTCCTGCTTGAGCCCGGCGCTGCCGCGCTGGCGCTGCCGATCCCGGTGCAGGCGGTGCGGGTCATCGGCGTTCTCGGCCTGCTGGCCTATGCCGGCACGGTGCTGCTGGTCGGCCGCGAGGGCCGCAGCTTCCAGATCCGCGGGCATGCCTTGTGGCTGCCCGACCGGCGCACCATGCTCGGCGTCACTGCGCTGAGCGTGGTCGAACTGGTGCTGGCCAGTGCCGCGTTCTATGTGCTGCTGCCAATGGATACGCCAACCGGCCTGCCCGGTTTCGTTGGGCTGTATCTGGTCGCAGTGCTGGCCGGCCTGATCTCCAGCGTGCCTGCTGGCCTGGGCGTGTTCGAGTGGAGCCTGCTCAAGCTGCTGCCGCAGGTGGCGCCCGCTGCGGTGCTGGCGGCCGCACTGATCTACCGCGTGACCTATTACGTGCTGCCGCTGCTGCTGGCCACGGTGCTGGCGGTTGCGCCGGCGCTGCGCCGCCCGCTGCGTGCCGGCGCCGGTGCCACCCGGGTCGGCTGGACCGCGCTGCGCCCCTGGCTGCCGCAGATCATCGCGCTGGCGGTGTTCAGCGTCGGTGCCGCACTGGTGATCGATGGCACCTTGCCGACACCACGCCGGCACCTGATCACCGCCTCGCTGCCGATCCTGGAAACCTCGCACCTGCTGGGCAGTCTGGCCGGTGTCGCGCTGCTGCTGATCGGCCAGGGCCTGCAGCGGCGCAGCCATGCTGCGTGGATGCTCGCGCTCGGCATCTGCGTGTTGTCCCCGTTGCCGATCTGGCTACGCGGTGGGCAGGTGTTGATCGCGCTGTCCGCCCTGCTGGTGGCGGCCGCACTGTGGGCCTCGCGCCGCGAGTTCTATCGCCAGGGGGCATTGTTGGATGAGGCCTGGTCGTGGCCGTGGATCCGCAACCTCGGGCTGGTGCTGGTCGCGGTGATCTGGCTGCTGTTCTTCGTCTACAGCCACGTGGAATACCAGAACGAGCTGTGGTGGCAGTTCGCGCTGCAGGGCAACGCGCCACGCGCGCTGCGTGCGTTGTTGCTGGTGGCGATCGCGCTGACCATCTTCGGCCTGGCGCGGTTGCTGCACAGCACGCGCAGCCCGTTGCCGGCCGCTGATGCCTCCACGCTGGACGCGCTCGCCCCGATCCTGGCAGCGGCCGAAGACACCCAGGCCTGCCTGGTGCTCACCGCAGACAAGGCAGTGCTGCGTGATGAGGCGCAGCGGGGCTTCGTGATGATGCAGCGCTACGGCGGCTCGTTGATCGCGATGGGCGATCCGGTCGGCCCGCCCGACGTGGTACGTGCGCTGATCTGGCGCTTCCGTGAGGAAGCCGATCGGCTCGGCCTGCGCCCGGTGTTCTACCAGGTGGGTGAGGCGTACTGGCAGACCTATCTCGACCTGGGCCTGACCCTGGTCAAGCTTGGCGAAGAGGCGATGGTGCCGCTGCAGGCGTTCACGTTGGAAGGGCGCGATCGCGCGGATCTGCGCCAAGCGTGGAACCGCGGCAAACGCGGTGGCTTGAGCTTCCGGGTTGCGCCGCCCGAGGAAGTACCGGCACTGCTGCCGGCATTGTCGGTGGTCTCCCAGCAGTGGCTGGATGACAAGGCCGGCGATGAGAAGGGCTTTTCGCTGGGCAGTTTCGATCCGGTCTACCTGTCACGCTTTCCGGTCGCACTGGTCGAAGCCGAGGGCCGCATCGTGGCCTTCGCCAATCTGTGGCAGGCGCCGGCGGGCAATGAGCTGTCGGTCGACCTGATGCGCCATGTCGACGATGCGCCCAAAGGCACGATGGATTTCCTGTTCATCGAACTGTTTCTGTGGGGCCGCGAGCAGGGTTTCCACCGGTTCTCGCTGGGCATGGCACCGCTGTCCGGGCTGGCCCAACATCGCCTGGCCGGGCGCTGGAACCGCTTCGCCAACGTGGTCGCCCGGCATGGCGAACGCTTCTACGGCTTCAGCGGCCTGCGCCGTTTCAAGTCGAAGTTCGCCCCGGTCTGGCGCGCACGTTATCTGGCCGCGCCGGGCGGTGTGCACCTGCCCGCCGCCCTGCTGGATGCGACCCGGCTGATCTCACTGGACCCGCGCCGGCACGATTGAGCCTGTGCCGGCCGGGGGCCGCCTACGCTCAGCGCGCCGGCAGATGCTGGACGATGGTATCGGCGAGGCGATCGTAATCGCCCTTGAAGTGATGGTCCCCGGGAAGCTTGATGACCTGCGCATTGCCACCGGCGGGGAGCGACGGACACAGCGCGTCGCCATCGTCTTCGCCGTAGACGCACAACGTTTTGCCGGCGGGCAGCTTGGCCACCTCCGGCGCGATGGGCAGGCCATCGCCACCGCCGCCGAGCCAGTTGCTGACATGGAACTCGTAGTCGGCGGTCTTGCCCACCGAGAGCAGCGCGATCATCGAAACCGATTCCCGCGTAGCCGGTGACAGCTGGTTGATGGCCGCCGGCAGCACATCGGCGCCCTGCGAGAAACCGACCAGCACCACGTTGCGGCGCTGCCACTGGCGGCTGTAGTGCGTGGCGATGCGCTCCAGATCGCGGGCGAAGCCATCGGGCGTGCGTGCGGTCCAGAAGTAGCGCAGCGAATCCACCCCGACCACCGGCACCCCGGC
This sequence comes from Stenotrophomonas sp. AGC87, assembly GCF_057333975.1. Lineage (NCBI taxonomy): Bacteria > Pseudomonadati > Pseudomonadota > Gammaproteobacteria > Lysobacterales > Lysobacteraceae > Stenotrophomonas > Stenotrophomonas sp. AGC87. The sequence continues at coordinate 124,589 of NZ_JBHFHW010000032.1, forward strand.
CTCGCTCAGCGACGCGGCCACTTCCTTGTCCAACCCGGCCCAACCGCCATCACCGGAGACGAAGATGGCGAAGGTGTCGCCCGGCTTGCTCGCCGGCACATCGACCACCGGCAGGCCCTTGAGGTCATCCGGCGGCGGCGCGAGGCTGACGCCCTTCTGCGCGCCGATCACCTTGGCCGCGGCCAGCAGGCCGGGCAACGCCTCGCCCCGCGCGGTGCGCTCGAACTGGCGGCCCATGCCCACTTGGCGCACGAACGCGGCCGACTCGCCGGCCGGGCAATGTACATCGCCGGCGGCGTTCAACCAGGGGAAGTTCAGTTCGGCCGGCTGCAGGCGGCCGTGGCTGCTGCCAGCGCCGCAGACCTTGCGCTCGCGCACGCCCGACGGACAGAAACCGGTGGTGAGCAGTCCGGCGAACACCTGGGTATCGGCCTCGGCGGCCACCGCGTACGCCAGCGCCGCGCCCTCGCCATCGCCGCCGATCAGCGGCAGGTGATAGCCCGGCACGTGCAGATAGGCCTGGAACCAGCGTGAGAAATTCTCCACGTCGCCGGCACCGAAGGCGCAATCACCGCTCTTCTCGCGGGCCAGCACCTGGCGCAGGTGCGCGACATCCACCTGGGCGACCAGGGCGCCCTCGGCACGCAAGGCATCGATGCGCTGCTGGCTGTCGGCATGGCTGGGGGTACCGTCAAACCACACCACCACCCGTTGCGGGCGACCGTCCGGCAGGTACACCGGCACGTTCTCGAAACGCCCGTGACTGAGCTGCTGCGGCGGCGCGGCCAGCGCCTGTCCGGACATCCCCGCCAGCACCACACCCAGCATCATCCCCCAACCGGCTCGCCGCATCGTCGCGCATCCCATGACTAGTGCGCCAACGATACGCCCCTGCCCTGCCAAGGGCATGTACACAGCGTGGCAGGACGCTCAGCGCGCGTCCCGACGCGCCTGCCGCCACAGCTGCCAGGCCACCGAGACCAGCCACACCAGCACCACGGCGATCACCAGCTTCTGCCCAGCGCCGCGCGGCGGGCCGCGCCACAGCACGTGCAGCCACAGCAGCACGAAGCACAGCCAGGCCCACCACCAGGCCGGCCCGGCCCACGTGCGCCAGCGCGGATCGGCGCGCAGGTACCAGCTCTGCAGCAGCATCGCCACGCTCACGCACAGGAACGCGGTGTTGGCCGACAGCCCGTGCACCAGCGGTGCCAGCAGCGGTGCGCGCTCGGGCAGCCAGCTGTCGCCGATTGCCACGCCCATCAATCCCAGCGCGGCCACCCAGAACAGCAGCGGCGCGGCCGCACTGCGCCGGGGTGATCGGCTGTTGGCATGCAGGGAGAGGGCCAGCAGCATGATCGCCAGCGCCAGCACACAGTAAGCCGTGCGCAGCGCCAGTCCCCAGGGGCCATGCAGGTACAGGCTCAGGGTGGCCTGCACCCAGTCCAGGTCATCGCGTGCCCATTGCGTCCACAACGCGATGGCCACGAACAGCGCCAGCGCCACCAGCGTGAGCAGGGCAACGCGTGCGTGATGCTGCGCGGGCCAGCGGAAAGGGCGTGGCAAGGGAAGCGACATCGCAGCTCCTGCGGTCAGTCGGTGGCCTCGGGGTGACGCTGCTTCCAGGCGGCCAGCGCGGCGCGGTAGCGCTGCAGCTCATCGCTGTACAGATCCAGCACGCACAGCGGGCAGCCGCTGCCGCAGCACTCGTTGGGGCCGGGTTCTTCCGGCGGCTGCGGACGCGGATCGGGATCTGGAACGGACACGGACATGGCCACACACATAGGGAAAACAGCGCGCACAGTGTAGCGGGCGTGGTTCAGCGCTCAACCCGCCGGCGCAGGTTGTCGCGCGCGGCCGCATCCAGCCGCTGGTGGAAGAAGTCGCTCAGGAAGATCCGCGGTTGCCCCAGCACCTGCTTGAGGAAACGCCGGCGGTTGAGCCGGAACAGGAAGCCCGGCACGTGCCCGGCGTACTCCTCGGCGATGCCGCGGTCGTACGCATCGAACACCGCCGCCGGCGCCCCCAGAATGGCCATGTCGCAATCCAGGAACAGCGCCGCCTCCGGATCGACGTCGCCGGGCGCGAGCTTGCTGTGGCGCGCGGTCAGTTCGATCAGCTCGGCCACCCGCGTCGCATCGATCCCGGCCTCCGGCAGCCAGCGCGCGATGGCCTGGCGTGCCATCTCGGCCGAGCGCGCTTCGTTGTCGCCGCGGCCGGCGTCGTAGATGGCGTCGTGATAGAGCGCGGCCAACTGCACCTCACGCGGCTGGGCCCAGCCCGGGCCTGCCTCGGCGACCGTGCGGCAGTGCTGCAGGACGGCCTGCACGTGCGACCAGTTGTGATACGCCCGCGGCGGCAGGGCGTAGGCGGTTTCCAGCTCGGCAAGCTGCCCGGCGGGCAGCGGAATCGGTTCGACGTGCATGCAGGCATGATTGGCCGTCACAGCGACGCTGGCAAGCCGGGCGGTGCTTTTTTGACCACCTTCACAGAACCGTTGCCGCGCAGTGGGTGTGCCCGGTTATCCACATGTTTGTCGACCGCTGATCCACATCCCCTGTGGATGGCGCTATCGGCCGATGAACGGCATGCCAGCGCCCGACGACACGCCTAGACTGGACCGGACGGACCCCAACGCCTCGCGAGGTGACGGCGATGACCGCATGCAGACTTTTCCTGATCGCGTGGATGGCCGTGGCCGCCGCGCCGGTCTGGGCGGCCGACACGGCGCCGCCGGCCGCAGCTGAGCCAAGCGTCACCGCACTGCCCACGCCGGCGCAGATCCTGGAGGTGCCCGCCCCGCTGCTCGCCCTGCTGCACGAACGGGTCATCGATCCGGGCTACTCACGTGAGCGCCGCCTGCAGCGGCTGGTCGAGATGATCTTCGACGAACACGGGCTGCACCTGGCCTACGGCCCCGACGCGACCCACACCATCAGTGAAACGTGGCAGACGCGGCGCGCCAACTGCCTGTCCTTCACCCTGCTGTTCGTCACCCTGGCCAACCTGGCCGGCATCGATGCGCATGTCCAGGAAGTGGCGCAGGTGGTGAGCTGGTACCAGGCCTCCGGGGTGATCTACAGCGTGGGCCACGTCAACGCGGGCATCGTGCTGGACGGGCGCAGCGGCACGGTCGATCTGGACCACAGCGTGCTGTATGACCCCCTTGGCCCGCAGCGCATCAGCCGGCAACGCACACTGGCGCACTTCTACAACAACCGCGGGGCCGACCGCATGGCCGCCGGCGATACCGGGGGGGCGCGCGCCTACTTCCGGGCCGCGCTGGGCATGGCGCCGGACTTCGTGGCCGCCTGGAACAACCTGGGCGTTCTGGATGCGCGCATCGGCGAGCTGGACCAGGCCCGCAGGGACTATGAAACCGCCCTGCGCCTGCAACCCCGGCATGGCGCCAGCCTGAGCAATGCCAGCGCGCTGTACCGGCGCATGGGCGACACCCGCCAGGCCGGCCTGCTGGCCAGCCGGCTGGCGCGCGTACAGCGCAATGATCCCTTCGCCCAGTACATGTTCGGCGCCCAGGCCGAGCAGCGCCGGGACTACGCCGCGGCGGTGCGTTTCTACCGCCGGGCCGTCCGTCTCTACGAGACCGCCCACCCCTTCCACTTCGCGCTGGCCCGGAGCTACTTCCTGGCCGGTGATGCGCGCCGGGCCTCGATCGAAATGCAGCGCGCGCGGGATCTGGCCGGCGAAAACGGCGACGCCCTCAGATCCCGCTACCAGGCCAAGCTGGACAGCCTGCAGCGCTGGCGCCCGCGCGGCACCAACGCCAACTGAGCCGGCTCAGGCCTTCTTGAGGAAGCAGGTCTTCAGGACCAGGCCCTTGATCTTTTCCGAGTTGCCTTCGATGTGCTCGGCATCGTCCTCGACCAGGCGGATATTGCGGATCACCGTGCCCTGCTTGAGGGGAATCGAGGAGCCCTTCACCTTCAGGTCCTTGATCACGGTCACGGTGTCGCCGGCGGCCAGCACGTTGCCGTTGCTGTCGCGTACCACCAGGGCCTCGCCGTCACCGTCACCGGCCGCCCACTCGTGGCCGCAATCCGCGCAGATGAACAGCGCGCCATCGGCATAGGTGTTTTCCAGGGTGCACTGCGGGCAGGCGGGAATGGCGGACATCGACAGCTCTTCGGTTACGAAACGGCCGCTAGTGTAACCGCCCGTTACCGGCTGCCCTTGCGTCGGCGGTCCCGTTGCCGCAAAGTGCGCGCCCCCTGACCACCGGCCCGGCCCCCCGCATGAAACTCGGCATCGACTTTGGCACCAGCAACTCCGCCGCCGCCGTGGTGATCGACGGCAAGGTCGTGCCGATCCAGTTCGGCCAGGCCGAACAGTTCCGCACCACGGTGTATTTCCCCGAGGTGATGCGCGACCCGAACGACTTCGAACTGACCCCGGCGCTGGAGCACGACCTGGCCCGGCTGGTCGACGCGGCCGCGCGCGATGCCCGTGCCGCCGGCCAGGAGCGTACCCCTGATGCACTGCGCCGCGAGGCCCTGCGCGTGGTGCGCCGGCAGTGGATGGAAGAGCAGATGCGCGCCCCGCTCAGCTCCACCACCCTGCTGCAGAACGCGGTCTACGGCGATGACGCGCTGGAGGCCTATTTCGAAGAGAACGAAGGCAACCTGGTGCAGAGCCCCAAGTCGATGCTCGGCTACAACCTGCACCCGCGTGCGCGCCAGACCATCGCCGGCATCGCCACGCACATCCTCGAGCACATCCGCCTGACTGCCTCGCGCCAGCTGGACACGCCGATCCGCACCGCCACGCTGGGCCGCCCGGTCCAGTTCCGCAGCTCGATCGGCGAGGCCGGCAACGCGCAGGCGCTGGAGATCCTGCACGGCGCGGCGATCGCAGCCGGCTTCGACAGCATCGATTTCCTTGAAGAGCCGGCGGCCGCCGCGATGCACTACCACGCCGAGAGCCCGCAGGAGCATGACGCGGTGGTGGTGGACATCGGCGGTGGTACCACCGACGTCGCCCATGCGCGCGTGGGCGGCGGCCAGGCCCCGACCATCCACCGCGCCTGGGGTATCGCCCGTGGCGGTACCGATATCGATCTGGCGCTGAGCCTGGGCGGCTACATGCCGTTGTTCGGCCGCGGCATCACCCGCGTGCCGGCGCACCACTACGTGGAAGCGGCGATGGTGCAGGACATGACCCGCCAGCGTGATTTCCGCCAGCACACCTACCGCGATGTGGACGCGCCGTTCGGCCCGCGCCTGACCGCGCTGCAGGACACCGGCAATACCGCGCGTCTGTATCGTGAAGTCGAGCGCTGCAAGATCGCCCTGAGCAGCGTGGCCAGCCACGACAGCGCGCTGGACTTCATCGAACGCGGCCTGCAGATGCAGATCGATGCTTCGCGGCTGGAGACCGCCGCCGGCGGGTATCTGGGCGAGCTGACCGCCCTGCTGGAGCAGGTGCGCAGCGACATCGGCCACGACCCGGCAGCGGTGTTCCTGACCGGGGGCATGTCGCGCGCCGGCTACCTGCAGCAGGCGGTGGCCAATGCTTTCCCGGGCTCGACCCTGATCCGCGGGAATCCGTCCTTCGGGGTGGTCCACGGGCTGGCATTGGCCGCCGCCAACTGATCCACCGGCACCGCCAGGCCTTGTCCCACAAGGCCTGAAGAGGCGTGAACGGCCTTATTAACAAAACGTTACGCCGAAAGCGCTATCATCTTTCGGCTTCAAAGCGCAATGCGCTTGACGCAACAAGCACCATCTTCCTGGCCTCCCAGGCCACCGTCCTCTTCGATGCTGCCACCGTCCGGACCTGTCCGCGGTGCCGGGATCGCTCATCGCTGTGATCCGGCTCGTTCACAGCCTGCTGCACCCCGAGCCGCCAAGAGACACTCAGATTGGGCGAACGCCTGGCTGCACTTCTTACATCGTCCGAGCCCGACCCCATCGATTGCCGTCGTTGCGACGCGGTGTGCTGTCGGCTCACCGTCACCGTCATGCCTGACGACAACGTGCCCGGCTACCTGCTGGATACCGATGCGCGTGGCGGCACGGTGATGGCGCGCAACGAAGAAGGCTGGTGCGCTGCGATCGACCCGTATCACCTGCGCTGCACGATCTACTCGCAGCGACCCGCGATCTGCCGCCAGTTCGACATGGGCGGCGATGATTGCCGCCTCGTGCGGCAGGACTACCGTCGACAACAGCAGGATCTGTCGACGTTTTCTTCCACGCTTCATCCATAGCAGGAGCATCCATGGCTCGTACGCCAAAGACCTCCCCCAAGGCAAGCAACACCGTTCGCGTCGACCGCAAGCAAGGGTCCAACTCCGCCGTCAGCAGCCAGAGCATCGCTGCGGATCTGGCTGCTTTCCGTAAAGGTGGCGGCAAGATCGAAGTGCTGGGCAATACCCTGGCGCTGAAGAAAGCCGGCTGACGTTGCTGCCGACCGCCCCCGCATTGGCCGGTGC
>NZ_JBHFHW010000032.1:131114-133267 GCF_057333975.1 Stenotrophomonas sp. AGC87
CGCTGGCCGCACTCAGCGGCCCAGGCTGACCCGCACGCTCCCGGAATGGGAGTTGATCGAAATATCCCCATCGCCCGACCCCAGACGCGCATCCAGGCTGCTGCCCGGGCCATAGCGCGGCTTTTCCACCTGCCCGGCGTCGGACTGGATCCCACCGCTGAAGGTCTTGACGTTCAACTGCGCCGAGACAGTGGCCGGCAGCTTCAGCGCGACCGATCCGCTGACCGTCTGCATCGTCACTTTGCCGCCCGGCGCCATGCCGGTCGCGCTCACATCCAGGCTGCCCGAGACGGTTTCCACCGCCAGCCGCTGGATCCGCCCGGCATTGACGTTGACCCGGCCGGAGACCGATTCGGCCGCCACTTCCCCTGACGCCCCACCGCCGGCCAGCAACTGGCCACTGACCGTGCGCGCATCCAGGCGTGCGGTCTGCAGCTGCGAGCGGATGCCACCACTGACTGTGTTCAACGTGGTCTCGCCACTGCGCCCGGCCGCGGTGATGCTGCCGCTGACACTGTTGGCCTGCAGGCGGCGCACGTCGATATCGGCCACATCGATGTCTGCGCTGACGGTGCCCAGCTGCACTTCCACCGAACGTGGCACGCGCAGCTCCAGGGTCGCCCCGCCATTGCTGCGGCCGCGCGGGTACTCCACTTCCCAGCGCACACGGTTGCTGCTCTTGTCCTGCTTGAGGGTAAGCCCATCGGCCATCGAACCGGTCAATGCCACGTCGTTGCGGTCCCAGCCGCGCACGGTGACCTTGCCAGCAATGTTGCTGATCTCCACGCGGCCGCCGGCGCCCAGTGGGTGGCGCTCATTGACGTTGGTAGCGGCCTGGGCAACCAGCGGCAGGCACAGGGCCAGGGCCGCGATCAGGGACAGAGGAATGCGCATGGGGTTCTCCTTCAAGTGGGCAGGCCGGCGGACAGCACCGCCTGCTGGGTGAGTTCCAGCCGCAGCGCATAGGTACGCTGCAGTTGCCCGAGCAGATAGCGCGAGCGGGGATTTTCAGCGATGGCCGCGCGGATGTTGTCCGCGCTGGCATCGAGTTCATGCAGGGCCGGGCGCCACTCATCGGTGACATCGGCACTGGGCAGCGCCGCAATGGCCTGCTGGTATTCACCGGCCATCGCATCGGCCTGGCGCTGCAGCAGCGACGGCGCTGGCGTATGCGGGACTGGCGTAGGCACCACCATCAGCAGCGCCAGCGCGGCGGCCAGGCCGAGCCCGATGCGCAGCGGCCAGCGCTCCCGCCGGCGGCGTGTCGGCAGCGTTGCCACGGCAACCGCCGGGGCGTGCACCTGGCCCTGGGCCGGCAACTGTGCGGCGATGCCCTGCCACACCCGTGCCGGCGGAACGCGCTCGGCAGGCAAGGCGCGCAGGCGTGCAGTCAGTTCGTCGTGTTCGGAATCATGGGGGTTCATGCGGTTTCTCCTAAGCGTGCACGCAGCAGGCTGCGTGCACGGTGCAACTGTGCTTTGGAACTGCCGACGGCCATCTGCAGCTGGTCGGCGATTTCCTGGTGTTTCCACCCTTCGATGTCATGCAGGACCAGGACCGCGCGGGCCCGTGGCGGCAGTGTTTCCAGCGCGCGCTCCAGGTCCATCGAGGTGCCGGCGCAGCGGTCCTGGGCGGGCAGCATGGCCAGCGACTCCCAGCCCTCCTCACCGGCATCGCGTGCATCGCCGGTGGCGTTGGCGCGCAGTTCCATCAGCGCTGCATTCACGCCCAGGCGGTGCAGCCAGGTGCCCAGGCTGCTTTCGAAACGGAAGCCCGGCAGGGCGCGCCATGCCTGCAGGAAGGCCTCCTGCAGGGCATCCTCGGCGCGGGCCGCGTGCCCGCCGCACAGCCGCCACAGCACGGCGTACACACGCGGCGAATGCCGTCGGTAGATGCGTTCGTACGCGGTCACGTCACCGGCAGCCGCGGCACGCACCAGGGCGTGGTCATCGGCGGCGTCGGCCTGGTTCGTGGCGCTGGAGGCGGGCATGGTCGTGTCGAGCATATCCGTTGGATGCGGGGGGCATGGAAAAGGTTTAAGCCGCCGGTAACATTCTTTTTGTTGTGTCTCCGATCCAGCCTGCCGCGAGCGGAAGGGCCCCGTAGCGGCCGGCAGGCCCCTCGGCAAATGTCCCCCGGCCGCCGCCTGGCGG
>NZ_JBHFHW010000032.1:133287-167891 GCF_057333975.1 Stenotrophomonas sp. AGC87
GGGGGGGCGACGACCTCCTCCTTGAGTTTGCCCAGAGGCCTACCGGCCGCTACGGGACTCGCGTGTGGCACTCGTGCGGCAAAGCGGAATTTTTCTGCGGCCTTTAAACCTTCCTGCCCGGCGCTGCATCCAATCCCTTGTCACTACCGGCGCCCGCCAAGGAGTCTCGCCATGTCATCCAGTTGCCTGGCCGTGCTGCTCTCATTGGCCACCGGCTGCACGCTGCCGTGGAGTCCGCTGCAGATCCGGGTCACGCTGGCGCCCGACGCGCCGGATGTCTGCGTGCAGTACGCGCAGAATGCGCCGCTGTGCGCCTCGGCGATGATCGCTGCGTTCGATGTGTACGGCAGCCCGCGGCCGTAAGTGCACAGCACGATGCGGTGAGGCGCATCGGCATTACCATGGCGGGATCGGCACTATCGCTGCAAAGGAATTCCGCCCCCATGAAAGACCATCTGCCCGCCTGGACCCACGAATGGCTGCACTACGGGGTCCCTGCCCTGCAGATTCTGGTGACCCTGCTGGTGGCCTGGCTGCTGCGGCTGGTTGCCCGGCGGCTGATCCGCCGCGTCGGTGAGCACTACACGCTGCCGCCGGAAATGATCATGGGCGCGCGCCGGGTGTTCACCTTCGTGGTGTATTTCACCGTGCTGCTGATCGTGCTCAACATCGTGGGCGTCTCGGCAACGGTACTCTGGACCGCCTTCACCGGGTTCGCCGCGGTCGGCGCGGTGGCGTTCTTCGCCGCGTGGAGCGTGCTGTCCAACATCTTCTGCACGCTGCTGATCTTCACCACGCGGCCGTTCCGCCTGCACGATTACATCGAGCTGCTGGAGAACGGTGAGAAGCCTGGACTCAAGGGCCGCGTGATCGATATCAATCTGATCTACACCACGTTGCAGGAAACCGGCAGCGGGCATGAAGGCACGGTCCTGCAGATGCCCAACAACATGTTCTTCCAACGCACCGTGCGCCGTTGGCGCGATCCTTCGCAGGCGCCGGGCGGGATTCAAGGGGACGGCTGAGTCCGCGCCGCCGTCGGCCAGGCAATGCCCGGCGCAGAATCGCGACCTAGCGCAGTTGGCTGTCCTTGCTGCCGCGGCGGTTGTAGCCGCTGCCCTCCTGCTGGGCGGCGTCCTCTTCTTCCTGGCAGCGCACGCACAGGCGTACGCCGGGTACAGCCTTCCGCCGCGCCTCGGGAATGGGCGCGTCGCAGTGCTCGCAGTGGGTCAATCCGGGGCCGTCGCGCAGCTGTGCGCGGGCCCGCTGGATGGCCTCATCGACAGTGGCGTCGATCTGATCCTGGACGGCGCCGTCGCCTGCCCAACCTGTCGCCATGATGTGTCTCCCATGCCGGTGTCAGGCCGCCAGCATAGACCCGGCCCACGACGCCCAGCCAACGTGGGGCTGAACGCCCGCGGCGCCGGGTGAACGCTTCAGACGCGGCTTACCAGACCAGGTCGTCCGGCACCTGGAACCGGGCGTAGTACGCATCGTCCTCGGCATTGCCGGTGCTCGGCTCGCTGCCGGGCTGGCTGTTGTCGAGCACGATCACGCTGGCATCGCGCTCACGGACCTTCTCGGCCGCGGCGCGCGGCAGCAGTTCGAAGCCGTCGCCATGGCGCACGATCACCAGGCTGCCCGAGGCCAGCTGGCGGCGCAGCACGTTGTTGACCAGCATCGTGCGGATCAGCGTGCCGTCATTGAAGCGGTACTCGCTTTCGCCTTCACGCTTGACCTTGTGCGCCTCGACGATCTGGCGGACCTGGGCCTGCAACTCCTGGGCGTGGGCCTTGGCTTTGCGCTCGGCTTCCAGCGCGCGATCGCGTTCAGCCTTCCCGGCACGCAGGCGCTCGGCCTCGCGCTGGCTTTCGCTGGGCGCGACCGGGGCCTTGCCGTGGCGGGCTTTCACCTGTTCACGGGCGGCCTGGGAGACCTGGGATTTCTTGACCAGCCCAGCTTTGAGCAGCTGCTCCTGCAGGGGATTTGCCTTCGCCATACGCCTAGCATCTGTTGTTGCGGGATTCCGGAGGCCATCATACTGGTCTGCCCGTCCCGCCCCAACCGCCCGCATGACCGCCCTGAAGTACCTCGCCGGCTATCCCGACGCCCTGCAGCAACAGGTGCGCGAGCTGATCGCGGGCGACCGGCTGGGGCCGTGGCTGGAGCGCCGCTATGCCGAACTGCATACGGTCCGCAACGACCGCCAGCTCTACGACTACACCCAGGGCCTGAAAGAGCGCTATCTGCGCCAGTCCGCGCCGCTGTCCAAGGTGATCTACGACAGCAGGCTGCAGGTGCTCAAGCACGCGCTGGGCACGCACACCACGGTCTCGCGGGTGCAGGGCAGCCGGCTCAAGGCCAGCCGCGAGATCCGCATCGCCACGGTGTTCCGCGAGGCACCGGCGCCGTTCCTGAAGATGATCGTGGTGCACGAGCTGGCCCATCTGAAGGAATCGGACCACAACAAGGCCTTCTACCAGCTGTGTACCCACATGGAAGCGGACTACCACCAGCTGGAGTTCGATCTGCGCCTGTACCTGACCCACCTGGAACGCACGCCGGCCTGAGCCGCAGCGGCCTTCATCGCGCAGCGCCGGGCCCCAGCCAGTACACTCCCCGCCCGCTTCCCGTTTTATGTTGCCTGCCCCATGACCGACCCGATCCGACTCGACAAACGCCTGACCAGCCTGATCGGCTGCTCCCGTGGCGACGCCCAGCGCTATATCGAGGGCGGCTGGGTGACCGTCAACGGCCAGGTGGTCGAACAACCGCAGACGATGGTCACCGACGAGACGATCGTACTGCGCGAAAACGCCGAGGCGACCCGCACCGAGACCGTGAGCATGCTGCTGCACAAGCCGGCCGGCATGCGCTCGGACGAACTGTGCGCCCTGGTGACCCCGGAAAGCCGCAGTGAACTCGACGCCACCGGCGTGACCCTGCTGCAGCGGCATTTCCATGCCCTGCAGCTGGTGATGCCGCTGTCCGATGACGAAAGCGGCCTGGTGGTGGTCAGCCAGGACGGGCGCGTGATCTCGCACCTGAAGGATCGCGGTGCAACGCTGGAGCAGGAATATCTGGTGGAAGTCAGTGGCGAGCTGGCGCCCTACGGCATGAAGCGCCTCGCGCACGGCCTGAGCTTCCGCAGCTGGCCGTTGCCACCGTGCAAGGTGAGCTGGCAGAACGAAACCCGCCTGCGCTTTGCGATCAAGCCGGTGCATCCGGGCCAGCTGCGCGACATGTGCGCCCAGGTCGGGCTGGAGGTCATCAGCATCCGCCGCCTGCGCATCGGCCGCGTGGCGATGGGCAAGCTGGTCCCGGGCCAGTGGCGTTACCTGGCGCCGGACGAGCGCTTCTAAACCGCGCCAGCACTCGCCCTGCACGCCCCCGCCGCTTACGATCGGCGCATGACCGAGAAAAAACCGTTCTGGCGCCGGCTGCTGCGCTGGCTGGGGATCGTTGTCGCCCTGCTGATCCTGCTGGTCCTCAGCGGCCTGCTGCTGGCCGACCACCTCACCCCGCAGGCCGTCGGCGAGCGTTCGACGGTACTGCCCACGCAGGCCGACCAGACCCCGATCGATCGCGAGCTGGTCCGCCTGCAGGCCGAGCACCCCGGCCAGACCGGTGTGGCCTTCCTGTCCGACGGGCTGGACGCGTACGCCGCGCGCGCGGTGATCACCCAGCACGCCGGGCGCAGCCTGGACCTGCAGTACTACATCTGGCACGACGACCTCATCGGCCATCTCATGGCCAACGAGCTGTACCGCGCCGCCGAGCGCGGCGTGCGGGTACGCATCCTGCTCGATGACATGAACGCGCAGGACAAGGACGCGCTGATGATGGCGCTCGATGCGCACCCCAACATCGAGATCCGCCTGTACAACCCGTTCCGCAACCGCAACGGACTCTGGCGCCTGGTCGAGATGGTGCAGCGTGTCTTCAGCGTCAATCACCGGATGCACAACAAGTCATGGATCGCCGACGGGCGCGTGGCGATCGTCGGTGGCCGCAACATCGGCGAGGAGTATTTCAGCGCACGCCCGGATGTGAACTTCCGCGACCTGGATCTGCTGGTCGCCGGCGAAGCGGTGCAGCAGGCCAATACGATCTTCGACGATTACTGGAACAGCGATACCGCCGTGCCGATCCGTGCGCTGGCGTTCTACACCGAACCGCAGCTGCGCCTGCTGATCGGCGAAAGCGAGCACGAAGCGCGCCTGGACAGTGCCAAGCCCTACCTGGAACGCGTGGCGCGCTCGCAGGCGGAGAAATCGTATTACCGCGATGCGCTGGATCTGCACTGGTCACACCACGTGGAGATCGCCTCGGACCCGCCCATGAAGCACCGCCGTGACGATCAGGCCGGCTGGCTGGTCACGCGGCTGGTGCAGGAACTGGAAAGCGCCCAACACAAAGCCCTGCTGATCTCGCCCTACTTCGTGCCCGGCGAGGACGGCACCGAAGGCTTGGGCGCGATGGTCGCGCGCGGGGCCCAGGTTGCGGTCATCACCAACTCCCTGGCTGCAAATGATGTGGCCGCCGTGCACAGCGGCTACATGCACTACCGCGCACCGCTGCTGCGCAGTGGCGTGCAGCTGTACGAGCTCAAATCACGTGGCAACGTCGATGGCGGTGGCCTGTTCGGCAGCAGTGGCGCCAGCCTGCACACCAAGGCCTTCATGATCGACGACCAGCGCGGCTTCGTCGGCTCGTTCAATTTGGACCCACGCTCGGCGTATCTGAACACCGAGATGGGCGTGCTGTTCAACGATCCGGTGCTCGCCGCGCAGCTGCGCGAGGAGTACCTGCGCCTGGCCAGCCCACGCCAGAGCTACTGGGTGGCGCTGGGACCGGAGGGCGACGTGCGTTGGCTGGAGCGGGATGCGCAGCCGCCGCACTGGCTGTATACCGAACCGGACACCGGGTTCTGGCTGCGGGCCAGCGCACGCGCGATCAGCTGGCTGCCGCTGGAGTCGCAGCTCTAGCTCAGCCGGCCTGGGCCACGTCGAGCTCGGCCTCTTCGCCCTCCAGCGTTTCCACGGCCCGCCCGTGCACACGCCGCCAGATCCACTGCAGTGCGTGCGGCGGCGTGTCGTCCAGTTGCTCCAGCAACGCCAGCGCCTGGACCTGACCGATCTGGCCATGGCGGCACAGCAGGCTGGCCGCCGCGGCCGCACGGGCAAAGCGCAGGCTGGCCGCCAACCCACTGCCACTCTGGCGGATCAAGGCATCGTGCACGGCCTTGGGCAGCTCCCATGCCGCGGCGATGCGACTGGCCACCGGCAGGGTCCAACTGTCGAGAAGATCCGCCGCCAGCGCGCGCGGCGGGGCCGCGAGCGCTTGTTGCGTGCAGGCATCGAGCAGATGGCGCATCACCAGCGCCGCGCCCAGGCCCTGGGTCAGGCCCAGCCACTGCGCGGCGAAGCCATCTTCATGGGTCACCGTGCGTGCGTGGTCGGCGGCAGCGCGCGAGGCCAGCAGCGCATGCTCCCAGATCACCGCACTGAACTGGGGAAAGGCATCGCACTGCAGCTGCATCACCGGCTGCACCAGCACCGCGCTGATGATCTGGCGGATGCCATCGGTGCCGACCAGGGTGACCGCGCGCTGCAGGGTCTCCACCGGGCGCGCCTGCACCCGGTAGACCGGGCTGTTGGCGATGCGCAGCAGATTGCCGGTCAACACCGGGTCCTGGCCGATGATCCCGGCCATTGCGCGCGCCGAGGCGTCGCTGTCGTTGACGGTCTGGATCAGCTGCGGCAGCAGCTGCGGGCGGCGGGGCAGGTGTTTGGCCGACCAGTCCCGCGCCAGCAGCGAGGCGGTGACGGCATCACGCAGTTCAACGGTGCGCGGGGCCGCGGCGTCGGCGGCATCGCCACTGCGCGGCACCAGTGCCAGCGTATGCAGCCCGGCCTGCAGCACCACCACCGGATCGGTACCCGGCGATACCGGGGCAACCGGCAACGCCGCGGCCCGCCCGTGCGTGGCAGTGCCACGGGCCATCGACGGCGCCACCACGGCACGCCGGTGACGGAGCACAGCGGCCATGCCAAGCAGCGCCAGCACCGCGGCGCCAACAACCATCGCGCCGATCATGCCCATGGCCCTGGACGCGCCGGGTCCCGCACTTGCCTTGTTGCGACTGCGCCCACGTGATCCTTCCTGCGATGACCGGCCATCCACACCGTTGCCACGGCATCGGCCTGCGCTTCAGCAACTTTAATGGCCGTGGTGCGCAAGACCCCTGACAACACCGTCCGTCGGAATGCACTAGAATGGCGCCGCGCGACCCGTCCGAGACCCGACGACGTCGCTTTTTTTGTTTTACAACCCACCTTTTGCTGGCGCGTTCGCCGCTGTTCGCCACCGTTCGCACCATCGGAGCCACCATGTTATTTGAAACCCTCGAAACCACCGGTCACGAACAAGTGGTGTTCTGCCACAGCCGCGACGCCGGTCTGAGGGCGATCATCGCCGTCCACAACACCACCCTCGGCCCGGCCTTGGGCGGTGTGCGCATGCGTCCCTACGCCAGCACCGACGAGGCTCTGGCCGATGCGCTGCGCCTGAGCCGCACCATGACCTACAAGAACGCCCTGGCCGGCCTCAACGTAGGTGGCGGCAAGGCGGTGATCATCGGCGACCCGAAGCGCGACAAGACCGAAGTGCTGTTCCGCGCCTTCGGCCGCTATGTCGATTCGCTGGGTGGCCGCTACATCACCGCCGAGGACGTCGGCACCGATGTCAACGATATGGAAAACATCTACCTGGAGAGCGAGTACGTCACCGGCGTACACCAGGTGCATGGCGGCTCCGGCGACCCGGCACCGTTCACCGCATACGGCGCGCTGCAGGCGCTGATGGCGTCGATGCAGCACAAGCTGGGCCATGAGGAAGTGGGCAAGGCCAGCATCGCGGTGCAGGGCCTGGGCCATATCGGCATGGAACTGGTGAAGCTGCTGCGCGATCGTGGCGCCAAGCTCTACGTCAGCGACCTGGACAGCACGCGCGTGGATCGCGCTGTCACCGAATACGGTGCAGAAGCGGTCAAGCCGGAAGACATCTACGACGTCAACGCCGACATCTTCGCGCCCTGCGCGCTGGAAGGCGCGATCAATCCAGACACGCTGCCGCGCCTGAAGTGCAAGATCGTCTGTGGTACCGCCAACAACCAGCTCTCCAGCCTGGAGGTCGGCGACGAACTGCACGCGCGCGGCATCCTCTACGCACCGGATTACGCGGTCAATGCCGGTGGCGTCATGAACGTCTCGCTGGAGATCGACGGCTACAACCGTGAGCGCGCGATGCGCCTGATCCGCAGCATCTACCACAACCTCGGCCGCATCTTCGCACTGTCGCAGAGCGAGGGCATCGCCCCGCAGCGCGCCGCCGATCAGATCGCCGAATCGCGCATCCTGTCGATCGGCAAACTGAAGATGCCGCTGGGCCGCAGCACGCCGCGCCGGGGCAGCCTGCGCGGCAACTGAGCCGTTGCGCTGACAAACGAAGAGGGGGGGGTCATCGATCGCGCCCTCTTTTTTTGGAGCGTCGCAGCCGGGCCCGCGTTTAGAACCCAGCCGAATACCGCAGCTGCACCTGACGCAGATCGCCGCGCGGCCCAAAACGCTGGTCGTACCCGAACGCCAGGCGGCTGGTGCGGCTCAACCACGACTCCAGCGAAAGCCCGAACAACCCGCCCGAGCGGGCCGGCTGCACTCCGGCCACCGGCGCCCAGGCCTCGACACCGACGAAGCTGGCATCCAGCGAAAGGCCGTCGCTGGACAGATGCTGCTGCCATTCGGCATAGCCGCGCAGCGACCAGCCGCCCCAGCGCCGCTCGGCGCGCAGGCCGGCCAACGCCTGGCTGCGCGTACTCACGGCATCGCGCGCGCGCAGACCGAAGCCCATGCCGCCTGTTTCACTGAAACCATCGCTGTCCACCCGCGCGTACTCGGCGCCCAGGTAAGGCGTCAGCGAGGCGCTGGCACTGCCGAAACGGTAACCCGACTCCACGCTGGCCGCGCTGAAGCTGCCGCCATAGCGCGCATTGACGCCGTACTGCCCGGCACCGAGCAGCAACTGGCGATCGATCTCACGGGTGAACTGGCCGGCGCCGATCTGACCCATCGCATACGCGCGGCCGGTACCCCAGCCGGCATACACCTGCGCCTGGGACTGACGGTCGCGGCCACGGTCACTGCCCCACTCGCGGCCGCCGTAGCTGCGCGTTTCACCGAACGCGACACCGAGCATGCCGTGGCTGCCCAACGCCATGTCCTGGCCCATCATCCAGCCGCGGGTCGCCACGCCGTTGCCGGCGAAACTGCCCTGGCCCGCCTCGCCCAGTGTGCTCTGCCAGGCACCGCGCAGGCGTGGCGCGGCCTGCACCTCACCGAGCCGTGCCGACAGCGCACGACGGTTCATGTCGATGCTGTCGAAGGTGGCCGCCGTGGCCAACGCATGGGCTTTGCCGGAGAGACTGTCCAGGCTGGCCTGCAGCGCGTTGGCGCCGTCGACCTGCTGCAACTGCCCCGCCGCATCGGCAAACCCGTCCAGCGCCGCACCGTTGCGATCCAGCACTTCAAAGGCGGATTCGACACGAGTCGCCGAGGCAAGCGCGGTTCCCCCAAGCCCGGCCTGGAGGCTGGCGCTGGTCACGCTGATGCGGTCGATGACCATGGTGACGTCGTTGCTGGCGTGCAGCAGGTTGGCCTGGAGCAAGGTGCCGGGCGCCAGCCCGTTGGTGACGCTGTCGAAGCTGCCGGTCACCCCGCCATCGGCGTGCAGCAGCGGCTGCGTGCGTCCGTCACGGGGCACGTAACCGGCGATGATGCTGTCCACACGCACCGTGCCGGCCAGCGTGGCGGTGCCGTTCACCATGAGCGCGTTGGCACCCAGTGCGACGACCAGTTGCGCGCCGGCACGCTGGATGTAGTTGCCTTCGATGACCGCATCGATGTTGTCGCTGCGCAGCATCACGCTGGCGCTGTTGTCCACATTGCCGGTGACCCGCGTGGTGCCGTTCATGAACTGCAGCGCGGCGGCGTTGGGGTTACCCACCTGCGGCGCGATGAGCACGTTGGAACGCAGCGACGCACCGCCGCGCAGCGCGAGGGTGCCGCGCTCGATGATCGTGTCACCGCTGTAGGTATTGGCGCCGGCCAGGCTCAACGCACCCGCACCCTGCTTGATCAGCCCGCCGTTGCCGCTGATGTCGTTGCCCCATACCGAGTCCAGGTCCAACGTGCCGATATTCACCGTCACATCGCCCCAGTCGAACCTGGCCGGACCGTTGATCGCTTTGGCGATGTTGAGCAGGCCATAGCCGAACGTCCTGTCCACCCCGGCCGCACCCAGATCGGTGGCGGTGCCGAGCAGCGTCTGGCGCACCAGATCATTGGTGAAATACGGGTACTTCTGCCACACCAGGGCGGCCGCGCCGGAGACCAGCGGCGCCGCGTACGACGTGCCCGAACCGTAAAAGTACGTTGGCGCGCCCCCTTTGTTGGCAGGATCGACGTAGGCCACCGTGCCCGGGGCGGCCAGGCAATAGCGTGCCGCCACGCCACAGGCGTTGGCATACGAAGCCAGCTTGCTCGGGTCGGCGGTGTCCACTGCGGTCACGCTCAGCCAGCCGCGTTCCAGATCCGCGGCGGGCAGGCTGCCGCCCGGGCCGACCTGACTGGGCAGCGCCGCCATGCTGGACGGATTGGCTTTGCTCTCGTTGCCGGTGGCAAACACCACCAGGCCGCCGTTGCTGATGATGAAGGGACGGTATTCCTGGGCGATCGGCGCGGTGGCGGACGGGTTGGTCCAGTACAGGCCGCCCCATGAGTTGTTCATGATCTTGACGCCAGCGGCGATCAGATCCTGATGCACACCGTCCAGACCGACCGCACCGGTGATCTCGTTGCCACTGCCCGAACCGTCATCGACGGGGCGCTTGTCACCAATGATGCGCGCCGAGACGATCTGCGCTTCGCTGGCCACACCGCCTGGCCAGCTGCCAACCCTGGCGCCGGCCGCCAGCTGGGACACCACGGTGCCGTGACCGACCACGTCATCCACATTGACATTGTTCACGCGTGGATCGACATAGGTGTAATTGGCCAGCACCCGCCCTTTCAGTGCCGGGTGCTCGCGGTTCACGCCCGAATCGACCACGCCGATGCGCACGCCCGCCCCGGTCCAGCCGGCAGACTGCGCCGGCCCCGCCTGGACGATGCTCAGGTGCGCGTCGATGGCCGGCTGCGGCGGCGGGGCCGTGGTCGGCGGCGGAGAAGGCGGTGTGGTGGGCGGCGGCGACGGGGGCGTGGTCGGGGGAGGCGACGGCTCCAGGTCACCGCGGACATTGCTGCCCCCGCCTCCGCACGCACTCAGTGCCAACGCCAATGCCGCGGCCAAGGCCGACCTGCCGATCACAACCTGCTTCATCCCTGCTCCCCTTGTGAATGGACCTTCCCCACCTGCCTGCCCCCGGGCAGACACCGGCAGTCAATGCCGACCCTCTATACTGGACCGACCCCCACGCAGTCTGCCGGGAAATGCGTCGGCTTCCAACGCCCGCGTTCCCATTCCGCTCTTCGCTCACGCACCAAAGAGATTGCACATGTCCAACATCGTCATCGCCGCCGCCAAGCGCACCGCCATCGGCTCCTTCCTGGGCCAGTTCAACGGCGTGCCGTCCCCGACCCTGGGGTCCACCGTGATCGCCGCGGCCCTGGAGCAGTCCGGAGTACCGGCTGCGGACGTTTCCGAAGTGATCATGGGCTGCGTGCTGCCGGCCAACCTCGGCCAGGCGCCGGCCCGCCAGGCCGCGATCGCCGCCGGGATTCCGGTCTCCACCGGCGCCACCACCCTCAACAAGGTGTGCGGCTCGGGCATGAAGGCCATCATGCTGGGGCATGACCTGATCAAGGCCGGCTCGGCCAGCATCGTGGTCGCCGGCGGCATGGAGTCGATGTCCAACGCCCCGCACATGATCCCCAACTCGCGCACCGGCAACCGCTTCGGCAACTTCCAGGTGATCGACCACATGGCCCACGACGGTCTGGTCAATGCCTATGACGGCAAGGCCATGGGCGAGTTCGCCGAGTGCACCGTAGAGAAGTACCAGGTCAGCCGCGAGGACCAGGACGCCTTCGCCATCGAATCGGTCCGCCGTGCGCAGGCCGCGCAGGCCAATGGCGCCTTCGACGGTGAAATCGTCCCGGTGAAGGTCAGCACCCGCAAGGGCGAGGTCGAATACGCGCAGGACGAGCAGCCGAGCCGCTCGGACATCGCCAAGATCCCGACCCTGCGCCCGGCGTTCAAGAAGGACGGCACGGTCACCGCCGCCAGCTCGTCGAGCATCTCCGACGGCGCTGCCGCCGTGGTGCTGCTGTCCGAAGAAGATGCCGCCGCCCGCGGGCTGCAGCCGCTGGCCCGCATCGTCGGCCATGCGACCCACTCGCAGGCGCCGGAATGGTTCACCACCGCCCCCATCGGTGCGATCCAGAAGTTGCTGGAAAAGACCGGTTGGACGCTGGACCAGGTGGATCTGTTCGAGATCAACGAAGCCTTCGCCGTAGTCGCGATGGCGCCGATCCGCGAGCTGGGCATTCCGCACGAGAAGGTCAATGTCAATGGCGGCGCCTGCGCATTGGGTCATCCCATCGGTGCCTCCGGTGCACGGCTGGTGGTCACGCTGGTGAACGCATTGCGCAAGCGTGACGCCAAGCGCGGAATTGCTACCCTGTGCATCGGCGGCGGCGAAGCAACCGCCATCGCTATCGAATTGATTTGATTTGGTTTAACGCGCATTTCTCAAAACTGAATGCGCGATCGCTTGACAGCCAATCGTGGCTTGTCATCATGTTGCCGGGCGCGCAATAGCGCGTTGCCTAATCTAACGACGAGGATTCACAACAATGAGCATCAACAAGCTGCTGATCGCAATGGCCCTGGGCCTGGCTCTGACCGCCTGCTCGAAGCAGGAGCAGGCTGCTGACGCCGCCGCTTCGGCCAACGAAGCTGCCGCTGACGCCCAGGCCGCTGCTGACCAGGCCGCTGCTGCTGGCGCCCCGGCTGCTGACGCTGCCCAGGCTGCTGCCGACACCGCCACCACCGCTGCTGACGCTTCGGCCGATGCCGCTGCCCAGGCTGCTGGCGCTGCCACCGACGCTGCTGCCGACCAGGCTGCTGACGCTGCCAAGGCTGCCGAAGGCACCGCCGAGAAGGCCAAGGACGCTGCTGAAGAAGCCAAGAAGTAATAACTTCTTTCTTCAAGCAAGTCTGAAGAAGCCGCTGGTTCGCCAGCGGCTTTTTCTTTGGGCGCGTGTTGTGCACGTCCTGCCGCCCACCGGTTCTTCACAGGCGCATGAATAGGCTGGCTTCCCATCCATCGCCGTTCTGGAGCGCCACATGAAGATCCGTCCGCTGACCACCTCCCTGCTGGCCGCTTCCCTGCTGCTCGGCCTGGCCGCGTGCAAGGGCCCGGAGGCCGAACAGGCCCGCCGTGACGCCGCCCAGGCGGCCGACAGCACCAACGCCGCCGCGCGCGAAGCGGTCGACAAGGCCGCGGCCGCCACCCGCAGTGCCGCCGACGATGCCGCTGCCGCCTCCGAGCGCGCCGCCGCCGACACCCAGCAGGCGCTCGACCGCGCTGCCGCAGCGACCTCCGAGGCTGCTGGTGAGGCCAAGGTCGCCGCCAAGGATGCGGCCGCCCACGCCAGCGATTCCACTGCCGATGCCGCGCAGAAGGTCGCCGACAAGGCGCGCGACGTTGCCGACGATGCCAAGAAGAACGCCAACGAAGCCAAGCGCTGAGTCCGGCGTCCCTCACGCCGTCTTCGGGTATGACCAACGCCCCCGCTCCGGAGGGGGCGTTTTCATTGGGGGGCGTTCACGGCAGAGCGCGGCTCAGCACGGCCGCGAAGTCCACGCCGGCCGGCAACGTCCCGAACGCCATCCCATGCTCGGCACCCAGCCGCGAGCGGATGAAGGCCGATGCGTTGGGGCTCTGCGCGCGCAGCAGTACCGCGGCCTGCAACACCAGCGCCAGGCGTTCGGTGATACGGCGGGCCTGTGCTTCCTCTGGCGTTGCCGCGAGCTGCAGGCGCAACGCCCGCAGTGCGGCGTCATAGATCGCATCCACACCGGCCACCGCATCCAGCTCGGCGTCCAGCGCCTGCAGCACCTGTGGTTCGCGCGACAGCGCACGCAGCACGTCCAGGCATTGGATATTGCCGCTGCCTTCCCAGATTGAATTCAACGGCGCCTGCCGATACAGCCGCGGCAGCATCGACTCCTCCACATAGCCGGCACCGCCGAGGCACTCCTGCGCTTCATTGACGAACACGGCCGCGCGCTTGCACACCCAGTACTTGCCCACTGCCGTCGTGATGCGCGCGAATGCCGCCTGCTGCGGATCCGTCCCGGCCTGATCCACCGCCCGTGCCACGCGCATGGCGAACACCGTGGCCGCTTCGGATTCGATCGCCAGGTCCGCCAGTACGTTGGCCATCAGCGGGTGCTCGCTCAGCTGCTTGCCGAAGCTGCTGCGATGCCGGGTGTGATGCAGCGCCTGCGCCAGGGCCATGCGCATCTCGGCGGCGGCACCGAGCATGCAGTCCAGCCGCGTCATCATGACCATGCCGATGATGGTCGCCACCCCGCGGCCCTCCGCGCCCACCCGCTGCGCCCAGGCCCCGCACAGCTCCACCTCGCTGGAGGCGTTGGACCAGTCGCCAAGCTTGTCTTTCAAGCGCATCAGACGGAACGCGTTGCGGCTGCCATCGGCCAGGCGCCGCGGCATGAGGAAACAGCTCAGGCCGCCCGGCGCCTGCGCCAGCACCAGGAAGCCATCGGACATCGGCGCGGAGAAGAACCACTTATGGCCCACCAACGCATAGCTGCCATCGGCCTGGGGCTCAGCCCGCGTGGTATTGCTGCGTACGTCCGAACCGCCCTGCTTTTCGGTCATGCCCATGCCCAGGGTGATCCCGGCCTTGTCGGCAATCGGTACATCACGCGGGTCGTAGTGAGGCGCTGCTGCCTTGTCCGCCCAGGCGGCGAGCGACGGCTCCTGGCGCAACACGGCGACCGCCGCGTGGGTCATCGTCAACGGGCAACTGGTGCCCGCCTCGGCCTGGTGATGCAGGTAGCTCAACGCCGCACGTGCCACATGCGCACCGGGGCGACCATCGTGCCAGGACAGCCCGGCCACGCCATGCGTTTTCGCCGCCGCCATCAGTTGGTGGTATGCCGGATGGAACTCGACGGTATCGATGCGATGGCCCTGCGCATCGTGGGTGCGCAGACGCGGGCGATCGCGATTGGCATCGAAGCCGATCCGGTAGAGCTCATCGCCGGCGAGACTGCCATAGCGTGCCAACTGGCCCGCGAACGCGGCGCCTCCTTCGCGCTGCACTGCCTCGGCCAGCGCGACGTCGTCGACCCACAGATTGCGCCCCCCGAAAGGTGGCGGCTGGTTGCTCACCTGGTGCGTTTCGAACGCAGGCAGTGCAGACGTCATCACGGCGACCTCCTTGCAGACAGATACACCGATTCTGCCGCATCCCCCTGCAGGCCGCCGTTCATGCGGATTCTCACCTCCTGCACGAGCGCGGCGGCACAGTGCAGGCATGAACACCGATGCCGACAACGACGATCTGGTGGTGCTCCGGCCGGAGGGGCTGTACTGCCCGGCCGGTGATTTCCACATCGACCCGTGGCGGCCGGTGCCGCGTGCGGTGATCACGCACGGCCATGGCGATCACGCGCGCAATGGCATGGGCCATTACCACTGCACCACACAGACCCTGCCGATCCTGCGCTGGCGCCTGGGCGATGTGGACTGCACTGCGCACGCATACGGTGAGCGCTTCCCCCTGGGCGACACCGAGGTCTCGCTGCATTCGGCCGGGCATGTGCTCGGCTCGGCCCAGGTGCGGATCGCACATGCCGGACGGGTATGGGTGGCCTCGGGCGACTACAAGCGCCAGCCCGATCCGAGCTGCGACCCGTTCGAGGTGGTGCCCTGCGACACCTTCATCACCGAAGCGACCTTCGGTCTGCCGGTCTACCGCTGGCCGGACACCTCGCAGGTCGCCGCCGACATCGTGGCGTGGCGGCGCGAGTGCGAAGCGCGCGGCGAGGCGGCCGTGCTGCTGTGCTACGCGCTCGGCAAGGCGCAGCGGATCCTTGCCGAACTGCTGCCACTGGATGACCAGCCTGCGCTGCTGCATGGTGCGATCGCCACCGGTGTCGCGGTCTATCGCGAGGCCGGCATTCCCATGCTGGCGACCGAGCCGGTCAGCGAACAGGCGCGCGGTGCCGAGTTCGCCGGCAAGCTGATTCTTGCCCCGCCGTCGGCCGCGGGGAGCGCGTGGATGCGCCGCTTCAAGCGTGCGCAGCTGGGCTTCGCCTCCGGCTGGATGCGGGTGCGTGGCAACCGCCGCCGGCGCAACTACGATCGCGGCTTTGTGGTCTCCGATCACGCTGACTGGCCCGACCTGCTGCGCACCATCGCCGAGACCGGTGCCCGCCGCGTCATCGCCACCCACGGCAATACCGATGCGCTGATCCAGTTCCTGCGCGAGCGGGGTGTCGCCGCCGAAGCGTTCGCCACCGGCTACGGGGACGAAGAGTGAAACGCTTCGCCGCGCTCTACAGCGAACTCGACCGCAGCACCGCTACCGGCGACAAGCGCGCTGCGCTGGTGCGCTACTTCCAGCAGGCGCCACCGCACGACGCGGCATGGGCCCTGTTCCTGCTGGCCGGCGGCAAGGTCACCAGTGCGCGGCAGAAGATCGCCGGCAATGCCGAACTGCGCGCGTGGGTAGCCGAGATGTCCGACACACCGGCGTGGCTGGTGGACGACAGCTATGACCAGGTTGGCGATCTGGCCGAGACCCTCACCCTGCTGATGGACGATCCGGTGCAGGCCGGTGCGGATATCGCGCTCGCCGACTGGATCGAGCGCAAGCTGCTGCCGGTCGCCAATCAGCCCGAGCCGGTGCGCCACGCGGCCATCACCGGGGCGTGGCGACAGCTCGCCTTCGACGAGCGGCTGGTGTTCAACAAGCTGCTGACCGGCGCGCTGCGCGTGGGGGTATCGCAGCGGCTGGTGCAGCAGGCACTGGCCGAATGGTCGGGCCTTGATATCGCGCGCATCGCCCAGCGCATGCTCGGCAGCTGGGTACCCACGCCCGGGCTGCTGGCGGCGCTGCTGTCACCGGAAGAGCGGCCGGAAGATCGCCAGCAGCCCTACCCGTTCTTCCTGGCCTCACCGCTGGAGGCGGAGGTCGACACGCTCGGGCCGATCGACGACTGGCTGCTGGAATGGAAATGGGATGGCATCCGCCTGCAGGTGCTGCGCCGCCAGGGCGAGGTCGCGCTGTGGTCGCGCGGCGAAGAACGGCTGGATGGCCGCTTCCCGGAGATTGAAGCGGCGGCGATGGCGCTGCCCGATGGCTGCGTGATCGATGGCGAACTGCTGGCCTGGGCCGACGGCGATGATCTGCCGCTGCCCTTCACCGCGCTGCAGACGCGCATCCAGCGCCTCAAGCCTGGCCCCAAGACGCTGCGCGATACGCCGGTGCGCGTGCTCGCCTACGATCTGCTTGAACTGGGTGGTGAAGACCTGCGCGCCTTGCCGCTCGCGCAACGGCGTGCGCGCTTGGCCGAGGTGCTCGCCACGCTGGATGACCCCCGCCTGATGCTGTCGCCGGCGGTCCGCGTGGCGGATTGGAGCGAGGCGGCCGCGCAGCGCGATCTGGCCCGCGAGCGCGGTGTGGAAGGGCTGATGCTCAAACGCGGCGACTCCGTCTACCAGGCCGGGCGCCGACGCGGCGACTGGTGGAAATGGAAGATCGCCCCGCTGACCATCGATGCGGTGATGATCTACGCGCAGTCCGGCCACGGCCGGCGCAGCACGCTCTACACCGACTACACCTTCGGGGTGTGGGACGGCGAGACGCTGGTGCCGGTGGCCAAGGCGTACTCGGGTCTGGACGACAAGGAAATCCTCGCGCTGGACCGCTGGATCCGCGCGAACACGATCGAGCGCTTCGGGCCAGTGCGCAGCGTGCGTGGCGAGCAGGTATTCGAACTTGGCTTCGAAGCGGTGAACCGCAGCAAACGGCACAAATCCGGCATCGCCGTGCGCTTCCCGCGCATCCTGCGCTGGCGGCATGACAAGCCGGCCAGCGAGGCCGACACGCTGGCCCAGCTGCAGGCGCTGGCGCGGTGACCCGACGCGAGGCCATGGCCCGCCTGACGGCGTGGTTCGCCAGCCGGGGCTGGGCGCCGCTGCCCTTCCAGAAAGCGATGTGGCGGCACTACCTGGCCGGCGAGTCCGGCCTGCTGCATACCCCGACGGGCAGCGGCAAGACGCTGGCGATGTTCGGTGGGCCGCTGCTGCAGGCGCTCAACGATCCACCGCCACGTACCACCCGCGGCCGCGCAAAGACTCCCGTACCCGTCCTGCAGTTGCTGTGGATCACGCCACTGCGCGCACTGGCCGCCGACACGGCGCGCGCCCTGCGTGAGCCGCTGGATGCCCTCGGGTTGGACTGGCAGGTGGGCCTGCGTACCGGCGATGCCAGCGCGCGCGACAAGCGGTTGGCGCGAGAAGGCCGGCTCGATGTGCTGGTCACCACGCCGGAGTCGCTGGCGCTGTTGCTCAGCTATCCCGACACGATGGCGCGCCTGCAGCACCTGCGCTGCGTGGTGGTCGATGAGTGGCACGAACTGCTCGGCAACAAGCGCGGCGTGCTGCTGCAGTTGAATCTGCGCCGCCTGCGCGATGCCCTGCCCGCGCTGCAGGTGTGGGGGCTGTCTGCAACGCTGGGCAATCTGGACGAAGCGCGCGAGGTGCTGTTGCCCGATGTGCCCGATGCCCCGCTGGTGGCCGGCGCGCGGCCGCGCCCGGTCAGCGTGGAAACGCTGCTGCCCGCGCAGGGCGAGCGCTTCCCGTGGGCAGGCCATCTGGGCCTGTCACAGCTGCAGCGCGTGCTGGAAAAACTGCTGACGGTGCGTACCAGCCTGCTGTTCACCAACACCCGTGCGCACGCCGAGCTCTGGCATCAGGCGCTGTCTGCGGTATGGCCGGAAGACCTGGCCACGCTCGCGCTGCATCACGGCTCGCTCGACCCGGCGTTGCGCCGCGCGGCCGAAGAAGGCCTGCGCGAGGGCCGGCTGCGCTGCGTGGTGGCCACCTCCAGCCTGGATCTCGGCGTCGATTTCCCCAGTGTCGATCAGGTGCTGCAGATCGGCAGCCCCAAGGGCATCGCACGGTTGCTGCAGCGTGCGGGGCGCGCCAGACATCGCCCCGGCGAATCCGGGCACATCGTGTGTGTGCCTTCGCATGCGCTGGAGCTGGTCGAGTATGCGGCGGCACGTCGGGCGCTGGCCCACGGCCACATCGAAGCACGCCGGCCGCTGCGGCTGTCGCTGGACGTGCTGGCGCAACATGCCGTGAGCTGCGCCCTCGGTGGCGGCTTCGATCCCGAGGCGCTGTTCGACCAGGTACGGCGCACGCATGCCTTCGCCGCACTGGACCGCGCGCACTGGGAGGGCGTACTGGAGTTCATCGTGCAGGGCGGGCGGGCGCTGTCGCAGTACCCGGACTTCCACAAGGTCGTGCGCGATGACGATGGCCTCTACCGCGTGCATGACCGTCGCGTCGCGCTGCGGCATCGGTTGTCGATCGGCACCATCACCAGCGATGGCAGCGTCATGGTGCAGTTCCTGCGCGGGGGCCGGCTCGGCGCGGTGGAGGAACAGTTCCTCAGCCGGCTGCGCCCGGGCGATCGCTTCCAGTTCGCCGGCCGCCTGCTGGAACTGGTGCGGCTGGAGAACCTGACCGCCTACGTGCGCGTAGCGCGCGGCGGCGATGGGGTGGTGCCGCGTTGGCAGGGCGGTCGGTTGCCGCTGTCGGACGCGCTCGGGCATGAAATGGAAACCGTGCTGGCCCACCCGCCCGAGAGCCCGGAGATGCAGTGGTTGGCGCCGCTGTTGGCGCTGCAGATGCGCTTGTCCGCCCTGCCCGGGCCCGAGCTGCTGCTGGTGGAGCACGTCCGCCGGCGCGAAGGCCAGTTCGTGTTCGTGTATCCCTTCGCCGGCCGTCAGGTCAATGAAGGGCTGGCCGCGTTGATGGCGATGCGCTGGACGCGCCTGCAGAGCAATACGTTCGGTTACGCGGCCAACGATTACGGTTTCGTGCTCGCCCCGGCACGTGCGATTGAGATCGATGCGGCGCGCGTGCGCGCGTTGCTGGAACCGCAGGGACTGCTTGCGGATCTGCGCGAGAGCCTCAATCTGGGCGAGCTTGCCCGACGCCAGTTCCGCGACATCGCGCGTGTCTCCGGCATGCTGGTACCCGCGCTGCCGGGGCGGACACCGCGCAGCCTGCGTCAGCTGCAGGCCTCCAGCGGATTGCTGTACGACGTCCTGCGCCAACATGATCCGGATCACATCCTGCTGACGCTGGCCGAACACGAAGTGCTGCACGATCAACTCGATCTTGAGCGTCTGGCCCGCGCCCTCACCACCTGCCAGGCGCGCACGCTGAGCCTGCAGCATCCAGCCAGCCTGGGCCCACTATCCTTCCCACTCTGGGCCGAACGGCTGCGCGGCCAGCTCAGCAACGAAGACTGGAAGACCCGCGTCCTGCGTGCCGCACAGCAACTGGAGAAGCGCCATGGCGCCTGAACTGCCGATCACCCTCGCCGGCGAGACCGTCCATCTGCTCGGCGCGCGTGCGCTGCATTGGCCGGCACGGCACGCACTGTTGATCGCCGATCTGCATCTGGGCAAAGCCGACCTGTTCCGGCGATCGGGCATCGGCCTGCCCAGTGGCGGCACCTCCGATGATCTGCAGCGGCTTGGCGCGATGGTGCAGCACCACGACGTGCGCCATCTGTGGATCCTCGGGGATGTACTGCATGGCGCGGCGCATCGCGCGGCGTGGTACCGGCAGTGGCAGGGATGGCGCGAGCAGCATCCCCACCTGTGGATCGGCGCACTGGAAGGTAATCACGACCGGGTGTTGCCCAAGGCCGACCTGGGCATCGAACTGCTCGGCGAGCGTGTGCAGGAAGGGCCCTTCCTGCTGCGCCATGCACCGCAGCGTCAGCCTGGCCTGCATGTGCTGTGCGGCCACCTGCATCCACTGGCGCGTCTGCCGGGCATGCAACGGCGATGGCCCTCGTTCTGGATGCGCGAAGGGATGACGATCCTGCCCGCGTTTTCGGGATTCACTGCCGGCATCGCGCCCGTGCTTGCTGCCGGAGAACAGCTGGTGGCCTGCGTCGAAGACCAGGCCATCGCGTTACCTGCGCGTGGGATTTAGGCCGCCGAGACCAGCAGGTCCGGCATCAACCGGATATCCGGTGCATGCGGATTGGGCCGCACGGGTTGCCGCTGGATCGCGGTCAGCATGTCATGGGCGGCGGCACGGATGCGCGGATGGTGCTCTGGCGCGGCGTGCGTGATGAGGCTGGTCACATGGAACTCGAACACGTCTTCCATCACGTCCGGCTGATCCTCATGCAGCATCTGCAGTAGTCCGCGCAGTTTGCGGATTTCACTTTCCAGAGTTTCGGCCGAGAACAGCATTTCAATCTCCTTGGGTTGCGATCGGTCCACCGGACCGTAGGTCGCAAACGCAGCATCACCGTACCACCCCGCAGTCGCGGGCCTCCAAGCGATCAGGCATCGGACGCGCATGGGCGGTGTCAGCAGCGCGCGCATCGATAAGCGCGCGAGCGCTGCGTTTGCCAGTGTGTTGTCCCATGCCAGCGGTGAGTCCACCGTCAATGAATGTTATTCACGCCTTCACATCGGCGCGCGCGCACCGATACACAGAGTTATCAGCTGATGCCATCCGTCGCTCGCGCGGCATGCATCGCCTGCACGAAAGCGGGCGACAGCGGCAGTCTGCCCAGCCAGCCACGTTGGGTTCCGCTGAGCACGCGGAGCATATGCCCGCGCCCACCCGGCACGCGGCCCATGGGTTGGAACAGCACATCGCGTGCGCGTGCCAACCCATCGCGTTCGGACTGGAACAAGGGCGTCAGCCACCGGCTCCAGTACTGGTAGATCGCCACGTGGGCACGCCGCTGCACCTGGTAGGCGCGCAGCGCGACATCGGCATCGGCGTGCGCACGCAGTGCATCGCGCAACGCCAGCGCGTCCATCAGCGCCATGTTCACGCCCTGCCCCAGCTGTGGACTCATCGCGTGCGCCGCATCGCCGACCAGCACCAGCCGCCCGCGATGCCAGCGCGAGAGCACGGCGTCGCGGTACCCGGCGCGGGCCAGTTGACCCGGTTCCGTCACGCCGGCGAGGCGCTCGTGCGCCTGCGGCCACAGCGTGGCGATCTCGTCGAGCCAGCGGGCCATGCCGTCACGCTCCCACTGTGCGAAGCGGTCACGTGGCAGGCTCCAGAAGAAACTCAGCTGTGGCACATCGTTGCCCGGCCGGGTCCCTACCGGCAGCAGCCCGATCATCTTGCGCGCGGCCACATAGCGTTGCCGCAGTTCATCCACGTGCGGCCAGTCGCCGCGCGGCAGCAGGCACCACAGCGCGCCCCACGGGTATTCGCGGTCCAGCGAGGTGCCCTGCACCTGCGCGCGCAGCGAGGAGGCAGCACCATCGGCAGCAATCACCAGATCGTACGGCCCGTGCCAGCGCCCGTCTGCGTCACGCACGCGCCCCTGCGCGGTGTCCACCTCGACGATGGAAGTACCAGCCTGCAGGTTGCCCGGCTGTTCCCACGCAGCTGCCAGCAGCGAGAACAACGCGCCCCGTTGCATGCCCACCCCATGCAACCGCTCATCGAGCTGCGCATAACGCATGTCCATCACCGCGCGTCCGCACGGCGTCTCGCCGTACAGCCGACGCACGCTGGCGCCGTGGTGCAGCACATCGGGCAGCAGCCCCATCTGCCAAAGCACGTCCAGGCCGCTGGGCTGCAGCAGGAACCCGGCGCCGACCGGACCAGGCGTGGCGGCACGCTCGAACACGTGCACATCGTGATGATCGCGTGAAAGCAGGATCGACAACGCCTGCCCGGCGGTGCCGTAGCCGACGATGGCGATGGTGCGACGTGGAGACATGCGCGTACTCGCTGATGAAAAAAAACCCCGCCGAAGCGGGGTTTTCAATGCGCAGCTGAAAAAATCACTCAGCCGGCACGATGTTCGAGGCTTGGGCGCCCTTCGGGCCCTGGGTCACGTCATAGGTGACCTTCTGGCCTTCCTGCAGACTGCGGAAGCCCTTGGAGTTGATCGCGGAGAAGTGCGCGAAGACGTCGGCGCTGCCGTCCTCCGGCGAGATAAAGCCAAATCCCTTGGCGTCGTTGAACCACTTGACGGTACCGTTCGGCATGGTAATGCGAGACCTTCTTCTATGAATGGGTGGTGTACGCTCAACCAGCGCACTGGCGGAGTATGCAAACCTTGTACGGTAATGACAATCACCCCCGTGCCAATTCACCGATCAATTCGGGCAGACCGGAGGAGGCGGCGTCCACATTGGCCAGCACTTCGGCCATCGTGATTTCGTCGCCATCGCCACAGCCGGCGGCCCAGTTGGCCACAATGGCCAGGCAGGCATAGTCCAGGCCGAGCTCGCGGGCCAGGCTCGCTTCGGGCATCCCGGTCATGCCAACCAGATCGCAGCCATCGCGGCGCATGCGCGCGATTTCCGCATTGGTTTCCAGCCGCGGGCCCTGGGTGGCGCCGTAGCAGCCACCGTCCTGCAGGCGCACGCCGGTCACTTTCGCCGCGGCCAGCACCTTGCTGCGCAGCATCGGCGTGTACGGGTGCCCGAAGTCCACGTGCAGCACCTCGGTACCCGGCTCTTCGCACAGGGTGGAGATGCGGCCCCAGGTGTAATCGATCAGCTGGTCCGGACAGGCCAGCACACGCGGGCCGAACTGTTCGGTGATCCCGCCAACCGTATTGAGCGCAAGCACGCGCTGCGCGCCGATCTGCTGGAGCGCGGCGAGGTTGGCGCGGTAGTTGATCTTGTGCGGCGGCAGTGAGTGGCCTTCACCGTGGCGCGCCAGAAACGCCACGCGCTGGCCCAGCAGCGTGCCGACGCGGATCGGACCGGACGGCGTGCCGTACCGGGTCTCGACCTGATGGCTGCTCACGTCATCGAGCTGGGCCAGCTTGTAGACGCCGGTGCCGCCGATGACGGCGAGAGAGATGTGCTCCATCATTCCTTCATCGCGTAGATGGCCGGCACGCAGCGCAGCGTCTCATTGACGTCCATGCCGAACCCGAACACATAGCGGTCCGGGAGGTCGATGCCGGCATAGTCGGCCTTGACGTCCGGCAGCGCGCGGTCGTGCAGCTTGACCGTCAGCGCGGCGATGCGCACATCGGTGGCGCCCTGCTCCAGGCACCAGGTGCGCACGCCCTGCAGCGTGTAGCCCTCATCGAGGATGTCATCGACCAGCAGCACGCGGCGGCCGAACAGCGCGGTGGCCGGCTTGTGCTTCCAGACCAGATCGCCGCCGGTGGTTTCACCGCGGTAGCGGGTGGCGTGCAGGTAATCGAACTGCACGTCCTGGCCGCGGGCGCCCAACTCCAGCGCAAGCTGGCCGGCGAACGGCAGCGCGCCGTGCATGATCGACAGGAACAGCGGGACCTCGCCCTTGTAATCGCGCGCGATGGCGTCGGCGATGCCAGCGATGGCCTTGTCGATGGTGGGACGGTCGACCAGCAGGTCGGCCTGGGCCAGGGCCTGGGAAATGGTGAGGTTGGGCATCAGACGGTTCTTCCAAGGGTGTCAAGCAAACGGGATTGGGTGGTGCCGTGGCGGGAATCGGCCAGCAGGCCGTCCCAGCCCAGCGCGCCGCGCCCGATCAGGCCGAGCAGCGCAGCGGTGTTGAGGGTGCGGCCTTCGACCGCGCGCAGTGATTCTTCCACCAGTTCGGGGTGGCAGACCAGCACCACGTCGCAGCCGGCATCCAGGTGCGCATCCACGCGCGCCTTGACGCCACCGGCCGAGAACGAGGCGGCCATGCCGATGTCATCGGAGAAGACCACGCCACGGAAGCCCATCTCCTCGCGCAGGATCTGCTGGATCCAGCGTGGCGAGTAGCCGGCCGGTTCCGGCGCGACCTGCGGGTAGACCACGTGGGCCATCATCACCGCATCGGCGCCGGCAGTGATGCCGGCCGCGAAGGGGATCAGGTCCAGCGCGCGCAGTTCATCGAGCGAACGCGGGTCGCTGGCATCGTGGAAATGGGTGTCTTCCAGCACGGTGCCGTGCCCGGGGAAATGCTTGAGCGTGGCCGCCATGCCGACACTGTGCATGCCGCGCACATAGGCCGCGGTGAACGCAGCAACCACCTGCGGGTCCGCGCTGAACGCGCGATCACCGATGGCCAGGTTGCCACGGCCCAGATCGACCACCGGGGCGAAGCTGAGGTCCACGCCGCTGGCGCGCACTTCGCTGGCCATCAGCCAGGCATGCTGTTCGGCCAGTGCCAGCGCAGCCTCGGGATCGGTGGCGTACAGGGCATCGAAGCCCTGCAGCGGCGGCAGCGCGCTGTAACCGTCACGGAAGCGCTGCACGCGCCCGCCTTCCTGGTCCACGCAGATCAGCTGCGGGCGCGGCGCGGCGGCGCGGATGGCCGCCGACAGCTCGGCCACCTGCTCGCGCGAGGCGAAATTGCGCTTGAACAGGATCACGCCGGCCACGGCGTCGTGCTGCAGCCACTCGCGTTCCTGGGCGGTGAGTTCGGTCCCGGCAACGCCGATCACGAGCATGAGGTGTCTCCAATACGGGGCGCCACCATGGCGCACTGCCGCATTGTCGCAGAACCCGCGCGCAGCGTCAGACCTCGCAGCCGTCCGGGCCGCAGCCATCACCGGGCCCGGCAGCCCCTGCCGGTGGGGTTTCCGCCGCGATCTGGCGCAGCGCCTGGGCAAAGGCCTCCGGCGGCTGGGCCCCCTGGATAGCGTACTTGTCGTCGATCACAAAGGTGGGCACCGACTGAATGCCAAACCGCTGCGCCTGCGCCAGTTGTGCCTGGATCTCCGCCAGCCCTTCGTCACCGGCCAGCAGTGTGGTGATCCGTTCGGCACTGAGGCCACCGGCGGCGCCGGCATCGATCAGGGTCTGCGGCTCGGCCAGGTTGCGGCCCTGCGCAAAATGCGCGCGGAACAGGGCCTCGCCGACCGCCGCCTGGACGCCTTCACGCCCGGCCAGCCACATCAGGCGGTGCGCCGGCAGCGTGGTGACCCGGACCTGGCCCTGGTCGAAATCCATCGGCAGGCCTTCAGCGCGCGCGGCGGTCTGGGTCTGGGTCAGGATCTGCTCGGTGCGCTCGGCACTGCCGAACTTGGCCGCATATGCCTCGCGCAGCGGTACCGGGGTTGTGCCCGCGTCGGGATCCAGCAGGAAGGGGTGCCAGTGCACCTCCACCTCGGGGGCGTCATCACCCAACAGCGCCAGGCCCTGCTGGAACCGGTGCTTGCCGATCCAGCACCAGGGGCACACCACATCCGACCAGATATCGATTTTCATCCCGCCAGATTGTGGGTGCGGCGGGGCGTTTACAAGGTCTAACGGTCAGCCGCGTTCAGCGCTGGACCAGCGTGAAAACGGATGCGCGGCCAGCGCCAGATTGTAATAACGGACCTCGTCGGTGACTTCAGCGCCGGCCCAGTCGGGCAGCGTGATCGCCTGATCGGCGTGCTCGAGCTCGACTTCGGCCACCACCAGCCCGGCATTCTCCCCAAGGAACTCGTCCACTTCCCAGAGCAGCCCCTGGTGCTCGACCAGATGCCGACGCTTGTCGATCAGCCCGCCGACACACAGCGCCAGCAGCGCGCGCGCATCGTCCACCGGGATCGGGTAATCGAACTCCTGCCGGGTATGCCCGATCTCGCGCGATTTCATGTTGAGGAAGGCCTGCTCGCCCTGGATGCGCACGCGCACCGAGGCCTTCTGTGCGCCGCTGTCCAGTGAGGCGGTGTCGTTGAGATAGCCCTGCGCCATCGGGATCACCGCGTGCGCGGCAGTGCGCCAACCCTCACCGGTGACGAGGTATTTACGTTCGATTTCAATGCCCATGCGCACAGTATGCGGCGATCACGATCATGCGGCCACGGCCTGCTCCTATACTGGCCGGCTGCCCTGCAAGGACGCCCGATGAAGCCGCTCTTCCCCACCCTGTTGCTGACCCTGCTGCCACTGCCCGGGTTCGCCGCGACGCCGCCCACGCCTGCGCAGATCGAAGCGGCGATCATGGCCATGATCGAGGCCGAGAAGAAGCCGGCAGCCTCCGCGCAGGATCTGCTGCTGCAGTCGATGTTCACCCCGCGCGGGTTCGAGCATGGCCCGTGCTTTGCCAGCACGACGCTCACCGGTGCCTACGAGTGCCTGATCGGCATGGAGATCGGGCTCAAGAACCGCTACCGGATGCTGCGCTTCATTCCGCAGGGCATGGGCTGGGCGATGCAGCGGGCCGATGTCGATGCGCCGGTTCCTCCGCGTGAGCGCGTCCGCGAACTGCTCATCGAACAGCTCGATCATCGTGCCGCGTCCATCGACGATGCCGCCGCCCGCGACGCGTTGCGTGCCTTCCAGCAGCGCCTGCAGATTCTTGCGGTCGACGACTGCGAACTGCGCAGCACGCAGTCGCCGGAGATCCGCTGCGATGTCACCGCGGGGGACGACACCGAGCGCGGCACCGACCCGCAGACCTATGTGTTCGATGCACAAGGCCAGTGGCAGAACGCCGCGCCGGAGGACGCCCGCTGAGGGCGAACGCCGTCAGCGCTTTTCGAACACCGCGATGCTTTCCACGTGCGCGGTGTGCGGGAACATGTCCATCGCGCCTGCCGAGACCAGGGTGAAGCCCTGCTCGTTGACCAGGTAGCCGGCGTCGCGCGCCAGCGAGCCGGGATGGCAGCTCACGTAGACGATCCGCTTGAACTGCTTGAGCGGCAGCTGCTGCAGCACTTCGATGGCGCCCGAGCGCGGCGGATCCAGCAGCAGCTTGTCGAAGCCCTGGCGCATCCACGGGGCCTGACGCTGGTCCTGGGTCAGGTCCGCTGCGTAGAACTCGGCATTCTCCAGCCCGTTGCGCACGGCGTTCTCTTTCGCACGCGCCACCAGGCCGGCATCGCCTTCCACACCGACCACGTTGCGCACGGTGCGCGCCAGCGGCAGGGTGAAGTTGCCCAGCCCACAGAACAGATCCAGCACGCGCTCGTCCGGGCCGGCATCGAGCAGCGCCAGTGCGTGGGCGATCATCTGCACATTGAGCTTGGCGTTGACCTGGATGAAGTCCAGCGGGCGGAACGCCAGCTCGACATCCCACGGTGCCAGCTTGAACGACAGCGGCACCTCGGCCGGCCACAGCGGGTGCACCGACTCGACGCCGCCGGGCTGCAGCGAGATCGCAAAACCATGTTCCTGCCCGAAAGCGGTCCATGCGGCGCGGTCAGCGTCGCTGAGCGGTTGCATGTGGCGGATGGTCAGGACGATCGCGTCATCCCCGGCGATGAATTCGATCTGGGGGATATCGCGTTTGCCATCGAGCGTCTCGATGAACTCGGACAGCACGCCGACCTTCATGCCGATTTCCGGAATGACGGTCAGGCACTGGCTCAGGTCCGCGACGAAGCGCGGATCCAGCTCGCGGAAGCCGACCAGGGTCTTGTCCTTCTTCTCCACGCGGCGCACCGAGAAGCGGCCCTTGCGGCGGTAGCCCCAGCTGTCGCCGACCAGCGGCGGCAGCACAGTGCCCGGCGTGACGTGGCCGATCCGGGTCAGGTTGTCGATCAGCACACGCTGCTTGGCCACGATCTGCTGCGACTCCTCCAGATGCTGCAGCACGCAGCCGGCGCAGACGCCGAAATGCGGGCAGCGCGGGGTCACCCGCTGCGGCGAGGGCTGTACGACCTCGATGGTCCGGGCTTCATCGAAATGGCGATTGCGCGCCGTCGGCTCGGCGGTCACCACCTCACCCGGCAGCGCGCCGGTAATGAAGGTGACTTTGCCACCCTCGCCGTCGCGGCGGGCAACGCCACGGCCGTCATGGCTGAGGTCGAGGATGTCGGTCTGGAAGGGGGTTCGGTCGAGGCGGGAGCGGGTTCGGGCCACGTGGCAACAGGCTGCGGGCAAAAAGGGTGCGTATTGTCGCAGATACCAACTGCAAGCTGAGCCGGTATGCAGCCGGGAGGCTTGCGGCGGGCCACTTCACGTTTAAGATGGGCGCAGCTGACATGGAGGCAGCCCAAATGCAGATGACCCCGAGGGATCCCATGCCCCGATTCCTGCTCGTCGAGGACGACACCATCAGCCGCGGCTTCTTCAAGGCCGCGCTGGAAACCCTGCCGGCCCAGGTCGATACCGCCGATTCACTGGCCACGGCCATGGACCGCGCCCGCGGCAGCCAACACGATCTGTGGCTGATCGATGTGAACCTGCCCGACGGCAATGGCACCCAACTGCTGCAGGAACTGCGCCGCTCGCGTCCGGATACCCCGGCGCTGGCGCATACCGCCGACGGCGACACCTCGATCCACTCGCGCCTGCGCGATGCCGGCTTCAGCGAGACCCTGGTCAAGCCGCTGAGCCGCGAGCACCTGCTCAAAGCCGTCCGCCGCGCCCTGGTGCATACCGCGGGCAGCCTGTCGGCGCCGCTCGGCCCGGAGGCGGACGACGCCGACGGCCTGCGTCAGGATTGGGACGACACCACCGCCCTGGCCGCGCTGAATGGGCAGCGCCACCACCTCATCGCCCTGCGCGAACTGTTCCTGGCCGAGTTGCCCGGCGTGCGCGATGCAGTGGCCCAGGCCCTGCGCGAGAACGATGTACGGGCCCTGCGTGGGCAGCTGCACCGGTTGCAGGCCAGCTGCGGGTTCGTCGGCGCCGCACGCCTGGCGCGGGCAGTCCGGCAGTTGCACCAGGCGCCGGAGTCGACCGCCGCGCAGAACCGCTTCCGCGTGGCAGTGGACGCCCTGCTGCAGTGAGCACGGGGCGGCAGCCGGGGCACCGGCGCCGCTTGAGTCACCCCGCAACGATGCCGCGGCCCTGCAGCGCTTACGTGCGCCGCCGGGCCAGGTCCTCCAGCATTTCCCAGGATTTCAGCCCCCGCCCGCCCAGATGGTGCATCAGCACGGCGCGCATCGGCCGGCGCAGGCTGCCCAGATCGTCGGGCCCCGGCATCTCATCGGCGGCCAGCGCCAGCAGCGCGCTGCCGGTGGCCGTACCCCGGCGTTGATCCACGCCGCGGTCGCTGAGCAGGCGCCGCGGCCCCTCCTGCGGATCCAGCTCATAGCGCGCTGCCGGGTCGACCGGCTCCTCATCGCTGCCATGCAGCAGATCGAAGCCGAAGCCCAAGGCCTCCAGCAGGTCGCGCTCGAAACGTCGCAGGGTCCAGGCCAGCGGCTCGCCATCGCGCAGCCGCGCGCGCACCTGCGCGTAGTGGTCGTAGAGCTCCGGCAGCGGATCCTGGCGGGGCGCCAGCCGCATCATCAGTTCGTTGATGTAGAAGCCGGCCAGCATCGCCTTACCGGTGAGCCGGGGCGCGGCGTCCAAGGCCTCGGCACCGCGCAACTGGGCCAGTTCGCCCCGCTGCACGGCAGTCAGGCGGATCCACTGCAGCGGCTGCAGGGCCGCGCGCAAGGCTTGGCTGCGCGGGCTGGACACCCCCCGCGCCAGCACCCCGATCCGGCCGTACTGCTCGGTCAGCACCTCGACCAGCAGACTGGTCTCCCGCCAGGCCCGGGCGTGCAATACGAAGGCCGGCTCATCTTCGATGCGCATGACTCAACCGCCCGGGGCCGGAGTGGCCGGCTTATTCGTAGCCGAACGCCTTGAGCGCAGCTTCGTCGTCGGACCAGCCCTCGCGCACGCGCACCCAGGTCTCCAGGAAGACCTTGGCGCCGAACAGGCGCTCCATCTGCAGGCGCGACTTGGCGCCGATTTCCTTCAGGCGGGTACCGGCCTTGCCGATCACGATCGCCTTCTGGCCTTCGCGTTCGACCCAGATCACCGCGCCGATGCGCAGCAGGTTGCCGTCTTCGACAAAGCGCTCGATCTCGACCGTGGTCGCGTACGGCAGTTCTTCGCCCAACTGGCGCATCAGCTGCTCGCGGACCAGTTCACCGGCGAGGAAGCGCTGGCTGCGGTCGGTGATCTCATCCTCGCCGAACATCGGCGGGGCTTCCGGCAACAGCTTCATCAGGTCGCGGACCAGCGACTCCAGGCCGTTGCGCTTCTGCGCGGAGATCGGGTGAACCGCCGCGAACGTGCGGCCTTCGGTGACCTGCTGCAGGAACGGCAGCAGGGCGCCCTTGTCCTTCAGGCGATCGATCTTGTTGACCACCAGCACCACCGGGATGCCCGAGTCGCTGAGCACGTTGAAGGCCAGGGTGTCTTCGTCATCCCAGCGGCCGGCCTCGATCACCAGCATGCCGGCGTCCACGCCCTCGAGCGAGCCGCGCGCGGCGCGGTTCATCACCCGGTTCATGGCGCGCTTCTGCGCGCGGTGCAGGCCGGGTGTATCGACCAGCACGATCTGGCCTTCCGGGTAGCTGGCAATGCCGAGCAACCGGTGCCGCGTGGTCTGCGGGCGGTTGGAGACGATACTGACCTTGGCGCCCACCAGGGCGTTGGTCAGGGTGGATTTGCCGACGTTGGGGCGACCGATGACGGCCACGCTGCCGGAACGATGGGGGGTTGCTTCGTTCACTTGGAATCCAATTGCTCAAGGGCGGCGGCAGCCGCTTGTTGTTCGGCCAGCCGTCGCGAGGCACCTTCGCCTTCGGTGCTGACAGCGGGGTCGGTTACGCCGCAGCGTACCCGGAAGGTCTTGGCATGATCGTCACCCGATTCTGACACCAGCTCGTACAGCGGCAGCGCCTTCTGTCGGGCCTGCAGCCATTCCTGCAGCCGTGTCTTGGGGTCTTTCTCGGGCTTGCCGGTGGCCGGCAGGGCCTGCATGGAGGCGTTGAACCAGGGCAGCACCACCGTCTGGCAGGCAGCGAAGCCGGCATCGAGGTAGATCGCCGCGACCACCGCTTCCAGCGCATCGGCCAGGATGGAGTCACGGCGGTGGCCGCCAGTCTTCATCTCGCCGGGCCCCAGGATCAAGCGCTCACCCAGCTGCAGCTCGCGCGCGATCACCGCCAGCGCGCCTTCACGCACCAGCTCGGCCCGGGCACGGGTCAGCGCGCCCTCGTCGGCCTTGGGCCAGCGTTCGTAGAGCGCCTGGGCCACCATCATGTTGACGATGCTGTCGCCGAGGAATTCCAGCCGCTCATTGTTGGGCGTGCCGGCGCTGCGATGCGTCAGCGCCTGCTGGAGCAGGCCCGGATCGTTGAAGGCGTGACCGATCAGGTCACCGCGTTGGAAGGTCTTAGTCGGCACCGCTACGGGTCAATTCCTGGTTTGAATCAAATTTGCCCACCACGTCCAGATTACCGATCATTTCACGGCGCACTTCGTAGTAGACCTTCATGTTCCACCCGCCATCGATGCGATCGAACTTCACGTCGGCGGGTTTCACGTTTTCGGAGTAATTGATGTACAGGCGCTTGAAGAACATCTCCTGGATGCGGCGCGGCTCCATGTTGCCCACGCCCGGCTCCTTGGCCAGGCTCTTCATCGCCGAACGCACGGCGTAGTACTCCTGGTACATCGGGAACAGCTTCATCCCGATGTACAGGAAGAAGGCGACCACGATCAGCACCACCAGGAACGAGGTCAAGGTGATGCCGCGCTGCGATGTCATGTTCTTCATTGCGTTCTCCCCAGATACGCGTGTGCCATGAATCAATGGATGGCCGTGCCGATCCGCGACGGTTCGAAGCCGTCCTTGCAGAACCAGCCCGAGCAGTTCAGCCAGATCAGGAACGCCTTGCCCCGGAGATTCTCCTCCGGCAGCAGGCCCCAGAAACGGCCGTCGTCACTGTTGTCGCGATTGTCGCCCATGACCAGGTACTTGCCGGCCGGGACGGTCCACTGCCCTTCGCCTCGGGCGTAATCGGTCTCCAGCACGGTATGCGTGCGGCCCGGCAGGTGCTCGACCAGCAGCGAGCTGCCCTCGCCCTGACCGTTGTGGCCTGCGTACAGACCCTTGTTGTCGTATTTGACCGGCTCGCCGTTGAGGATCAGGCCGTTGCCCTGGAACTCGATCTGGTCGCCCGGCACGCCGATCACACGCTTGATGAAGTTCTCACCCTTGGCCGGATCGTTGTCCGAGTGGCCCGGGAAATGGAACACCACCACGTCGCCGCGATTGGGCTCGCCGAACGGGATCACCTTGGCGTTGTTCAGCGGCAGGCGCAGGCCGTAGGAGAACTTGTTGACCAGGATGAAATCGCCGATCAGCAGGTTGGGCATCATCGAGCTGGACGGGATCTTGTACGGCTCGGCGATGAAGCTGCGCACCACCAGCACGATCGCCAGCACCGGGAAGAACGCCCGCGCGTAGTCGACCATCACCGGCTCGGTGTCCAGCAGGCCGGCGCGCTGGGCGCGGCGCTTGGCGAAGTACAGCTTTTCGGCCAGCAGGATCAGGCCCGAGGCCAACGTCAGTACGACCAGGAGGAGCTCAAACAATTTCATGCAGTGTCCTTGGGAACGATTGCAGCGGTGTGGTGTGCCCCTGCGCGTCCGGCGACACCGATCCGGTGCCGCCTGCCGCTGCCGGGAAAGCCATCCGGCCTTACTTGTCCATCTGCAGCACGGCCAGGAAGGCTTCCTGCGGTATTTCCACGCGGCCGACCTGCTTCATGCGCTTCTTGCCTTCCTTCTGTTTCTCGAGCAGCTTCTTCTTGCGCGAAACGTCGCCACCATAGCACTTGGCCAGCACGTTCTTGCGCATCGCCTTGACCGTGGTGCGCGAGATGATCTGCGACCCGACGGCGGCCTGGATGGCCACGTCGAACTGCTGGCGCGGGATCAGTTCCTTCATCTTCTCGCACAGCTCGCGGCCACGGCGGTCAGCATGGCTGCGGTGCACGATCAGCGACAGCGCATCGACCTTGTCGCCATTGATCAGCACGTCCACACGGACGAACGGACCGGCATCGAAGCGCACGAAGTGGTAGTCCAGCGAGGCATAGCCACGGCTGACCGACTTGAGCTTGTCGAAGAAGTCCAGCACCACCTCGGCCATCGGCAGCTCGTAGCTGATCTGCACCTGGCTGCCCAGGTAGTTGATGCCGATCTGGCTGCCGCGCTTTTCTTCGCACAGCTTGATGATGTTGCCGATGTACTCCTCGGGCGTGAGCACGTTGGCGCGGATGATCGGCTCGCGGATCTCATCGACCATGTTCACCGGCGGCAGCTTGGCCGGGTTGTCCATGTTGATGATGCTGCCGTCGGTCTTGAGCACTTCATAGACCACGGTCGGCGCGGTGCTGATCAGGTCCAGGTTGTACTCGCGCTCCAGGCGCTCCTGCACGATTTCCATGTGCAGCATGCCCAGGAACCCGCAGCGGAAGCCGAAGCCCATCGCCTCGGAGCTTTCCGGCTCGAAACGCAGCGCGGCATCGTTCAGGCGCAGCTTGTCCAGCGCTTCGCGCAGGTCCGGGTAATCCTCGGCATCGACCGGGAACAGGCCGGCGAACACGCGCGGCTGCATTTCCTGGAAGCCCGGCAGCGGTTTGGCGGCCGGATCGGCGGCCAGGGTCAGGGTGTCGCCGACCGGTGCACCGTGCACGTCCTTGATGCTGGCCGTCACCCAGCCCACCTCACCGGCGTTCAGTGCCGGCAGCACCTTGCGCTTGGGGGTGAACACGCCGACGTTGTCGACCTGGTGATTGCGGCCGGTGGACATCACCTGCAGCTTGTCGCCGGCCTTGATCTGGCCCTGCATCACGCGCACCAGCGAGACCACGCCGAGGTAATTATC
Source organism: Stenotrophomonas sp. AGC87 (assembly GCF_057333975.1). NCBI lineage: Bacteria > Pseudomonadati > Pseudomonadota > Gammaproteobacteria > Lysobacterales > Lysobacteraceae > Stenotrophomonas > Stenotrophomonas sp. AGC87. The sequence continues at coordinate 167,171 of NZ_JBHFHW010000032.1, forward strand.
GAACCACGAGTCGATGATCAGCGCCTGCAGCTTGTCGGTATCGCGCGGCACCGGCGGCGGAATGCGATGCACGATCGCCTCCAGCACGTCGCCCACGTTCAGGCCGGTCTTGGCACTGACCGCCACCGCGTCGGTGGCATCGATGCCGATCACGGCCTCGATCTCGGCCTTGGCACGGTCGATGTCGGCGGTGGGCAGGTCGATCTTGTTGATCACCGGCACCACTTCCAGCCCCTGCTCGACCGCGGTGTAGCAGTTGGCGACGGACTGCGCTTCCACGCCCTGGGCCGCATCGACCACCAGCAGCGCGCCTTCGCAGGCGGCCAGCGAGCGGCTGACTTCATAGGAGAAGTCGACATGCCCGGGGGTGTCGATGAAGTTCAGGTGGTAGGTGTGGCCGTCTTTGGCGACATACGGCAGCGAGACCGACTGGGCCTTGATGGTGATGCCACGCTCGCGCTCGATCGGGTTCGAGTCGAGCACCTGCGCCTCCATCTCACGGGCCTGGAGGCCACCGCAAAGCTGGATGATGCGATCGGCCAGCGTGGACTTGCCGTGGTCGACGTGGGCGATGATGGAGAAGTTGCGGATGAACCGCATCGAATCAGAAGACATAGGTGGCGGCGGCGCGTCGCGTCGTCAGGATGACTGCGGATTATCGCATGGCCGGCCCGGTCCCGCGTGCGGCCGCCCGCGATTGGCGTGATCGGCCCGCCAGAAA
>NZ_JBHFHW010000032.1:167911-169878 GCF_057333975.1 Stenotrophomonas sp. AGC87
CCACAAACGACCGGGCCCGCCGAAGCGGGCCCGGAAACGCAGGCGGGGCGGGGCTTACTGCCCGGCCTTGACCGCCACGAAGGCGCTGTTGCCGTTGGCGCGGATCAGCAACATGACCACATCACCCTTGCTGTATCCGGCCAGCGCCTTGTTCAGCGCGGCCACGCTGCCGACCGGGGTCCGGCCGACCTGCAGCACCACCAGGCCCGGCGACAGCCCGGCGTCACGCGCCGACTGGCCGTTGACCCGGGTGATGCGCACGCCCTCGCCCGCCGACAGGCCCAGCTGCTGGCGCTGCGGCGCGGTCAGATCGGCCACCTCCAGCCCCAGCAAGGCGTTGGCGCCGGCCTCGGGTTTGGCCGCGTCCGCGGCAGGACGGGCGGCGCCACGCTCGGCGTCTTCGGCCAGCTCGGTCAGGGTGGCGGTGATCTCCCGCTCCTTGCCATCGCGCAGCACGCTCAGGCGGACCTTGCTGCCCGGCGGCAGCGCACCGATGGCCGGCGGCAGATCGCTGAAGGTGTTGATCGGGCTGCCATTGACCGAGCGGATCACATCCCCCGGCTCGATACCGGCCTTGAGCGCCGCGCTGCCCGCGACCACCTCGTTGACCAGCGCGCCGCGGCTGTCCGGCAGGCCCAGCCCCTGGGCCTTCAGGCCATCGATCGGACCGACCGCCGCGCCGAGCTGGCCGCGGCTGACCCGGCCGGTCTTCTTGATCTGTTCGACCGCACCCATGGCCAGGTCGATCGGGATCGCGAAGCTGATCCCCATGTAGCCGCCAGAAGCGGAGAAGATCTGCGAGTTGATGCCGACCACTTCACCACGGGTATTGAGCAGCGGGCCACCGGAATTGCCCTGGTTGATCGCCACGTCGGTCTGGATGAAGGGCACGTAGCGCTGGTCCGGGCCGCCGGTGCTGCGGCCGACCGCGCTGACGACGCCGGCGGTGACGGAGTGGTCCAGCCCGAACGGCGAACCGATCGCGACCACCCATTGACCCGGCTTGAGGGTGTTGGAATCACCCACACGCACCGTCGGCAGATTCTTGCCGTCGATCTTGAGCAGGGCCACGTCGTACTGCTGGTCGCTGCCGACCACCTTGGCGGTGAACTCACGACGATCACCGAGCTTGACCTTCACCTCACTGGCATCGGCCACGACGTGGTGATTGGTCAACACGTAGCCGTCGGCGGAGATGATGAAGCCCGAGCCCATGCCGCGGCCGCGGATGCTCGGGGTGCCGTCATCGGGGCCGTCCGCGCCCTGCCCCGGCATCTGGAAATCCGGGCCGAAGAAGCGACGGAAGAATTCCGGCATGTCCTGGTCGGACGGCCCGGCCATGCGTGCCTGGCGGTTACTGCGCACGATGGTGGTCTCGACATTGACCACGCCCGGCCCGACCTGCTCGACCAGATTGGTGAAGTCCGGCAGGCCACTGACCAGCTGCGGCGCCGGCGCGCGGGGTGCAGCAGCGGCCGCCGGCGCGGCAGCGGTGGCCGGGGACGGCGACTGCGCGCAGGCCACCAGTGGGAGCGTCATGGCGATCAGCGCCAGGGCATGGGTACGGATACGGGCGGTCATCAGACACGAACCTCCGGGTCAGGGAACAAAGGGGGGAACGCTCCGGCGCACAGGCCGGAGCGGAGCGTCAGCGCGACGATGCTCAGTCGCGGTGCCGGCGCGCAGGTTCGGCCGATTCGGCCGACTCCTGCAGGCGCGGCTCGAACGGATAGAACGCGGCCTGCGGCGCCTGTGTGGAGAAGCTCGCATTGAGCGCGCCGCCTGCGGCCGGGGCCAGACTGGAGCGCGGCCAAGGCTTGGCCTGTAGATTGCCGACCTCACCGAACGGGAACTGCCGCGCGGCGGCCGCCGGCATGGCCGGGGCCAACGGCGCCTGGCTGGCAATCGCCCGCTGCGGCTCGGCACTGCGCTCGGCGGCGCTGCGCGCGGCCTGCTGGGTGCGCGTG
>NZ_JBHFHW010000033.1:0-1515 GCF_057333975.1 Stenotrophomonas sp. AGC87
CTCCACCGCTTGTGCGGGCCCCCGTCAATTCCTTTGAGTTTCAGTCTTGCGACCGTACTCCCCAGGCGGCGAACTTAACGCGTTAGCTTCGATACTGCGTGCCAAATTGCACCCAACATCCAGTTCGCATCGTTTAGGGCGTGGACTACCAGGGTATCTAATCCTGTTTGCTCCCCACGCTTTCGTGCCTCAGTGTCAGTGTTGGTCCAGGTAGCTGCCTTCGCCATGGATGTTCCTCCCGATCTCTACGCATTTCACTGCTACACCGGGAATTCCACTACCCTCTACCACACTCTAGTCGCCCAGTATCCACTGCAATTCCCAGGTTGAGCCCAGGGCTTTCACAACAGACTTAAACAACCACCTACGCACGCTTTACGCCCAGTAATTCCGAGTAACGCTTGCACCCTTCGTATTACCGCGGCTGCTGGCACGAAGTTAGCCGGTGCTTATTCTTTGGGTACCGTCAGAACAACCGAGTATTAATCGACTGCTTTTCTTTCCCAACAAAAGGGCTTTACAACCCGAAGGCCTTCTTCACCCACGCGGTATGGCTGGATCAGGCTTGCGCCCATTGTCCAATATTCCCCACTGCTGCCTCCCGTAGGAGTCTGGACCGTGTCTCAGTTCCAGTGTGGCTGATCATCCTCTCAGACCAGCTACGGATCGTCGCCTTGGTGGGCCTTTACCCCGCCAACTAGCTAATCCGACATCGGCTCATCTATCCGCGCAAGGCCCGAAGGTCCCCTGCTTTCACCCGAAGGTCGTATGCGGTATTAGCGTAAGTTTCCCTACGTTATCCCCCACGAAAAGGTAGATTCCGATGTATTCCTCACCCGTCCGCCACTCGCCACCCATAAGAGCAAGCTCTTACTGTGCTGCCGTTCGACTTGCATGTGTTAGGCCTACCGCCAGCGTTCACTCTGAGCCAGGATCAAACTCTTCACTTAAAAACGCATAGTCCGAAGACTAAAAATTTAAAGCTGCAGATGCTTGACCGCTGGCAACGTTTCGCTTGCTTTAAAACAATTGATATGTTGCTTGATCAAACGTCTGCAAGATGGACATACATCCTTCCTGCAGGCGCCTTCACAAGATACCTGCGCATACTGTCAAAGAACTTTGGAATCGGCCTCAGCGCCTTCTTCCGTTTGCCCCGACGTTTCCGTCGTTGCGAGCCGCCCATTATAGACCGGCTTATCTGCTTCGTCAACACCTTTTTTCAAGGCCGTTTCACCGAAGTGAACCGTTGTTGCCGATGCCGCTTCGTCGTTCGCCTCAGAGGCTTTCGTCGTTGCGAGCCGCCTATTATGTCAGGCTTTTCGTTTCCGTCAACACCTTCTTTCGAAGCTTGTTGCCGTCGCTGCGGGTGGGTGTTCACCGGGGTGAAGACCGCGTCGCAGCGAGGGAGCGAATACTAAAGACTTCTGAAAATTCGTCAAGCGTTTTCGTCGATCTTTTTCATCAACGCGTCATCCATCCATGCTGCTCATCAACAAGCGCGGGGGGAGCGCG
>NZ_JBHFHW010000033.1:1561-47758 GCF_057333975.1 Stenotrophomonas sp. AGC87
GCGTTGCGCGTGCTCCCGAAGGCTTGCTAACAATGCATCTCTTGTCATCAGGAATGCATGCGATGTCTGCGGTTGGCAAACGTACGTTGTGGCGCGATCTCTCCTTGCCTGCCGTGATGGCAGGCTTCATTACGGTACTGGTGGGCTTCGCCAGTTCGGCGGTGATCGTGTTCCAGGCCGCACGGGCGGTAGGCGCCGACCAGGCGCAGATCGCCTCGTGGATGTGGGCGTTGGGCCTTGGCATGGGCGTGACCTGTATTGGTCTGTCACTGCGCTATCGGATGCCGGTCGTCACCGCATGGTCCACGCCGGGTGCGGCCATGCTCGTGGTGGGTGCGGGCGCGGCCGGCTACAGCGATGCGATCGGTGCGTTTGTTCTGGCTGCCGTGCTCGGGATGCTCGCCGGCTTCTCGGGGATCTTCGCCAAGCTGATGAAGCGCGTGCCGATGGCGCTGGCCGCGGGCATGCTTGCCGGTGTACTGCTGCGCTTCGGGCTGGAGGTGTTCGTCTCGATGGGCACCCAGCTGGGCATGGCACTGGCGATGTTCATCACCTGGCTGATCGGGCGACGGCTGTTCCCGCGCTATGCGGTGATCGCCACGCTGCTTGTCGGTGTCCTGGTCGCCGCAGGTCAGGGTCTTCTTCATATGCAGGACGTGCGGCTGGAACTGGCCACGCCGGTATTCACCTGGCCGACGCTGTCGTGGTCGGCGGTGTTCGGCATCGCCCTGCCCCTGTTCGTGGTGACCATGGCGTCGCAGAACATCCCGGGCGTAGCGGTGATCCGTGCCTCCGGCTACGACACCCCGGTGTCACCGGTGATCGGCTGGATCGGGGTGGTCAACACGCTACTCGCCCCGTTTGGCGCCTATGGGCTCAACCTGGCCGCGATCACCGCCGCGATCTGCATGGGGCGCGAAGCACACGAGGATCCGGCGCGGCGTTACACCGCCGCGGTGGCCGCGGGCGCCTTCTATATCGTGGTCGGGCTGTTCGGGGCGACGGTGGCGGCCGTGTTCGCCGCTTTCCCCAAGGAGCTGGTGGCCTGCGTGGCCGGCATCGCACTGTTCGGCACCATCGCCAACAGCCTGGCGATGGCCCTGCGTGAGGAGGCCGATCGCGAAGCGGCGCTGGTGACCTTCCTGGTCACCGCCTCGGGCCTGTCGCTGGCCGGGATCGGCTCGGCGTTCTGGGGGCTGGTGGCCGGCGGCATCTGCCTGATGGCGCTGCGACCGCGCCCGGTCGCCCGCTGACGCCTCAGCCGCCTTCGAAGATACGCAGTACGACGAACAGTGCCAGGCCCAGGCCCAGGTCAAGCCGGCTGGTCCCCCCGCGGCGTACCAGTTCCGCGTTGATCCGCTCCGGCTGCCCGGTAAAACGGGCCTGCGCCCGCGCCACCATGCGGCGGCAATGCCAGCGGTACAGCGCATTGCCGAAGATGCCCAGCGAGAGCTGCACACCCAGCGACAACACGACGCCGCCCACCGCCAGGTCCAGCAGGACCATCGCCATGCCAATGGCGAAATCGACAATCAGCACCGCCAATGCCACCAGGTACATCCGCCGGTACATGAGCCAGTGGAAGCCAAACAGGACGGCCGGCCAGTGCCACGGGCGCGGCCAGCGGCCACCGGCGTCATCCAGATGCCAGCGACGGGCATACAAGGCGAAGTTGTCGCCCACCGCCTTCGCCAGCAGCGGATGGCGGTCATGCACCGCCACGGCCGCATCGATCTGGGCGTCGATCATGGCCTCGTGCATGGCGGTGCTGGGCGCGCGATAAGGATTCCCGGCGCTCTCGTCCATCCGGGACGGGGGCGGAACCGTACTCATAGCGGGTGAACCGCCAGCGTCTGCTGCAGCACGTGCTGCGCACCCGGCGCCAGGATCACCACATCCGGGCCGGCGTTGGCCGCTTCCAGGCACACATAGTTGCGCCAGCCGGCCCCGACATCGGCCATCTTGCTGGCGCCGGCCTCGCCCGGGTTCCACGCGACCAGCGAGCGGCTGCCGGTGGTGGTGATCTCGATGCGGCGCTTCAGGCCCGGGTCCTTGAGCACGTAGCGGCCGCCGGCCTGCGTATAGATGCGGTCGCTGCGGCCGGGATCGCGCGGGTCGCGCAGGCTCCAGTCGCCCTGCTGCTGGCGCGGGGTCGCGTAATTCTCGAACTTGTCCAGGTAGGACAGGCCATCCAGGCCCTCCACGCTGACCTGCGTCGCATCGCTGACATGGAAGTAGTTGTGCAGGGCCTGGGTGAAGGCGACCGGCTGGCGGCCGGTGTTTTCGGTGATCAGGCGCTGTTCCAGGGTGCGGCCGATCCGCAGTTCCATGCGCAGGCGCAGATCCAGGTTCTCCAGCACCGGCGGGGCCAGGGTCAGCACCATGGTGCCATCGGCCTCGCGACGGGCCTGCTGCAGGGTCCATGGCACGTTGCGGACGAAGCCATGCGAAGGCACGTCATTGCCCTGCCCCTGGCGGCCGAAGTACGGCCAGCACACGGGGCTGCCGCCACGGATCGGGGTCGGCAGCGGCTGGGCGCTCGGCGAGAGCCACATCACGTCCTGCCCGCCCTTGGGCACATAGGACAGCAGCTGGCCACCGAACACGCTGATCGCGGCGGTGGCGAACGGGGTCTGGACCGTCCACGCGGGGAAGCCCTGGATGTCGGCCAGGCTGAGCCCGGGCACCTTGGGGAGGGCCGCGCGTGGCGCCGCCGGGGACTGGACATACTGGGCGTGATTGGGCGGCAGGGTAAACACGGTGGATGCGGGCATGGTCGGTGTTGAAGAAGGAGGAGCACCGCGCAGGGCGGTGAGGATGCGCTGGCCGGCGCGGCCATCGGCGGGGGTCCAGCCCAGCCGTTGCTGCTCGGCCTGGATGGCGCGGCGGGTGGCGGTACCGATCATGCCGTCCGCCGTACCGATATCGTGGCCGCGGGCCAGCAGCAGGGTCTGCAGCTCACGGCGTTCGGTGCGGCCGATGCCGGGATCGTCGGTTGGCCAGGCGGCGGCGATGCCGGTTCCGCCACGCAGGCGATCGGCCAGTGTTGCGATCGCCAGCGCGTAACTCTCAGCGGCGTTGTAGGCGTAGATCGCATCGTAATTGCGGAACACCAGCCACGCCGGGCCCTTGGCCCCGGTCGGGAGCAGCAATGCTGCATTGCTGTCGGCGGGCAGCCCGGCCGGTGCCAGTGCTCCGCCGGCAACCGGCACGATGCCCAGCGCGCGCCAGTCGGCCAATGGCTTGCGCTGGGTGCGGCCGGATTGGGCGGTGTTGAAGCCGGCCGGGATCTTCACCTCGATGCCCCACGGCTGCCCGGTACGCCAGCCGGCCTTCTTGAGATAGTTGGCGGTGGAGGCCAGCGCATCGGGAATGGAGGCGACCAGATCGCGGCGACCATCCCCGTCGCCATCCACCGCGATACGCGCATAGGTGGAGGGCATGAACTGGGTGTGGCCAAAGGCGCCCGCCCACGAGCCGGTCAGGCCCTCGGCGCGCAGGTCGCCGGCATCGATCAGCTTGAGCAGGGCCAGCAGTTCACCGCGGAAGAAGGGCTGGCGGCGGCCTTCGCAGGAGAGCGTGGCCAGCGACTGCAGCAGCGGGCGCTTGCCGAACACGCGGCCGTAATCGCTCTCTACGCCCCACACCGCGACAATGGTGGCGGCATCGACACCGTACTCGGCCGAAACGCGGGCCAGCAGATCACGGTGCTCGATCAGACGGGCGCGCCCGTCATCGACGCGCGGGGTATCCACCAGCGCGGCCAGGTAATCCCACAACGGGGTGGTGAACTCCGGCTGTGCATCCAGCAGCGGCAATACGCTGGGGTCGGGGGTCAGCCCGGCGGTGAGCACGTCGAAGCGCCCGGCACTGATGCCCTGCTTGCCGGCCTGCGCCTTCAGCGTGACCAGGCAGGTGGCGAATGCATCCGGCGCGGCGACCGCGATCGACGGTGCGCCGAGCCACAGCCCGGCCAACAACAGGGGCGACCATCGCATTGGCGGAATCCTTGCAGCCAGTGGACCTGCATCATAGCGGCAATGCCGCGCAGGTCAGGCCGGCTGCAGCAGACGCAGGCCGAAGGCGGGATCGGTGGCGTTCCAGTGGGCGGTCACGCGCAGGCCGGCGGCGGCGGCCATCGCGGCGAACACCGCATCGGTGTATTTGTGGCTGTACTCGACGGTCATCGCCTCGCCTTCGGCGAAATCGAAGCTCTGCCCATCCACCTGCACGCGCTGGTCGCGCTGGCTGACCAGCTCGGTTTCGATGCGCAGGCGCGGCACGCTGTAGCGGGCGCGATGGCGGAAGCCCTCCAGGTCGAAATCGCTGCCGATGTCGCGGTTGAGCCGGCGCAGCAGATTGAGGGTGAACTCGGCGGTGACCCCGGCGGCATCGTTGTACGCCGCTTCGATCAGCGCCGCGTCCTTGTGCAGGTCGATGCCGATCAGGGCCATGCCATCCGGGCCCATGGTCTGGCGCATCGCCTTCAACAGTGCGATGGCGTCGACCTGGGCAAAGTTGCCCAAGGTCGAGCCTGGGAAGAACACCAGGTGGCGGGCCGGCTCGCGCTGCGGCAATGGCAACTGCACCGGCTGGGTGAAATCCGCGCAGACCGGCAGCATTTCGATGTCCGGCAGCGAGGGGGCCAGCCGGGTGATGCTGTCCAGCAGCGCGGCGCGGGAGATTTCGATCGGGGTGTAGGCGACCGGCTCCCGCAGCGCATGCAGCAGCAGTTCGGTCTTGCGCCCGCTGCCGCTGCCCAGTTCCACCACGTGCAGGCGCGGGCCGACCACCTTGGCGATGTCATGCGCACAGTCCTGCAGCAGCTGCAGCTCGGTGCGGGTCGGGTAGTACTCCGGCTGCTGGGTGATCTGCTCGAACAGCGCCGAGCCATGCGCATCGTAGAAGTACTTGGAGGGCAGCTGCCGCGGTGTGGTGGACAGGCCACGCAGGATGTCGGCGGTGATCTGGTCCCGATCCGGCTGCAGATCGGTCAGCGCTTGGAGTGCATCACGGACCGAACTCATGCGGCATCCCGGGCCAGGCGCAGGCCGGCGAACTGCCACCGGGCCGATGGCGCGAAGAAATTGCGGTAGCTGGCGCGCAGGTGATCGGCCGGGGTAGCGCAGCTGCCCCCGCGCAGCACCCACTGCCCGCACATGAATTTGCCGTTGTACTCGCCGAGATTGCCCGGGAAGGTGCGGAAGCCGGGATACGGCCCGTAGGCGCTGCTGGTCCATTCCCACACATCGCCGAACAACTGGACGATGTCCCCCTCCTCCTCCGCGCCACCCGGGTGCAGCGCGTCCGCATCGGCAAACCGGCCACGCAGGGCGCGGCCAGCCGTGGCTGCTTCCCACTCGAACTCCGTGGGCAGGCGGGCGTCGCACCAACGTGCGTAGGCGTCGGCTTCGAAATAACTGAGATGGCAGACCGGTGCGTGGGGATCGAGCGCGCGCCAGCCGCCAAGGGTGAACTCGCGCTCCAGTGCGTCGTCCCAATAGAGTGGATGCTCCCAGTGCTGCTCCTGGCACAGCGTCCAGCCTTCGCTCATCCACCAGCGCGGCTCGCGATAGCCGCCGGCCTGCACGAACTGACGGTACTCCTCGTTGCTGACCGGGCGGTTGGCCAGCGCATGCGCGGGCACCAATGCGCGGTGCACCGGCGATTCGTTGTCATAGGCGAACGTGGGGCGGGTAGGCCAGGCCGGCGCGCCGATCTCCACGATCTGTTCGGGACTGCTGCGCCACTGCAGCGGCAGCGCACGGGCCGGCGCCACGACAAGATCCTCGCGGTAGGTCGGCTGGAGCGGGTTGGACCAGAACGCGTGCTTGATATCGGTCAGCAGGAGTTCCTGGTGCTGCTGCTCATGGTGCAGGCCGAGCAGCAGCTGCTGTTGGGCCTGCTCGCTCAGACTGCCGGCCTGAAGCGCAGCGATCACGCGCTGGTCGATCTCGGCGCGGAAATGCAGCACTTCCTCCAGCGAGGGCCGCGAGAGCAGACCGCGCTGGGGGCGCGCATGGGCCGGGCCGATGCTCTGGTAGTAGCTGTTGAACAGGTAATGCCAGTCCGCATCGATCGGCGCGTAGCCGGGCCGGGTGGCCAGCACGAACCGCTCGAAGAACCACGTGGTGTGGGCCAGGTGCCATTTGGCCGGACTGGCATCGGCCATGCTCTGGACCATGGCGTCTTCCGCACTGAGCGGCGCGGCCAGCGCGACCGTGCGGGCGCGCACGCTGGCGTAGCGGGCGGCCAGCGACGTCGGCGGGGCGGCAGTAAGCGGTGGTGCGGCAGCAACGGCGGTAGTCATCGTGATCAGGATCGACCAGCCGGGGTGAGTGCCACGTCATGGCACGGCATCGATCAGGTGACAGCGCTCAAGTTGAATACGCCCGGGCCGCTATCGGGGGAGACCCATTGCCTGTGATGTCCGGTTTGCACGCTGCAGCCACGGCGCGCCGGCCCACCACGTGGACCCCTTCTTGCGGACGCACCTGCTACGCCAGCCCAGCCACTATCTGTTCGTGCTGCCTGCAGTACTGGTGGCGCTGGGATTGTGGGCCGCCACCCCCGCGGCGGAAGCCGGCAGTCCGGTGCATCGCCTGCTGCCGATGGTGCTGGCCTGCCTGGGTGTCGGCCTGGCGCTGATCTACAACCGCGTCCGGGCGCTGTGCCTGATGCTGGCCATCGCCCTGGCGTTCGCCCTGCTGCATGGTGTGGTCGGCACCTTCCAGCGGGAGGGCGTGATTTCGGCGCTGACCCCACTGATCTTCCACGCAGTGTCGTGGTGGCTGCCACTGCTGTTCCTGGTGCATGGCGTGTGGCCCGAGCGCGGGCGGCTGCGCCAGGATCTGCTGCTGCGCGGCGTGGTCAGCGGGACGGCCCTCGGTATTTTCCTGCTGCTGGCCGCACAGGGCCCGGTCGGCATGCATGCCTTGTTGTCGGACCGCCACCTGCCGTGGCTGCCGAGTGGCTGGAATGCGCTGGCCCAGCTGCCTGCGCTGTTGTTCGTGGTGACGACGGTGGCGCTGGCGGTACAGGCCTGGCGCCAACCGCGGCCGCTGCACACTGCCCTGCTGATCGCCCTGCTCTGCCTGTGGTGGATGCTGCCACGGGTGTTCGTCTCGCCGGCCCTGCTGCCCGCCGTCAGCTGCATGGCGCTGTTGCTGGTCATCTCGGCGATGCTGCAGGAAGCTTTCCACATGGCCTTCCGCGATGAACTCACCGGCCTGCCCGGGCGCCGCGCGTTCAACGAATGCCTGCAGCGGGTTGGGGCCACCTACACCATCGCCATGGTGGACGTGGATCATTTCAAGCGTTTCAACGATACCCACGGCCACGATGCCGGCGATGACGTGCTCAAGCTGGTGGCCGCGCGACTGGCCGAGGTAGGCGGGGGTGGCCGCGCGTTCCGCTACGGCGGCGAAGAATTCGCGCTGGTGTTCCTGGATCGCCCTGCCCCGGCCTGCGTGGCGTCGGTGGAGGAAATCCGCGCCAGGATCGAAGGCGTCCGCATGCATCTGCGCGACCGCGCGGCACGCAGCCGCGACGATGCGGTGGGGCAGCTGCAACGTGGGCGTGGTGGCAACGGCGAGGTGGTGCAGGTGACGGTGAGCATCGGCGTGGCCGACAGCCGGGTCGCCGACAGCCCGCAGGCGGTGCTCAAAGCCGCCGACCAGGCCCTGTATGCCGCCAAGGACGCCGGCCGCAACTGTGTGCGTGCGCTTGGCCAGCAGGGCACCGTGCCGGTGCGCGCGACCGCACTGGCTCAGGGCAACGCGTCGAGATAGAACCAGCGGCCGTCTTCGCGGACGAAGCGGCTGTGTTCGAGCATTTTCACCGCACTGCCGCCGCCGACCTTGTAGCGCGCGGTGAAGCGCACCTGGGCGTGGTCGGGATCTGGGCGGGTATGTGCGTGGATCGTCAGCCCCAGCCACTGGGTGCGCTGGCCGGGTGCTTCGTCCAGCGAGAGCTCGGCCGGGCGCGTGGACGGGTGCCAGCTGGCCAACAGGTACTCGGCCAGGTGGCGCACGTAGGCGCTGTAGCGCGAGCGCATCAGCGCTTCGGCATCCGGCGCGGGGCTGCCGGCATGGTAGCGGCCGCAGCAGGCGGTGTAGGCCAGCGGGCAGCCGCAGGGACAGGGATCGGAAGAGACGGTGGTCATGGGGGTATTGTCGCGCGATGACCGGGCGTATGCTGGCGCGCCTTCTGCCGCGATGTGCCGCCGTGCTTGAGCTGGTTCCCCCTGAGCTGTTGTGGTTGGTGGCGATCGCCTTCATCGCCGGCCTGGTCGATGCCGCCGGCGGCGGCGGCGGGCTGGTGCAGCTGCCCGGGTTGTTCACCGTCCTGCCGCAGCACACGCCGGCGATGCTGTTCGGTACCAACAAGTTCAGCTCGATGTTCGGCACGGCGGCCGCCGCGTTCCGCTATGCGCGCAATGTGCGCTTTCCATGGCGGCCGGTATTGTTTGCGGCGGGCACGGCGTTCGTGTTCTCGTTTGCCGGGGCCACGGCGGTCAGCCTGCTGCCCAAGGACGCGGTACGCCCGCTGGTGCTGGTGCTGCTGGTGGCGATGCTCGGCTACACGCTGTGGAAGAAGGACTTCGGTGCCCTGCACCGCCCGCGCGAGATCGGCCGCAAGGAGCTGGTGACCGCGTTGGCGATCGGTGCGGTGATCGGGTTCTACGACGGCTTCTTCGGGCCCGGCACCGGCAGCTTCCTGATCTTTCTGTTCGTGCGCTTCTTCGGGCTGGACTTCCTGCGCGCCTCGGCCGCCTCCAAAGTGGTGAACCTGGCGACCAACGTGGCGGCGATCTCCTTCTTCGTGCCGACCGGCAACATCCTGTGGCTGTTCGCGCTGCCGATGGCCGCGGCCAACATCATCGGCTCGGTGGTCGGCACGCGGATGGCGCTGCGCGGTGGCACGCCCTTCATCCGCAAGCTGTTCGTCGGGCTGGTGGTGGTGCTGATCGCCCGGATGGGCTGGGATACCTTCGCCGGTTAGCAGGACGGGCCAGCCCTGGGGCTGACCCGTTGGTTGCTCAGCGCTTGGGCTTGGCGGGCTTCTTTGCGGCCGCCTTGGTGGCTGGCTTGGTGACCGCCTTCTTGGCGACCTTCTTTGCCGGCGCCTGGGTGGCGGCCTTCTTCGGGCGGGATGCCGGCACCGCTGCCGGTACCTCCACGACCTCCGCCTCGACGTGGGCGTCCGCGTCGATCGAGGCCGCCATCACCTCATTGGCCATTACCTCAGGGGCATCGACCACGTCTGGCACGGCGATCACGGCCGGTACCGGTGCAGCTGTCGGCTCGCCGGCGCGGGCACGCTCGGGCAGCTTCAGGCGCTTGCCTTCGTCGTCGTACTCGATCAGCAGCACGCCGGAGTCGTGGCGACCGCTGATCTCCACGAAGCAGGCACCGCCGATGAAGGGCTCCAGCGTCATCACCGACTTCAGCGGGGTGGCCACGACCATCTGGAACCCGAAGTTGTCGAAGATGTTCATCGCCAGCGCGGTGAACTCGTTGTCGGCCTTGTCGAAGGCTTCATCCAGCACCACCGCCGCGTAGCTGGGCAGCTGGCCATCGGCGCCGCCGAGCTGGTAGCGCAGTGCGGCCGCCAGGCAGGTGGTGGCCAGCTTCTGGCGCTGGCCGCCGGACTTGCCCGCACCGCTGCGGTAGATCTCGACCTGCTGGCGGGTGGCGGCATCGAGTTCGACGCCGACGAATTCCACGTGCAGGCGCACGTCCAGCACCAGCTCGCGCCAGCGCTTGTCCTCGCCTTCCTGCGAGCCGAGCTTGGCGACCAGCTCACGCAGCACCGCGAACTGCGCTTCGGCCAGCTCGCGCTGGTCGGTCTGCTGTTGGGACAGCACGTCGCGCAGGCGCTGGTGGAAATCCAGTACCTCGGGCAGGCGGCGGTCGGTGAGTTCGATGGTCAGCAGGGTGCCGCGGTTGAACGGCACCTGCTCCAGCGAGGCATTGACCTCGTCCAGGCGCTGGGCGATCGACTTGCGCGCCTCGGCCGTGTGCCGCTGCAGGGCCAGCAGGTTGTTCTTGCTCTGGCTCTGCAGCAGATCGAAGAAGCGTGCCTCGTGCTGCGGCAGGCCGTCGTTCTCCAGCCGCTGCAGGCGGGCCAGGAAGTCTTCCGCGCTGGACAGGCTGACGGTGAAGTCACCGCTGTCTTCCGGCCAAGCCTGGCAGTAGCGGCGGAAGCAGCCCAGCAGCAGGTTCTCCAGCCGGTTGTGTTCGGCCTGGGAGCCGCCGAGCTGTTCGTTGAGCGTGTTGCTGATCTGCCGGAAGTGGGCTTCCAGGTTCTCCAGGCTGAGCACGCCGAGCGCTTTGAGGCGTTCGTCCAGGCCCTGCTGCTGGAGAGGGGTGACCACGCGCTTGGCCAGCGGCGCGCACTGCTCGTGCAGACGCTCGAGGCGTTCATGTTCACGGCCGAGCTGGCCGCGCTCCACGCGCACGTCTTCATAGGTGCGCTTGGCCTGGGCCACGTCGGCGCGGGTCTTCTCGATCTGTTCGCCCAGCTTGCGCAGGTCGGCATTGCCTTCGCGCAGGTCGTGCAGGGCCTGGGCGATGTCGTCCAGGCGCTGCAGCGGTGCGGCCACATCGATCTCGTCCCAGCCCAGCGTGCACAGTTGATGGCAGGCCAGTCGGGCCTTGCCGTCCTGTTCGCGCTGCGCGCGCAGGCCGGCCACATCACTGTCGCAGGCAGCGATGCGCTGGGCCAGTTCGATCGCTTCGCGCTCGTACAGGTCCAGCTTGTCGCGGTTGTTGAAGCCGAGCAGCCAGCGGCGGCGGTCGCTGATGTTGTGGCGATCGTCCTTTTCGAAGCGTTCGCCCGGGTGCTTGACCTGGCCTTCCTTGGTGATGCCGCGGTCGGTATCGCGCAGGTGACGTGCATCCACGCATTCGTAGTCGAAGCGTTTGCCCAGCTCGCGGCGCAGCCAGCCGGCATAGCCGTGCTCGCGCAGCACCAGCTTGTGCAGCAGCGAACGTGCGCCCGGCTCGCGGCCATGCAGCGCATCGTCGTTGCGGCGTACGCGGTAGTAGACCAGGCGGGTACCGAGGTGGGTCTGGTTGATCCACTCCGAGACCTGGGCATGGTGGCGCTCATCGACCAGCAGCGACTGCGCGAAGCCGTGCAGCACGCGCTCGATGGCGCCCTGCCATGCGGCGTCTTCGTCGCGGACCTGCAGCAGTTCGCCAACGAACGGCAGTGCCGCTTCGGGAATGCCGGTGTCGCTGCTCAGGCGCGCGCGCAGCTGCTGCATCGGCGCGGGAATGCTGGACGGGGTGCGCTTGAGCGCCTCCAGTTCCGAACGCACCTCGGCGAAGCGGCGTTCGTCGTCGCGCTTGCCGCCCATGCGCTCGGCAATGGCTTCGTCCAGTTCGGCCGCAGCGCGCTGGCCGTCGTCCAGGCGGGCCTGGGCGCGGGCGAGCTGCTCGGCAAACCCGTGCGCGGTCTCGGCCAGGGTTTCCCCCAGTTCGCGGCTGGCATGATTGGCCTGGCTGCGTTTGGCCAGCCGGCGGTCGCGTTCCTGGGCGACACGGCCCTGTTCGCGCTCCAGTTCTTCGATGCGCTCACCGCCCTGCTGGCGCCGCTGCGCTTCCAGCTCGGCGAGGTGGCTTTCATGGTTGTCCAGCGCGCTGCGGCGCTGGCCTTCTTCCCCGGACAGACCGCGGTCGCGGGTATCCAGTTCCAGCAGGCGCGCCTCAAGCAGGGCCAGGCGACGCTGCTCGCGCACGCCGTCGATGCCCAGCTTCATCTCGTCCAGGTCTTCGCGCTGGCGGCGCAGTGCCTGCAGATCGGCGTAGTGGCCGCGTGCGGGCAGCAGGGTTTCGACCTGGCGGCGCGCGGTGACCACGGCCTGATGGGCGCCATCGAGTTCGGCGAAATCATCGACCAGCCGCTCGGCGGCATCGAAGGTGCGCGGCGCATCAAGCATGAAGTCGCGCAGGAACACGTTCAGATCGCCGAGGTTCTTCGCCGACTGCGTCTTGTGCAGCAGGCGCAGCGCCATCTCATTCTCGATCCCGAGCACGTGGCGGAACCGTTCGGCGTAGCTGGCGAAGCTGTCGAAGTGATGCACATCGCCCAGGCGCTGCTTGAGCTTGCGCAGGTCCAGGTCGAAGCCGCCGAGGTCACGCGCGATGTCGAAACTGCGCTCGGCCACCATGTAGTGCTTGCGCACATCGGCCGCGGCCGCGCCGTTGCCGGCGATCCAGAACAGGCGCACCAGGCTGACGATGCGGCCGTCATTGCTGCGGTATTCCAGCACCAGGGCGGTCCAGGTCGCGCCTTTGCGCAGGTACTGGGTGGCGATTTCACCGGTGCCGCTGTCCTGCTGGTCGGCCCAGGCGCCCCGCACGTAGGAGACCAGGTTGCGGTCGCGGCCACTGCGTTCGGCTTCGCGCGCGGCGGCGTTGAAGTCGACCAGGGCCGGCGGCACCAGCAGCGCGGACATCGCATCGAGCAGGGTCGACTTGCCCGAGCCGGAGCGGCCGACGAACAGGAAGCCGCGCTCGGCGATCGGCACTTCGGTCAGGCCGGAGAAGGTGCCCCAGTTGTGGACCTGCAGGCGGCGCATGCGGAATTGCTGGGCGCGCGGATCGGGCTGGTCGCCGGGGAACAGGACGGGTGCGGGAATGTGGACGGTCATGGCAGGGCTAGCAATCCAGGCAGGGCAGCGGCGCGCGGGCGCGCGCTCAGGCGTCGAGGTCGGCCGGCGCTTCGCGCAGGCGGCGGTACACCTGGGCCAGGGCGGCGACATCTTCGGCGGAGAACATCAGTTTCAGTGCCGGCGAGACTTCATGACGCGCATCGTCACCGCCGAGGCGGGTGAGGATGTGGTTGTCCTTCATCTTCTGCACGGCACTGGCGACGCGGCGGTTGAAGCCGGCGCGGTCGGTGGACAGGTGGCGCTCGTACACGGCCAGTGCTTCGGCCAGCTCGGCATCCTCGACCACTGCGCGCACGCCGCGCGCATCGGCTTCGGCCAACTGCTGGCGCAGGTGCAGCAGCAGCACCGAGTCGATGAAAGTCAGCGGCGAGGTACGCAGCAGCACCGGTGCATCGATATCTTCGGTATCGGCCTGGCGGGTGAAGGCCACGCCACTCTCGCGGTCCAGCACCAGTTCCAGGAACAGGTCCGAGAGCGCCGAGCGGATCGCCGCTTCGCTGCGGATCAGCGCCGGCCACAGCTTGGCGTGGCGCAGCTGGTCGATGCTCGGGCCGATCAGCAGCTGGCACAGCGCGCGGCGGCCATCGAGCGGCAGCCGGCCGGTGTCGCCCATGTAAAACACGTCATTGTTACGCCGCAGGACGGGCGTCACCACGACCGGTTCGTCGTCGTGCTCGTCTGCGCCGCCGTCGATCGGGGTGTCGGTGGATTGTTCATGCCAGCTCATGGCGTTTCTCCTGGGTGAACCAGATCAGCGGAATGCGGGCGCGACGCCATTGGCCATCGCCGCCGCGCCATTGCGCGATCTCCTGTTGATCGGCGGCGACCTCGCCGTGGCGGGTGCCGAGAGAGAGGTAGCCGATGATGCTGCCCAGCCCCTGTGGGGCCTCGCGGTGTTCAAGCACCTGCGCGATCGACAGCCGCGGCTGCTCGCCGAGCAGGTCGTGCAGATCGCGGCGCAGGTTGCGGAAGTCGATTTCAGAGGCCGCCACCAGATCGCCGACACTCTCCAGCGAGATCGCAGCGGTGTCGTTGCGCTGCACGCTGCCATCCACCTGCGCCTGGCGCGGGTCGTGCAGTTTCCATTGTGAGAGCGAGCGCAGCCGGCTGGTGGTGAGCTGCAGGTCGCGGCCGATGCTGCGCTGCGCCGGGATGTGGTCGCGCAGGCCCAGCGCCTCGCCCTGGGCCTGCTTGAGCAGCTGGTTGAGGCGGCGCTGTTCCAGGTAGCCACGGCTCTGCACGAAGCCGCGCAGGCTGCGGGCAAAGTGCTGCAGCACGTCGTGGACCTGGCCACCGCGCTCAAGCATGGTGGTGGTGAAGCCACGCAGGAACGTGCGCTCGTTGCGATCCAGCTTGCGGGCGAAACCACGCGCGAGCACGGTCTCCAGCGCGGCATCGAGCTGGGCACTCTGTTCGGCATCGTTGAGCAGGCGCCAGAACGCCTCGAAGCTGCGCCCGGCGTCGCTGTCGCCGATCACGTCCACGCCTTCGAACAGCTTGGACAGCACGTCGCCGCGCTCGCCTTCGTCATCGATGATGCGTTCGCGGAATTCACGGTTGAGGCGTTCGAAGTCATCGCGCACGCGGCGGAAATCTTCGGTCAATTCGTCGGCCAGACCGATGATCTGGCGGGTCCGCTCCAGCGCGCGCTTGCCGTCCAGCGAGGACACCTTGCCGCCGCTGACGCGGGCGATCTCGGCATCGATGCGGTCGCGCTCGTCGCGCAGCGCGGACAGGCGCGCATCCGGATTGGATTCGGTCAGCGCGGCCAGCTGCGAAAGCTGCTCGATCACCAGCGCCAGGCGGCTTTCGGGGGCGGCAGCGCGCGCCTGCTCCAGGCTGTCGGCGAAACGGATCGCCTGTGCGGCCTGGGTGGACAGTTCGTACTGTTCCTGGTCGGCGCCTTCGGGCAGGCGGCGTTCCAGCCAGCCCTGGGCCAGCCAATGCGCGATGTAGGCCTGCGCGGTGCGCGGCAGATCGCGCGACAGCTCATCAGCCTTGAGATCATCCAGCGCGCGCTGCAGGCGTTCGTGCAGCACCGCGGTGGACAGGGTGCGCTCGTCCTGCATCAGCAGGCTCTGCAGCAGGCCGATGATCTCCGGCGCGTGATCGGCCGCCAGCAGCTTCCACTGCGATTGTTCGCGCAGGTGGCGGTAACGGGTAATGCGCTCGCGATGTTTCATTCGAGACCGGGGGCAGGAAGACGGGCCGCGCGGGTCGCCGCGGCCGGGAGGGAAACGGGACGCGCACGCACGCGCAGGGCCGGGCCGAAGCCCAGCGCCTGCCGGCCGCGCGCGACAGCGCGGGGAATCAGCGCTTGCCGCCCACTTCGATGAAACGCAGGAACTCGGCGCGGGTGCGCGCGTCCTCGCGGAAGCTGCCCAGCATCTTGGAGGTGACCATGCTGACGCCCCGCTTGTGGATGCCGCGGGTGGTCATGCACTCATGCGCACCTTCCACCACCACGCCCACGCCGACCGGCTGCAGCACGTCCTGGATGCACTGGGCGATCTGCGCGGTCATCTTTTCCTGGACCTGGAAGCGGCGTGCGTACGCCTCGACCACGCGGGCCAGCTTGCTGATGCCCACCACCTTGCCAGCCGGCAGATAGCCGACGTGCACGCGGCCGATGATCGGCGCCATGTGGTGTTCGCAGTGGCTTTCGTACTCGATGTCGCGCAGCACGATCAGTTCGTCGTAGCCGGCCACTTCCTCGAAGGTCCGCTCCATGTAGGCGCGCGGGTCGTCGCGGTAGCCGCTGAACCAGTCGCCATAGGCTTCGGCAACGCGGCGCGGGGTATCCAGCAGGCCTTCACGGGTCGGATCTTCACCGGCCCAGCGCAGCAGGGTGCGCACCGCCGATTCGGCCTCGGCCTGGGTGACGGGGTTGGCGTCGTTGTCTTGCTTGCTCATTACATACAGCACCCGAAGGGGGGCGAGCATCGTACCCGACAGACCCCTCGGGCGTCCTGCGCCGGGATGCCCGGGCCACGTCCGGGCAGGCGTTCATTGGGCCGCGGTTGTGCCACGGGTATTGATAGGAAACGAATTAGTAGTATCCTATCTATTCTGATGAACCGATCCCTCGACGAACGTACCCAGCTGCAGATGCAGCTCAGTTCCGGCCTGCTTTACGCAGGGCGGCAGTGGCAGCGCCTGGCCGACCAGGCCCTGGGCAGCTACGGCATTTCCGCCGCCTGCACCATGCCGCTGCTGATGATCGGGCGCGCCGGCGGGGGTATCCGCCAGGTGGCGCTGGCCCACCAGCTGGGCATGGAAGGCCCTTCGCTGGTACGCCTGCTGGACAAGCTGGCCGCCAGCGACCTGGTCCGCCGCGAATGCGATGCCAGCGACCGCCGCGCCAACCTGCTGTGGCTGACCGACAAGGGCGAGGCCCTGGTCAGCCAGCTGGAAACCCAGTTGATCGGCCTGCGCCAGGACGTGTTCGGCGAGTTGACCTTGGATGAACTGCGCACCGTGCTGAAGCTGTGGCAGCTGCTGGCCGATGCTGCCGACCGCGTGACGTAAGCCTGTTCCCCCGTTGTACCGCCCGGTGTCGTCCCTCGACGCCGGGCGATCCCCTTTCCGCTCCCCTGCGAATCCTTTGCCTCGATGTACGGTGAATTCAGTCTCTATGGTGTGTTCGTCCCGACCCTGCTCGGGCTGATGCTGCTTGCCTACCTGCTCAAGAGCGGGTTGCGCATGGTCCTGCAGCGCACCGGCGCCTACCGCCACATCTGGCACCCCGCCCTGTTCAACCTGGCCGTGTATGTGATCGTGCTCGGCGGGTTGTTTTCCCTGATGCGTTGGATGCAATCGTGAACAAGATCCTCAAGCAGACATTCCCGGTCGTGGTGACCGTCGTTGCCGTGGTGGCCGCCGTGCTGGTGCTGCGCCACCTGTGGGCGTACTACATGGACGAACCGTGGACGCGCGATGCCCACGTCAGCGCCGACGTGGTGCAGGTCGCGCCGGACGTGTCCGGGCTGGTGGAGGCGGTGAAGGTGGCCGACAACCAGCCGGTCAAGCGCGGTGAGGTGCTGTTCGTGGTGGACCGGGCACGCTATGAGATCGCGCTGGAACAGGCCCAGGCCGCCTTGGGCGAACGCCGCGCGACGCTGGACCAGCTGCGCCGCGAGATCGCGCGCGACCGCAGCCTGCAGGACCTGGTCGCTGCAGAAGATGCCGAAGTCCGCCGCGCCAAGCTGCTCGCCGCGCAGGCCTCGATGGCCACCGCGCAGGCCGCGGTCGACCTGGCCAAGCTCAATCTGGCCCGCACCGAAGTGCGCAGCCCCAGCGATGGCCACGTCAACGACCGCACCGTGCGTGCCGGTGACTATGTAACCGCCGGGCGCCCGGTGATGGCCGTGCTCGATACCGGCTCGTTCCGGGTGGACGGCTACTTCGAAGAGACCCGCCTGCAGGGCGTGCATGCCGGGCAGAAGGTCGACATCCGCCTGATGGGCGAAGCGCAGCCGCTGCAGGGCCACGTGCAGAGCATCGCCGCCGGCATCGAAGACCGGTACCGCAGCGAGGGCAGCAGCCTGCTGCCGAACGTGACCCCGGCCTTCGACTGGGTGCGGCTGGCCCAGCGCATCCCGGTGCGCATCCATATCGACCGCGTGCCGGCCGGCGTGAACCTGATCGCCGGGCGTACCGCCACGGTCACCATCCAGCCGGACACCGCCCCGGCCACGCCGGCGCAACCGGCACGGACGGCGCTGTGAACCGCCCGGCGCTGCAGCGCATCGCCCTGGGGTTGGCGTTGACCACGCTGGCCGCCTGCCGCACCGGCGGCCCGGACTATGCGGTGCCGGCCGGGTCCGCCTTCCAGCGGCCGGAGGCGAACGCCGCCTTCCTGGAGACCGGCAACCCGCAGGTCGCCGCTGGGGCCGCGCTGCCCGCGCGCTGGTGGGAGCTGTACCAGGACGACACCCTCAACGCGCTGGTGCAGCAGGCGCTGCGCGACAACGTGGAGCTCAAGGTGGCCGATGCCAACCTGCGCCGCGCCGCCGCCGTGTATGAGCAGGCGCTGGATGCCGGCGGCTTCGAGTACGAGGCCGAGGCCGGGGTGAGCCGCGCGCAGCTGTCCGCCGAATCCTTCCTGCTTGAGCACGAACTGCCGCCGATCAACCTGGCCGACGGCAAGTTCGCGGTGTCCTATCAGTTCGATCTGTTCGGCAAGCTCAAGCGCGCCTCCGAGGCCGCGCATGCCGACGAACAGGCCACCGCCGCCGCGATGGACCTGGCGCGCGTGTCGCTGGTGGCGCAGGTGGTCGGCAGCTACGTCGACATCTGCCACGCCAACCACGAGCTGCACGTGGCCGAGCACTCGCTGCAGCTGCAGCAGCGCAGCCGCGAGGTCACCCAGCGCTTGATCACGGCCGGCCGCGGCACCCCGCCGGAGCTGGCCCGCGCCAACGCCCAGGTGGCGATGCTGCAGGCCGCGCTGCCGCCGCTGCGCGCGCACCGCCAAGCCTCCGAATACCAGCTGGCCGCCCTGCTCGGCCGCACCCCGGGGCAACTGCCCGACGGCGTGAGCGACTGCAGCCAGGCCCCGACCCTGGCGCAGGCACTGCCGATCGGCGATGGCCGCGCGCTGCTGCAGCGCCGCCCGGACATCCGCCAGGCCGAGCGCAAACTGGCCGCCGCCACCGCGCGGATCGGGGTGGCCACCGCCGAGCTGTACCCGGACATCCGCCTCGGTGCCTCGGTGGGTGCCGCCGGCCTGCTGGAAGACTTCGGTACGCCGTTGACCCAGCAATGGTCGATCGGCCCACTGATTTCCTGGTCGCTGCCCTCTTCCGGCACGCATGCGCGCATCCACGCCACCGAAGCCGGCGCCGAAGCCGCGCTGGCCGAGTTCGATCACAGCGTGCTGCAGGCCCTGCGCGAAACCCAGACCGCGCTGAGCCGCTATGCCCAGGATCTGCAGCGCCTGCAGTTCCTGCAGCAGGCCCAGCAGCAGGCCGACCTGGCCGCCAGCCAGAACCGCCGCCTCTATCAGGGCGGGCGCACGCCCTACCTGGCCAGCCTGGATGCCGACCGCAGCCTGGCCAGCGCCGACGCGACCCTGGCCGAGGCCCAGGCGCAGGTCTCGCGCGACCAGATCCAGCTGTTCCTGGTGCTCGGCGGCGGCTGGAATGCCGACGCCGTCGCCACCGGCACGGCCGCGAGGTAAGCCATGCTGCTGCTGGACAGACAGGCCTGGTTGTTCTCGGTCAAGACCTTCCTGGCGGCGATCGCGGCGCTGTACATCGGCCTGGCCGGCAATCTCTCGCGGCCGTACTGGGCGATGGCCACGGTCTACATCGTGACCCAGCCGATGCTGGGCCCGACCCGCGCCAAAGGGGCCTATCGCATCGTTGGCACGTTGCTCGCCGGCGCGGCCACGCTGTGGATGGTGCCGCACCTGGTAGAGACCCCCTTGCTGCTCAGCGCGGCGATGTCGCTGTGGCTGTCGGGGTGTCTGTTCATCGCCCTGCTCAACCGTGGCCCGCGCGGCTACGCGTTCCTGCTGGCCGGGTACACCACCGCCTTCATCGGCTTCCCGGCGGTGACCTCGCCGGACACCATCTTCGACACCGTGGTGGCGCGCAGCGAAGAGATCATCCTCGGCACGGTGGTGGCGGTGCTGTTCGCCTCGCTGTTCTTCCCGGCCTCGGTGCGGCCGATGCTGCGCTCGCGGATCGGCAGCTGGATGGGCGATGCGGCCGACTGGTGCCGGCAGATCCTGACGCGCGGCCACGCGCACGGCCCGCGCAACCGGCTGGCGGCCGATCTGGTCCAGTTCGACGCGCTGATCGAATTCATGCGTCGCGATGATCCGCGCCATGCCGGCGCGGCGGTCTCGATGGAGCGACTGCGCGAGCGCATGCTGCTGATGCTGCCGGTGCTCTCCTCGATCGCCGACCGGCTGGGGGCGCTGCGCGCGGGTGGCCGTGCGCTGCCGCCCGGGCTGGAGACGCTGATCGCCGATCTGGCGCAGTGGCTGGAGCAGCCCGGCCGCTCCAGTGCCAGCGCCTACGCCACGCTGCGCGCGCGCATCGTCGCGCTCAAGCCGGCGGTGGATGGCGAGCTGGATCACCTGCTGCTGGTGACCCTGCTGCTGCGCCTGGAAGAACTGGTGGACCTCTGGCAGGACTGCACCACCCTGCATGCCGCCATCGATGCCGGCACCGCGCCGAGCGATACCGCGCACTACCGCGTGCGCACCCAGCGCGTGGATCACGTGCGCCATGTGGACTACGGCATGGCGCTGTTCTCCGCCGCCAGTGCCGGCGTCGCGCTGATGACGTACTGCGTGCTGTGGATCGGGCTCGGCTGGGAGGGCGGCGGCAATGGCGCGATGATGGCCGCGGTGGCTGCCGCGTTCTTCGCCGCGCAGGATGATCCGGCGCCAAGCATGCTGTCCTTCCTGCTCTGGGCGATCGTGGCCAGCCTGGTGGCCGGCGTGTACCTGTTCGGGATCTTCCCGGCCGTGCACGACTTCGGCAGCCTGGTGCTGGTGCTGGCGGTGATCTTCCTGCCGCTGGGCCTGCTGCTGCATCGGCCCAAGACGGCATTGATCGGCCTGCCGCTCACGGTGAATCTGGTCGCGCTGTTGAACGTGCAGAACACCTACAGCGCCAACATCCAGAGCTTCATCAATTCGGCTGTGGCGATGTTCATCGGCATTGGCTTTGCGGTGGTGATGACGCGGCTGTTCCGCTCGGTGGGTGCTGAGTGGACCGCACGCCGGCTGGTGCGCCAGGGGTGGAACACGCTGGCCGATGCGGCCGAGGGCCGTGGCCAGCAGGACCGCCAGCAGTTCGCCGCGCGCATGCTTGATCTGCTCGGCCTGCTGGCACCGCGCCTGGCGGCCACCCCGGAAGGCAGCGATATCGCCTCGGTGGACATGCTCACCGAAGCGCGGATCGGCCTGAACATCCTGCAGCTGCGCCGCTCGCGGCACGGCCTGCCGGCGCCCAGCGTGGCCGCGATCGACGCGATATTGGACGAGGTAGCAGCGCATTACCGCGCGCAGGCGGCGCGTCGGCGTCCCCTGCCCGCCCCCACCGGGCTGCAGACCCGGCTGGACGCCTCGCTCAAGCGTGTGCAGACCGTGACGGCCGGCAAGGCCCGCGATGAGGCGCTGATGGGTCTGATCGGGCTGCGCTATGCCCTGTTCCCCGAGGCGACGGTGGTCGATACCCCTGCCGAGACCCCCGCAGCGGCACCCGGCCTGCCCGCGCCGCGCTGAACCGGCCTGGCCGCAGACCGGCCGGCCCACACCGATCAGGGCTATCCTGACGCATGCATTTGCGCATGGATCAAGGTGATTTCCGATGAGTTACGACCTGATGGTGTTCGACCCCGCCGTCGCCCCGCGCGAGGCCGAGGCCTTCCTGCAGTGGTATGACGCGCAGACCGAATGGAACGAGACGCACGACTACGACGACCCGAAGGTGTCGGTGCCGGCGCTTCAGGCGTTCTTCGCCGCGCTCGCCGAGCACTACCCTCCGATGGACGGTCCGCTGTCCGATGAGGAAGATGACCGCCCGGAAGTGACCGACTACAGCATCGGCCAGCACGTGGTCTATGCCTCGTTCGATGACGAGGTGGCCGAGAACGCGCACGGCCTGGTGCAGGTGCTGGCCAACACCCACCAGCTGGGCTTCTTCGATGTCAGCGGTGACGGCGCCATCGTGTTCCCCGATGGCACCGTGGTGATTCCGGAGTAAAACCGGACGCAGGGCTAGAACAACTGCCCCTGGGCCGGCGCCGTCACGACGGCGTCGGCTACTGCGTCTCCCTGGCCGCCCTGCAGGCGCGCCGCCAGGCCCGACAAACGGCTGGCATGCCGCGCCAACGCGGCCTCCAACACTTCCGCACTGCCCAGCACATGCAGCGACTGCCGCGCACGGGTCATACCCGTGTAGATCAGCTCGCGCGACAGCACGCGGTTGTCGCGTCGCGGCAGCTGCAGCCAGACCTCATCGAACTCCGAGCCCTGTGCCTTGTGCACGGTCATCGCGAACGCACTCTCATGTGCGGGCAACGCACCCGGGTGGAAGCCGCGCGGCTGATCCGGCGTCTCGCCGGGGAACCATGCCGTGACGCTGCCGTGCCGATCAATCAGGCAGATGCCGATGTCGCCGTTGAACAGGCGGTGCCGGTAGCTGTTTTCAGTGATCAGCAGCAGCCGACCGTGGAAATAACCCGGCGCCATGCCCGGCCGCGGCACACCGGCCAGCAGTGCTTCGATGCGCGCATTGAGCCCGCGCGCCCCCTGTGGGCCTTCGCGCACGGCGGTAAGCAGGCGGATGCGGCCGGCATTGGCCAGCGCCTGACCCGGATCGGCGGCTTCGCCGAGGCCACGCCAATGCCCGAGCAGGTGCTCGCGATGATGCTGCAGCGGGTCGCTCTGGTCCTCGTGGAAGTGCACACCGGCCAGCGTGCCCACGCGTAGCAGGGCAAGTGCGGTGGCACTGTTGCCCTCGCGCACGGCATGCGCCAGCGGCGCCAGATCGAGCGCGTCGGTCTGCCGGTAGCCGCGCTGCAGCTGCACGCGCCGGCCCGCGAACCGGCGTGACGGTGCCAGCGGTTGCAGCGCGTCGGGCGCGAGCAGCGCGCGTAATGCCTGCGCGTCGTCGGCCTGCGTGCCCAGGCCATCGCCACTGGCACGCAGGATCGCACTGAGCACATCGCCGGCTTCCACCGAGGGCAGCTGATCCGGATCGCCGAGCAGCACCAGCCGGCTGCCATCGGCGACCGCCTCGACCAGCTTGGTCATCAACGGCAGATCGATCATCGAGGCCTCGTCCACCACCACCACGTCATACGGCAGCGGGTTGTCGGCGTGATGGCGGAAGCGCGGCGAATCCGGGATTACCCCGAGCAGGCGATGCAGGGTGGTGCCGGTGCTCGGCATCGCATCGCACAGGGCCGGCGCGATGCCGACCAGCCGCAGCCGCTGCACGGCCAGGCGCAGGCTCTCGGCCATGCGTTCGGCGGCACGGCCGGTCGGCGCGGCCAGCGCGACCCGTGGCAATGCCTGGTCCGCCTGCACCGCCTGCGCGGCCAGCAGTACCAGCAGCCGCGCGATGGTGGTGGTCTTGCCGGTGCCGGGGCCGCCGGTCACCAGCACCAGCGGATGGCGCAGGGCGACGGCCGCGGCGCGGGCCTGATGATCCATCCCTTCGCGCGCCTGCGGGAACAACTGGCCAAACAGGGTGGCCAGGCGGCCGGGATCGGCCTCGGCCAGCGGATGCGTGGCGATCCGTTGCAGGCCCGCAGCAAGCCGCCGCTCGTACTCGCGGTAGCGGCGCAGATAGAGCAGCCCGTTCTCCAACACCAGCGGTGCATCGCCGGCGACCACGTCATCTGCATCCGGCACCTCCACCCACGGCGAGGTGCGCAGCTGCGCCAGCCAACCCTCGGGCGCGGGCCACTCGATCTCGGCATCGATCAGCCGCTGCGGCTGGCTCGGATCCAGGCCGGCATGGCCTTCCGAGACCGCCAGCGAGGCCAGTGCAGCACCGAGCAGCACCGGCTCGGGCGTGTCCGGGCGCAGCCGGCGCAGGCTCTGCGCCAGTGCGTGATCGAGTGTGCGCAGCGCGTTGCCGCGGTACAGCGTGGTGAGCAGGCTCATGCGTCCCCCCGTGCGCGGGCGGCCATGCGGGCCTGGGCGTGTTCGCCGCCGGCGAACAGGGCATCCAGTGCGTCGACCAGAGTCGGATCGAAGCGATGCGCATACAGGCCCGGACTGTCGTCGCGGCGAGCATCCAGGCCGCGGCAGAACAGGTAGCGGATGCCGCCCATGTCGCGCGTGTAGTCGTACTGCGCGCCCAGCCGGAAGCGCAGCCAGCGGTGCAGCGCCACGGTGTAGATCAGCGCCTGCAGGTCGTACTCGCTGTGCTGCATGGCACTCGTCAGCCGGGCCGCGTCGTAGCCAGGCAGGCGATTGGATTTGTAGTCGAGCACGTACCAGCGGTCCGCACGCACGTAGGTGAGATCGATCTTGCCGGTCATCAGGCCCTCCAGCCGCCGGCGGGTGCCGAAGCCATGGCGGTCACGCACCAGTCCGTGCGCGTGCAGCAGGCTCAGCAGCGCTGGAACGGCGGTGGGCTGCATCGCGAAGTGGAACTCGATCTCGGCACGGCGTGCATCGGCCGGCAGGTCGTGCAGTGCGCCGCCTTCCGGCAAGGGCACGGTCAGGGTCTGGCCGACCAGCGCGGTCAACATGGCCACGCCATCGTCCAGATCTTCCTCGGCATAGCCTTCCGCGCGCAGCGAAGCACGCAGAACCCCGGCTTCCTCGCCGGGTGCCAGCTGCCCGGCCTGCCAGCCGCCCCACAGCGCGAAATCGGTGTTCTCCAGCGCATCGTGCAGCACATTGCCGAAGCGGCTGCCCATGAAACGCGGGTCGCTCTCGTCGCTGGCCACGGCCGGTTGCTCGGCGTCCAGGGTGAGGTCCACGCCGGCCGGTTCGTCGGCCGCGGGGGCCGGCACTTCGGTCGCGGCGGCATCGGTGTCGTGGCCCGCATCGGCATGCGCCAGCTGGGTGAAGCTGTACACCCACCAATCGTGCGGCACGCGGCGGGTGAGCGCGCGTACCGGCGGCAGCTCGCCCTCGCGTTCGAAGGCGAGCTGTGCCGGCCGGATCTCCACCGGGCCTTCGATAACAGCGATATCCGGGTGGTCACGCAGGGCGCCCATGTTCGACAGCATCGGTGCCAGGCGGGTCTTCGCCAGGCCGGCGAGCTCACCGGCGGCGATCCACAGCGCGTGCTCGGCGCGGGTCAACCCGACATAGAGCAGACGCGCATCTTCGGCCTCCTGTTCCTGCGCGCTGCGCGTGCTGGCTGCGCTCCAGCTGTCGTCCTTGTCCAGTTTCCAATGCAGCTCGCGGCGGCCGTTGGCGTACACCGTGCAGTTGGCCTCGGTGTTCGGCGCGCCACCCCCGATGCCCACGAACGGCAGAAACACCAGCGGATACTCCAGGCCCTTGCTCTTGTGCAGGGTGATGATCTGCACGCGGCGCGCATCCGATTCCAGGCGCAGCAGCTGCTGTTCGTCGTTCTGGTCTGCATGCGCCATCTGCACCTGCAGCCAGTCGAGCAGGCCGTGCATGCCCAGCGTCTGGCCGGCCGCCTGCTGCAGCAGCTCGCCCAGCTGCAGGTAGTTGGTCAAGCGACGCTCGCCATCCAGCAGGCCGAGCAGACGCTCGGCGTGCTCGGCACAGAGATCGGCGATCACCGCGAACGGGCCGCCGCGCTGCCAGCGCTCACGCCATTCCAGCAGCCGCACCTGGAACGAGCGTTGTGCATCCCCTTCGCGCTCCAGCGCATCGATCGCCTCGGCATCTTCGCCAAGCAGCACGGTCGACAGCGCCGCGCGCAGCCGTCCTTCATCGGCCGGCTGCAGCAACGCCAGCAACAGCAGGCGCAGGTCGTGCGCTTCGGGCGTGGCATACAGGCTCTGCTTGCCTGCAGCGACGGCGGGAATACCTACCGCACCGAGCGCCTGCTGGATGCGCGTGGCCTCCTTGTGCGAGCGCACCAGCACCGCGATGTCGCCGGGTTGTACCGGCAGGTCGCGCAGCAGCGCGCGCCCTTGCCGGGCCTCGCTGAGGATCTGATGGATCGCGGCCACGCAGGCGTCGCTGGCCTGCTGGCGCGAGGGATCGGCCTTGAGATCACCGGCCTCGGTGTTGTGCAGCACGCGCACGGTCAGGCCGGGTGCGGGAATCCCGTCGCGCAGAAAATCCGCATCCACGCGGGTGCTGCCGGGGTGCACCGGCTCGAAGGCGATGTCGGCTTCGAGGAAGGCGCGTTCGCCGGCATTGGCGTACAGCGCTTCGATCGCGTGCAGCACCGCCGGACGCGAGCGGAAGTTGCGGTCCAGCGCGGGCGCGGCATCGGCCTGGCGCTTGGCCTTGAGGTAGGTGTGGATATCGCCGCCGCGGAAACCGTAGATCGCCTGCTTCGGATCGCCGATCAGGAACAGCGCCGGTGTCAGGCCGGCCTCGCGGGTTTCCTGTGAATCGCCGAACACGCGCTGGAAGATGCCCCACTGGCGGTCGTCGGTATCCTGGAACTCGTCCACCAGCGCGATCGCGTACTGCGCGCGCAGCTGCTGCACCAGGGTGGCGCGGTGCGGGCCGTCGAGTGCATCGGCGACACCGTCGATCAGGTCATCGTAGGTCTGCACGCGTCCGATCCGCTTGAGCTCGGCCAGGCGCGCACGCGCTTCATCGCGCAGGTCATGCAGGAACGCGGTGGCCTGCTGGCGCAGCCACTGCTCGCGCGCGTCGGCGGCGTGCCACCAGCGTTGCAGTGCATCGAACAGCGGCGAGACCGGGCACTGGCCGTCCATGCCGTCCTTGCAGAAGGCCAGCAGCTGCACCGGCAGCAGCTTGCCCAGGTGGCTCTTGTCGCCGCGCGGCCAGTGCTGCGCGCTGCGGCCGGCCAACAGCTCGCCGAAGGCCTTGTCGAAGCTGGGCCGTTTGGCACGGCGACCGTCGAAGATCTTGCGATCGAAGGCGACGGCGATCTGCGCCTGCGCGTCTTCGGCGTGGGTTTCGATCGCCTCGGCCAGCGCGGCCGCGGCGAGCCGCAGCTGCGGCGCGGGGTCGTCGAAGGTGTGGGTCGGCCGCGCTGGGAGCAACGGCAACGGCTTGATCAGCGTGGTGAGATCGCCGGCCAGCGCCTCGGGCGAGGACCACAGCCAGGTCAGCGCATCGACCGTGGCCGCGTCGTTGGCATGCACGCGCCACAGGTCGGCGGCGAGTTCCTCGTGCAGCGCGCGTTCGCTCGGCAGCAGGGTCGGCGGATCGAAGGTGTGTCCGCTCTCCAGGGCATGCTCACGCAGCACGCGGGTGCAGAAGCCATGGATGGTGAAGATCGAGGCGAGATCGATTTCGTCGGCCGCGGTCTGCAGCCGGCGCGCCAGCGCGGCCGGCGTTTCTTCGCCGAGGGCGAGCTGGCGGTGCAGGATCGCCCGGGTCAGGACGACCTCCGGGCTGTCCTGTTCGCTCGGCGCGCGCTCGACCAGCTGTGCGGCCAATGCAAGGCGCTCGCGGATGCGCTTGCGCAGTTCCTGCGTCGCGGCATCGGTGAAGGTGACCGCCAGGATCTGGCCGATGCGCCAGCCCTTCTCCACCACCAGCCGGGTGAACAGCGTGGCCAGGGTGAAGGTCTTGCCGGTACCGGCGCTGGCCTCGATCAGGCGCACGCCCTCCAGCGGCAGCGCCAGATAGGGATCGTTGAGCAGGTCGTGGTCGATCATCGCAGGGCTCCTTGCTCGTCAAAGCCCGGGAACACCCGGCCCTCGCGCACCGCGGTGAACACCACGAAGCTGTTGTGCAGCAATTGTCGGTAGCTGTCCGCGGTGGCGAACGGATCATGGCCACGCAGCGCGAGCTGGTAGCCGGCGCCGGTGGATTCGCCCCAGGTGCGGTCGCTGCCATGCCACTTGGCGCGGCCCTCGGCTTCGCGCTTGGCCTCGGCGGCGGTGTACAGCACCCAGCCGGTGGACGGGCCGTACAACAGCGGCGCGCGCAGCCCTTCGCTGCGCAGCTGCAGCAGGCGCCGCAGCACCTCGTGCGCACGTTCGGCCTGCAGCGGCGGCAGCGTGTGCGGGCCCAGCCCGTCATCGCCCGCGTCGTGGAACTGGACCAGCGGCTGTGGGTCGCCGGCGGCGTTGGCGAGCAGCCAGTCCAGACCCTGGCGGATCGCGGCACGGCCATTGAGCGGGCCCGGGCGCAGATGCACCAGGCCATGCGGATGCAGGCCCTCGACACGGCCGTGCAGACGCACCCCGTCGATATCCACTTCGTAGCGGCGGCTGCCGGCCGCAGTACCGGCCTGCCATTGCGCCAGCGCCTGTGCGTAGGGTTCGGTCTGCGCCTGCAGCAGCGCGAACTGACGCTCGCCCAGTGCACCGGAGGGCAGCAGCGCACGCGCGCGCAGCCGGGGGTACAGCGGCGCGGCATCCTCGTCGAGGGTGGCCTCGATCACCGCCTGCTGCAGCAGTACGGTATCGCCACCGCGCGCCGCCATCACCAGCGGCTCCACATCCTCGGCGTTGTCCACGTCGTCGGGCAGGCGCAGGCCGAGCCGTTGCGAGAGGAACTGGCTGGCCGGATCGGTGAGGAAGCGACGCAGCGCATCCACGCTCAGTTCGGCCTCGCCCACCACGCTCTCCATCGGCGGCAGTGGCCGTGCGAACCAGGGCGCCAGCGCGCGCCGTGCGCCGCCAAGCGAGCCGGCGGCCGGGTGCCATTGCTGGCGGTAGCTGAAACGTCGCGGTTCCTCACCCCCACCGAATGCCGCCGGGGCGAACGGCTGCAGCGAGTGCCGCACCGTCATCCGCTTGGCGGCCGCGGGCGGATCCAGGTGGTACTCGGCAGCGGCATCGATCAGCTCGCTGACCAGCACTGACGGTTCACGTACGCTGCCATCGCGCGGATCGGCGCCCAGGTAGCTCAGGTAGAACACGTCCTGCGCCGAGGCGAACAGCTGCAGGAACAGGAAGCGGTCGTCCTCGCGCAGCGATCGGTCGCCATGCCGGCGCTTGTCGGTGCCCAGTTCGGCGGTGAGCTGGTTGAGCCCGGCAGCCGGGTCGCGGCGCGGGAAATCGCCATCGTTCAGGCCCAGCACGCAGATCACCCGGAACGGCAGCAGGCGCATCGGCACCATCCGCCCGAAGCTGACGCCGCCGGTCAGCAGCGGCGCACGTGTATCGGCCTGCGCAAGCACGCCGGCGAAATGCGCGCGCAGCACTTCCGGCGGCACGTCGCCCTCAAAGCCGGCGGTATTCGCATCACGGGCGAACTCGTTGATCAGTTTGCGCAGCCGCTCCAGCGCGCGCTGGCTGTTGGCGGCCTGCGGCGGCTCCGGCAGCAGCGCATCGAGCAGCGCCAGCAGACGCTGCCGCCACTGGCCAGGCGACATCGCCTCTCCCAACGCCTTCTGGTAGCGCGCCAGCACCCGCAGCAGGCCGAGCAGGCGATCCAGCGCATCCAGCGCGCTGGCTTCCAGCTCCGGCCACGGCGCGACCCCGGCGATATCGCCGTCGCTGCCGCTGGCATGGCCGAGCAGCAGGCGATCGAGTGCGAACTGCCAGGTGAAGGCATCATCGACCGGGGCCTGGTGCTGGCCGCGATGGGTGGCATCCAGCCCCCAGCGCGCGCCGGCGGCCTGCAGCCAGTCGTGCAGGCGGTCGAACGCCGCCGCATCCAGACCGGCCGCTTCGGCCAGCGGCGCGCTGGCGAGCAGATCCAGCACTTCGTTCAAGCCGAAGCGCGAGACCGGCAACCCGAGCAGGTGCACGAACACATCGGCCAGTGGTTCACCCGCCAGCGGGCTGGTGTCGGCCAGCGCATAGGGAATGTGGTCATCGCCGCCGCCGCGCCCGCCGAACACCGCTTCCAGGTAGGGCACGTAGGGATCGATGTCCGGCGCCAGCACCGCGATCTCGCGCGCCTGCAACGGCGGATCGAAGCGCGGGTCCTGGAGCAGGCCGCGCAGCTGGTCGTGCAGCACCTGCAGTTCGCGCAGCCGGGTATGGCAGGCATGCACCTGCAGGCTGGGGTCGTCGTAGCGCAGCGCCTCGCGCAGAGGGCCGGCGGGCTGCCCGCGGCGGTGGAACAGGTCGCGCTGCAGGCAATGCAGCAGGCTGTCGGACAGGCCGCCGGCATCCATGTCCGGGCGCGCGTCCTCTTCGGGATCGTCGTAGGCGGCGATCTCACCGGAGGGGTGCACGACCTCGTAGCTGCCCAGCACCGCCATGAAGTCGCGGCCCGCCGCGCCCCAGGCCTGCAGCAGGCGGTTCTCGCCGGCCGCCTCGCCGAACGGATCGGGCGCGCCACTGCGCAGCTTCTCGCCCAGGGTCTGCAGATCGCCCCAGTAGGCCTGGGTGGGCGTGGGCAGATAGAAGTGCATCGTGCCGACCCGCGCCTGGGTGGCCATCACCCGCAGCACGTCCGGGGATATGTTGAGCGTGGCGAAGGCGAACACCCGCGCCGGCAGGCCCTGCGGCAGCGGTTGGCCAGCACCCTCGAAACGGGCGAGATAGGCATCGATGCGGCGCGCACGGTACTGCTTGCCGCTGGCGATATGCCGCCACAGGATCGCCTGCGGGTCGTTCGGTGCCGCGCCGGCCTCCCAACGCAGCAGCCAATCGCGACGCCAGGCCTGGTACTTCTCAAACACCGAGGCCAGCTCGGCGGCCAGCGCCCACGGCTTGAGCGGATCAGCCGCGGACAGATAGGCCTGCAGGGCCACCATCGGCGGTTGCGCCATCAGCACCGGGTCACGCAGCGCGGCGTACAGCCCCCAGCGCAGGCCCTCGGCATTGAGATCGTCATGTTCGCCGGGCACGTTGGCATTGAGGGCGCGGGCGACCAGCTCACCGGGGGTGAGGAACTCCAGATTGGCGGCGATGCCATACTCGGCCGCCAGGGTCGATTGCAGCCAGCGGCGCATCGCCACCTGCGGGATCAGGACCACCTCCGGCACCAGGATCGATTGGCCCGGCACGGGCGTGCGCAGCGTCGTGGCCAGCAGGGCGGCCAGCACATCGAGCGAGTTGGAGTGGTACAGGCGGAAGTCTGAAGCGGCGTCGGTCATCGCAGGAGTGTGCCGCAGCCCGCGCACGAACGCAGCGCTGAGGGGTGTCCGGACGTGGAAAAGGCCGTGGCCGATACCGGCCCGACACGCTGTGTTGCAGGCCACGGCATGGCCGTCGGGGCGCTGCCCCCACCTGCCCGTGCGACAATACTGCACGGTGCAGTTCGGTTATGTTCAGCCGTTCACCATGATCTTACAACGTTGGAATTTTGTTAATGGCGCTCATGACGGTTTCCGAAGAGAGTCTGGTGCAGTTGTCCAACGTCCGCATCGACCGCGGCGGACGTACGATCCTGCGCGACGTTTCGCTGACCGTTCCGCGCGGCAGCATCACGGCCGTGCTCGGCCCATCGGGCAGTGGCAAGTCCACCCTGCTGGCCGCGCTGACCGGTGAGCTGCGGCCGGTTGCCGGCGAGGTCACCCTGTTCGGCCAGCCCATCCCGACCGGCGCACGCGCGCTGTTGGAGATGCGCAAGAGCGTGGGCGTGCTGCTGCAGGGCAATGGCCTGCTGACCGACCTGACCGTGGCCGAGAATGTGGCGCTGCCGCTGCGTACCCACACCCGCCTGCCCAAGCCCGTGTTGCGCCGCCTGGTGCAGATGAAGCTGCACGCGGTCGGCCTGCTGGCCGCGGCCGATGCCTGGCCCCGCGAGCTGTCCGGCGGCATGGCGCGCCGTGTGGCCCTGGCCCGCGCGCTGGCACTGGACCCGCCGCTGATGATCTACGACGAGCCGCTGACCGGGCTGGACCCGATTGCCTCGGGCGTGATCATGAGCCTGATCCAGCGCCTCAACCACAGCCTGGGGCTGACCAGCATCATCGTCAGCCACCACGTGCACGAGACCCTGCCGATCTGCGACCAGGTGATCGCGATCGCCAACGGCGGCATCGTGTTCCAGGGCAGCCCGGCCGCGCTCGAATCCAGCCAGGACCCGCTGCTGCGGCAGTTCCTGCATGGTGAGCCGGACGGCCCGATCCCCTTCGATGCCGCACCGCGTGCGAGGGTTGCCTGATGCCGTTCGTTGACGCCACCCGTTCGCTAGGTCGCGCCGGCCTGTTCTCGCTGACGGTGCTGCGCGGCTCGCTGCCGACCGCCGATTTCCTGGCCGAGCTGACCCGCGAGATCTACAAGATCGGCGCACGTTCGCTGCCGATCATCGCCGTGGGCGGTGCCTTCGTGGGCCTGGTGCTGACCCTGCAGGGTTACCGCACGCTGACCACCTTCGGTGCTGCGGACGCCTTGTCCACCCTGCTCGGCCTGTCGCTGTACCGCGAACTGGCCCCGGTGCTGACCGCGCTGCTGTTCATCGGCCGCGCCGGCAGCTCGATCGCCGCCGAACTGGGCCTGATGCGGGCCACCGATCAGATCAAGGCCCTGGAGCTGATGGCGATCGACCCGGTCGCCAAGGTCGTTGCCCCGCGCTTCTGGGCGGCGGTACTGACCGTGCCGCTGCTGACCGGCATCTTCTGTTCACTGGCGATCAGTGCCAGCTACTTCGAGGCCGTGCACGTGCTCGGCCTGGACAATGGCGTGTTCTGGTCGGCGCTGAGCAACAGCGTGGACTTCTGGGACGACTTCGGCGTGGCGATGCTGAAGTCGGCGATCTTCGGCGGCACGGCGGCCCTGGTGGCCTCCTACGTCGGTTTCCATGCCGAACCCACCATCGAAGGCACCTCGGTCGCCACCACGCGTGCGGTGGTCAACGCCTCGCTGCTGGTGCTGGTCTTCAACTTCGTGCTGTCCGCCATGATGTTCCAGTAGGTACCGACCGTGGGTCGGTACGGCCGTTGTCCCTGGCCAGTACCCCGCTTGAGTACGCAAAGACTTCCCGCCCGGACACCTGTCCAGGCACCTGACAAAGAACAGTGAGATATCCCATGGCCATCCGCGGTCCCAGACTCGAATTTTCCGTCGGCGCGTTCCTGCTGCTGGCGCTGGCCTCGCTGCTGGTGCTGGCCGTGGCCTCTACCAATCAACGGTGGGGCACCGGCGGCAGCGGCTACGAACTCAAGGCGCGCTTCACCCAGATCGGCCAGCTGCGCAAGCAGGCCCCGGTCAAGATCGGCGGCGTCACCATCGGCCAGGTCTCGGGCATCGAACTGGATCCCCAGAAGTTCGACTCGATCGTGACCCTCAAGCTCGACGGCAAGTTCAAGGATCTGCCCGCCGATACCTCGGCCGGCATCTTCACCAGCGGTTTGCTCGGCGAGAGCTATATCGGACTGCAGCCAGGCGGAGATCCGGACGTACTCAAGTCCGGCGACGAGATCGTCTTCACCCAGCCGGCGGTGGACCTGCTGCAGCTGGTCGGCAAGTACATGTTCAGCGGTCCGGCCAACACCGGTGGCGCTGACTCCCACGATGTCAACGGCGCGCCCGCGCCTGCAACGGAACCGCAACCATGAAAAAGACCCTGATCCCGGCGCTGCTGGCCTCGGCCCTGCTCGCCGCTACGCCCTCGCTCTCCTTCGCCCAGGCCGCCCCGGCAGCCGCTGCCGCCCAGCAGGGCCAGGCCAGCAAGGCCGTGATGGACGCCAGCACCCGCATCCTGACCTCGCTGCAGCAGCGCCGCACCGAGTTCCGGGCCAACCCGGCCGTGCTGCGTGACTTCATCAACAGCGAACTCAACAAGACCTTCGACCGCGACTACGCCGCCCGTCTGGTGCTGGGCGTACACGGCCGCGGCGCGTCCGATGCCGACGTCAAGCTGTTCGCCGATGCGATGGCCGACAATCTGATGCAGCGCTACGGTTCGGCGCTGCTCGAGATCCAGGGCAAGCCGACCTTCCGCCTGAAGAGCGAGTCGCCGCTGCCGGGCAACCGCGGCGTGCGCGTATCCACCGAGCTGATCCGCGCCGGCAACGAGCCGACCCCGGTCGACTACCTGATGCGCAACGTCAACGGCCAGTGGAAGATCTTCGATGTGATGATCGAAGGCATCTCCTACGTGCAGACCTTCAAGACCCAGTTCGACGCCCCGCTGCGCCAGAAGTCGATCCAGCAGGTGGCCACCGAACTGCGCAACGGCAGCATGCAGGCCGGGCAGGCCCCGCGTGGCAAGTAACAGCGCCAGCGTGCAGCGCAACGGCAGCTCGCTGGTGTTCAGCGGGCCGCTCGACCGCGCGGCGGTGACGGCCCTGTGGCCCTCGCTGACCGCGCTGGACGGCGTGCAGCAGGTGGATCTGGCGGCGGTGAGCCGGCTCGACAGCGCCGGTCTGGCGCTGCTGGCAGAGCTGGCTGCACGCCTGCGCGCAAACGGGATAACGCCGACGATCGTCGGCAGCCCGGACGGTTTCACCGACCTCAGTGCCGCCTACCGGCTGGCACCCACCCTGGATTTCCATGCCCTTTCTGCGGCGAGCTGACATGAACGTCATACGCACCCTCCCCCTCCTTGTGCTGGCGCTGGCCTTGAGCGCCTGTGCCGGCAAGCCGGCACGCGACAGCGCACCGGTCAGCGTCGAGGTCGCCCCGGCGGCGGCACCGGCTGCCGATGTGGCCAACACCGATGCGGTACCGGCCGAGGCCGGCGCCGACACGGCCACCGAAGCAACGCAGGCCAGCACCGATCCGGCGGCCGCACCGGTCACCGGCAGCACCGCGCCGACCAATGCCGAGGACGACTTCGCCGCGCTGTACGGTGGTCCGGCCCCGACCGCGGACGGCACCGAGCCCACCCGCACTCCGTACGATCCGTGGGAACCGTTCAACCGCAAGGTGCACAGCTTCAACAACGTGGTCGACCGGGCGGTCGCACGCCCGCTGGCGGTGGCCTACACCAACGTGGTGCCGCGCTTCGCCCGCACCGGCGTGAGCAACTTCTTCAGCAACCTGCGCGCACCGGTGACGATCACCAACCAGCTGCTGCAGGGCCGTCCGGACGACGCCTGGGACAGCCTGGGCCGCTTCCTGATGAACTCCACGCTGGGTATCGGCGGTCTGTTCGATCCGGCCAGCAGGGCGATGGTGCCGCGTCGCAAGGAAGACTTCGGTCAGACCCTGGGCACCTGGGGCTGGCGCCGTTCGCGCTACGTGGAACTGCCGTTCTTCGGCCCGCGTACCGTGCGTGACGTGTTCGGCCTGGCCGGCGACATGCCGCTCTCGCCGATCCGCACGATCGACGACGACAAGATCCGCATCGGCCTGCAGGGCCTGCAGCTGGTGGACATGCGTTCGCAGCTGCTGGCGGTGGACGACATGCGCGACAACGCCGTGGATGAATACTCGCTGGTCCGTGATGCGTGGCTGCAGCGCCGCAACTACCAGATCGAGAACGACCTGCGTGGCAAGCATGCGCGCGGCAAGGACGATCCGGATGCGCCGATTCCGGTCGATGCGATGCCGATGCCGAACTGGGGTAACTGAGCCCCGACGAAAAAGCCCCGCCGAAGCGGGGCTTTTTTTTGTTTCCGGGGCCGCTGATCAGGCCGCCAGCGCGGCGTCGATCGCGGCCACCAGGCGGGCATCGTCGGCCGGCACATCCGGGGCGAAGCGTGCGATGACCTGGCCGTCGCGGCCGATCAGGAACTTCTCGAAGTTCCACAGCACGCCGGGGGCGGCGTTGACCACCAGCTCCGGATACTTGGCCACCGCGCCCTGCAGCTTTTCGCGCATCGGGCCTTCGCCGGTGGCGGCCGGCTGCGCGGCGGTCAGCTGCTGGTACAGCGGATGGGTGTCCTCACCGGCCACGCTGATCTTGGCGAACATCGGGAAGCTGACGTTGTATTCCAGCTGGCAGAACTGCTGGATGTCCGCTTCACTGCCCGGCTCCTGGGCCAGGAAGTTGTTGGCCGGGAAGCCCAGCACTTCCAGGCCGGCGGCCTGCTTGTCGGCGTACAGCGCCTGCAGGCCTTCGTACTGCGGGGTCAGGCCACACTTGGAGGCGACGTTGACCACCAGCAGCACTTTGCCGCGGTAGTCGGCCAGCGAGGTCGGCTGGCCTTCGATGGTGGTCACGGGGATGTCGTAGACGGTCTGGCTCACTTCGGGTTCCTTGCGTTGCATCGGGGGAGGCACAGCATAGCCGTGCCGTGGGAAGGTCAGTCGACGCAGATCGTGCCCAGGGTCACGCCGCCATCGATGCGCTGGCGGCAGCCGAAGTTCTGGCTGACATCACGCTGGCAGACACCGCGCGTGGCCGTTCCCGGCGCGACATCGCTGGTGGCCAAGCACTGGCCACTGCAGTCAGCCTTGGCGCTGCAGACCTTGCCGGCATCGGCGTAGGGCACTACGCACTGCACGCGCTGCAGGCGACCCAGCGGCTGCAGGCTGCCACCGGCGGCAGTGCATTCGGCGGCGCTGGGCGTGGCGGGTGTGGCCGCAGTGGTATCGGCGGCCGGTGTGCTGCTGCACCCGGCCAGGGCGAACAGGAGGGACAGCATCAGGGGCAGGCGCATGGACGGTTCCTTGAACGATGGGAGAAGGCGGGCAAAAGACGTGCCACGCAGCATGCGCGATCGCGTGCATGCGCGGCGTCGGCGCTTAGTCCTGCAGCGGGCTGGCTTCGTCGCCGGCGACGTCCTCGTCCTCACCGCTCATGTCGCCAAGCAGGTCCTGGGTCTGTTCACTGCCCAGCGTTTCCACGCTGCGCAGGCGCCGCTCGATGGTGCGGGTCTTGCGGCTGGCTTCGCCGAGGCTGCGGCCGACCGTGGTGATCTGCTTCTCGGCTTTTTCCAGGATGCCGGCGAACTTGCCGAACTCGCTCTTGACCGCACCGAGCAGACCCCACACTTCACTGGAGCGCTGTTCAATGGCCAGCGTGCGGAAGCCCATCTGCAGGCTGTTGAGCAACGCGGTCACGGTGGTCGGGCCGGCCACCACCACGCGATGGTCGCGCTGCAGCAGGTCGATCAGGCCAGGGCGGCGGATCACTTCGGCGTACAGGCTTTCAGTAGGCAGGAACATCACCGCGAAATCAGTGGTGTGCGGCGGGGCGATGTACTTGTCGCAGATCGATTTGGCCTGGATGCGGATGGCGCGCTCGAGCTGCGCGCCCTGCACGCGCACGCCCTCGACGTCGCCCTGCTCCTGCGCATCGAGCAGGCGCTCGTAATCCTCGCGCGGGAACTTGGAATCGATCGGCAGCCACACCGGGGTGTCCTCATGGCCGCGGCCCGGCAACCGCACGGCGATATCGACGATCTCGTTGCTGTCCGGGCGCACTTTGACGCCGCGCGCGTACTGCTCCTGGGTGAGCGTCTGCTCGAGGATGTTGTCCAGCTGCACTTCACCCCAGCTGCCGCGGTTCTTGACGTTGGTCAGCACGCGCTTGAGGGCGCCCACGCCGGTGGCCAGCTGCTGCATTTCGCCGAGGCCGCGCTGGACCTGCTCCAGGCGCTCGGAGACCAGCTGGAACGAAGCACCCAGGCGGGTCTCCAGAGTGGTCTGCAGCTTCTCGTCAACGGTCACGCGCATCTGGTCGAGCTTCTCGGCGTTGTCGCTCTGCAGGCTCTTGAGCTGCTGCTCGAGCGTGGCACGCATCTCGCCGATACGCTGCTCATTGCGCTGGGTCATCTCCTGCAGGCGCAGGCCCAGCGATTCGGCCAGGCGCTGCTGCGACTGACCGGTTTCCTCACGGCCCAGGCGCGCGTCTTCGGCCAGGGCCTGGCGCAGCGCGGCCATGTGGCTGTCGGTACGCGTGGTCAGTTCCACCAGCTGCTGGCCGAACGCTTCGATGCGCGCCTGCTGCTGTTGCCCGAACGCTTCCAGCTGCGCACGCACTTCCTGCATGCGCAGTGCCAGCAGGTCGCCGGTGCGCTGCTGGCTGAGCGTGCTTTCCTCGCGTGCCTTGCGCGCGTCTTCACCGAGCGCATCGCGCAGCAGGTCCAGGCGCTGGTCGGTGCGGGTGGAGAGATCGGTCAGCGCGCGCGCGAAACTTTCCAGCCGGGCGTCCTGCTGGCGGCCCAGGCCTTCGAGCTGCTCACGCAGTTCGCTGCGGCCGACCCGCGCTTCCTCGCGCAGGGTCTGTTCGAGGCCGCCGTTGCCGGAACGCCGCAGCAGCGCGAGCAGCTGCAGCACGAGGACGGCACACACCAGGCCGCCGAGAATGAGGAATTCGGTTTGCATGCGCCAAGTGTAGGCCGCGGCGGTCTCATTGGCTGCGTCAGAACCCTTCAAGCACGAGCTTGCCGCGCGCGCGGTGGCTCTCGATCAGGGCGTGCGCCTGGCGCAGGTTGGCGGCGTTGATGCGGCCGTAGTGCTCGCCCAGCGTGGTGCGCAGCACGCCGGCATCGATCAGCGCGGCGACGCGCTCGAGCAGCTCATGCTGGCGCTGCACATCGGGGGTGTTGAAGCTGGAGCGGGTGAACATCGATTCCCAGTGCAGGGACAGGCTCTTGCGCTTGAGCGCCATCACATCGAGCTGGCCGGGATCGTCGATCAGCGCCAGCTGACCCTGCGGGGCCAGCACGGCAACGATCTGGTCGTAGTGCTGGTCGGTATGGGTCAGGCTGGCCACATGGCTGACCTCGGCGATGCCCAGGCGCTGCAGGCCTTCGCTCAGCGGCTGGGTGTGGTCGATCACGTGGTGCGCGCCCAGCGCGTAGACCCAGTCCTGGGTATCCGGGCGCGAGGCGGTGCCGATCACGGTCAGGCGGGTCAGCTGGCGGGCCAGCTGCACCAGGATCGAGCCGACGCCACCGGCGGCACCGATCACCAGCAGGGTCTGCCCTTCGCCGCCGTTTTCCGCGATGCGCAGGCGATCGAACAGCAGCTCCCAGGCGGTGATCGCGGTCAGCGGCAACGCCGCGGCGGCGGCGTCATCCAGGCTGGCCGGCTTGTGGCCGACAATGCGCTCGTCCACCAGCTGGTACTCGGCGTTGCTGCCGGCGCGGCCGATCGCACCCGCGTAGAAGACCGCATCGCCGGGCTGGAACAGCGTCACCTCGTCGCCCACCGCATCCACGATGCCGACCGCGTCGAAGCCGAGCACGCGCGGCTCGGTGACCGCCACGCCGGTGCGGACCTTGGTATCGACCGGGTTCACCGAGATCGCACGGACTTCCACCCGCAGGTCGCGCGGGCCGGGGGTGGGGATCGGCAGGGTGATGTCCACCAGCGCGGCGGGGTCGCTGATCGGCAGGCCATGCTGGGTATAGGCGACGGCTTTCATCGGGGGAGATCCGTTGGGGAAGACGGACAGCCTGCGCTTCACGGCCGGGTGGAGAAAGGCGCAAAATCGGGCAGCACTTTCACTGCAGGAATGAAAATTGTCCGGTTCGATGACCTCGCCCTGTTCGTTCGCACCGCCGCGCTGGGCAGCTTTTCCAACGCCGCGCGCGAGGCCGATCTGCTGCCCGGCCAGGTCGCGGCGGCGGTGGCACGGCTGGAACGCGAGCTGGACCTGCGCCTGTTCGTACGCTCCACCCGCAGCCTGCGCCTGACCGCCGAGGGCGCGCTGTACCTGCCCTATGCGCAGGAGGTGCTGGCCGCGCTGCGCGAGGGCGAGGCCCGGGTGCGTGGCGAGGATGCCGAACTGCGCGGCACGCTGCAGGTGGCCGCACCCTCGGATCTGGGCCGCAACCTGCTGCTGCCATGGCTGACCGAGTTCCGCGCCGCGCACCCGAAGCTGCAGCTGCGCCTTCAGTTATCCGACCAGGTTGCCGATGTGTTCCGCGATCCGGTCGACATCGCCTTCCGCCTGGGCCGCTTCGACAACGCCAGCTATGTCGCTCTGCCCCTGCTGCCCGGCAACCGCCGGGTGCTGGCCGCGTCACCGGATTACCTGGCCCGGCACGGTGTGCCGGACAGCCTGGAGGCGCTGAAGGAGCACCACTGCCTGCTCTATCAACTCGCTGGGCGGGCCTATGACCGCTGGAGCTTCGAGGCCGATGGCCGGCGCACGGTGATCCCGGTGCGCGGCAACATGGTCTGCGACGATGCCGACGTGGTCCGCCGCTGGGCAGTGGCGGGGGAAGGCATCGTCTTCAAGTCGTGGCTGGATATCTGCGCCGATGTGCAGGCCGGGCGCCTGCAGGTGCTGCTGGACGGAGCCGGCGACAGCCTGCCGTTGAACCTGGTGTGCCCGCACCGCAAGCAGTTCTCGCCGGCGATCCGGCAGCTGCATGCGATGTTCGCGCAACGTCTGCAGCCGCTGCTTGCCGGGTTGCCGGCCGGCGCGCGCTGACGCTATCGCCCGGCGCGCGGCTGCCGGACAATGCCCCTCCCCCCGTAGTCGAGTCGCCGCCATGCCGTGGATGGGCATCCAGGATCTGTGGACCTTTGTTGCTGCCGTGCTGGTGTTCCTGGCACTGCCGGGCCCGGGCACCTTCACCCTGCTCACCGCCACCGGCCGCGGTGGGGTGCGCGGCGGGTACACGGCGCTGTTCGGCCTGCTGCTGGGCGACCAGATCCTGATGTGGCTGGCGGTGGCCGGCGTGGCGGCGCTGCTCAAGGCCAACCCGCTGGTGTTCCACGCGGTGCAGTACCTCGGCGCGGCGTACCTGGTGTGGATAGGCATCGGCCTGCTGCGCCAGCCGCGCGCCCAGGGCGAGGAAGGCGGCATCCGGCTCACGCCGGGTCACTACTTCCGCCAGGCGGTGCTGATCAACCTGCTCAACCCCAAGGCGATCATCTTCTACATGGCGTTCCTGCCATTGTTCATCGATCCGGCAAGGCACCAGGGCGTGGTGACGTTTGCGACCATGGCGCTGATCATCTTCGTCATGGGGCTGGCCTACTGCTCGGTGCTGATCGGGGTGGGCAACCTGCTGCGCCGTCGGATTCTGCAGCACCCGCGTGTCGGGCATTGGCTGAGGCGGGTGGCGGGGGTGTTCCTGGTCGGGTTCGGTGTGCGGCTGGGTGTGAGCGGCTGAGCCTTTGCCGGCAGGCGTGGTGCACGACGACAGCGCGCGTCGCGTTCGGCCACGGATAGGCAGCATCATCGCGACGCTCGGTTTTCATTCAAACATTGAGATTCCCCTGCGTACCGGCGAGGTGTCCAATCGGCGCCATCGTCCAACGTCGCCTCACCGGCGCGTGCGCAACACTGCGGGGACCCATGCCGCCACCTGTCTACTTCGTGCAGCACCTGAGCGGTCATGACGAGCGCCTGCTCGGCATGCACACCCGGCGCATCGATCTGGCCCATCCAGCCGTGACCCGCATCGTCGCGGGGCTTCAGCCGCTGGACCGGATCGATCTGCGTACGTGCCTGTTCGACTGCCACGCCAGCCTGGTGCTTGGCCTGCGCCATCGCATCGCCGAGGCCGAAGCGGCGGCGCAGGGCTGGCGTCTGTTCGATGCCGACGGCGTGTTGTGCTGCAAGCGCTTCCCGGGCGATGCGCAGGTGATCTATCCACAGGGTCATCCACCGCGGGCAGACTGGGCG
The DNA here is from genome assembly GCF_057333975.1 of Stenotrophomonas sp. AGC87. NCBI lineage: Bacteria > Pseudomonadati > Pseudomonadota > Gammaproteobacteria > Lysobacterales > Lysobacteraceae > Stenotrophomonas > Stenotrophomonas sp. AGC87. The sequence continues at coordinate 42,187 of NZ_JBHFHW010000033.1, forward strand.
CGCGCCCTGCTGCCCGGCACCGGCTGAGCCACACGGGTCAGCGCCGCATCGCCTCGCGCAGGTGATCGATGAACACACGCAGCTTGGGCGCCATCTGCTCACGTGCCGGGTAGTAGAGGTGGAAACCGGCGAACGGCTGCTGCCAGTCCTGCAGCACGCACTGCAGCCGGCCGGCCGCCACATCGCCGGCGTACAGCGCCTCGAACCCCTGGGCCAGGCCCATGCCCCGGGTCACGGCGGCATGGATCAGCCCGGCGTCGTTGAACACCAGCCGGCCCGCCACCTCCACCTCGAAATCGCGACCCTCGCCGGTGAACTCCCACGCCATCCGTCGGCCGGTGCTGAGCCGGTGCACGATGCACTCGTGCCCGACCAGGTCGGCCGGGGTAGCGGGCACGCCGTGCGTGGCCAGATAGTCCGGCGTGGCCACCACCACCTGGCGTTCCAGCGGCCCGATCGGCACCGCGATCATGCCGCGGGCGAGGCTTTCGCCCAAGCGGATGCCCGCGTCGAAGCCGCCGGCGACCAGATCGGTCAGCGCGGTTTCCACGAACAGCTCCACCTCGATCTGTGGATAACGCGCCAGGAAGCCGGGCAGGTGCGGCAGCACCAGCAGTTCGGCAGCGATCCGCGGCACGTTGATGCGCAGCTTGCCGGCGGGAACATCGCGCTGCTGGTCCAGGTCCTCGAAGGCGGCATCGATCCGGGCCAGGCCCTCGCGTATCTGCGCCAGGAAGCGCGCGCCCTGCTCGGTCAGGCCGACCCGGCGCGTGGTCCGCTGCAGCAGCCGCACGCCGAGACGGGCCTCCAGCGCGCGTACCGTCTGCGAGAGCGCCGAGGGCGATACGCCCAGCTCGTCCGCCGCCCGGGTGAAACTGGCATGGTGCGCGACGCGGGCGAAGGCGACCACGGCGGGCAGGGGATGCTGGGCACTCATTGTGAAGGCTGGCTTCAAGGACGATGCAGGAGCAGCCAGTTTATCCACATAGTCCGCAGGAGGATGCTGGTCCTGTTCCTTCCCTTCCCCCTGGAGTACCGCATGCAGACCCGTACCCTTGGCCGTGATGGCCCCACCGTTTCCGCGCTTGGCCTGGGTTGCATGGGCATGAGCGCCTTCTATGGCGGCCGCGGCAGCGATGCCGACGCGATCGCGGTCATCCACCGCGCGCTGGAGCGCGGCGTCACCCTGCTCGATACCGCCGACATGTACGGCCCGCACACCAACGAGGTGCTGGTCGGCAAGGCGATCGCCGACCGCCGCGACCAGGTGTTCCTCGCCACCAAGTTCGGGATCAAGCTGGAGCCGAGCGACACCGCCGCCCGCAGCGTCGATGGCCGCCCCGAGTACGTGATTGCCGCCTGCGAGGCCAGCCTGCAGCGGCTGGGCGTGGACCACATCGATTTGTACTACCAGCACCGCGTGGACGGCACGGTGCCGATCGAGGACACCGTGGGGGCGATGGCGCGGCTGGTCGAACAGGGCAAGGTGCGCTTCCTCGGCCTCTCCGAAGCCTCGGCCGGCACGATCCGCCGCGCCCATGCGGTGCATCCGATCACCGCGGTGCAGACCGAGTACTCGCTGTGGTCGCGCGATCCGGAAGACAACGGTGTGCTGGCGACGGTGCGCGAGCTCGGCATCGGCTTCGTGCCCTATTCGCCCCTTGGCCGTGGCTTCCTGACCGGCGCGATCCGCAGCCCGGCCGATTTCGACGCCGATGACTACCGCCGCCAATCGCCGCGCTTCCAGGGCGAGAACTTCGACCGCAACCTGGCCCTGGTGGATGCGGTGACCGCGATGGCCGCGACCAAGGGCGTGACGCCCGGGCAGCTGGCCCTGGCCTGGGTACTGGCACAGGGCGAAGACTTGGTGCCGATCCCGGGCACCAAGCGGCTGGCCTATCTGGAAGAGAACCTCGGCGCGTTGCAGGTGCAGCTCAGTGCCGACGAGCTGGCCCAAATCGATGCGATCTTCCCGGCCAATGCCGCCGCCGGCCCACGTTATGCCCCGGCGGCCATGGCGACGTTGAACCGCTGACGCCCACCGGCCGGATCGGGAGGCTCGATCCGGCCGATGCTGCCGGCAGCGTGCGCGGGGGAGGACAATGGCCCTCTTTCTCTCTGGATGGACCCCGCCCCATGCGCTGGCTCGCCCCGCTGTTGCTGCTGCTGGCCATCGCGCCGGCGCACGCCGATGAAATCCGCTGCCTGACCGGCGGCAGCCGCCAGCAGATCCACCTCGAATGGAAACTCCCCGAGAGCACCGCGGACGGTGAGCGGGTCAGCCATGTGCGTTACGCCGGCAAGACCGCGTGGTTGCGGCTGACTCTGGCCTCGCAGGAGAGCACGGTGCTGGCCGAGGATCGCCCGTGGCAGTTCGATACGGTGTGGGACGAGCACCTGGACGGCAAGGTCATCGGCCACTATGCGATCAGCTCGCAGGGCGCACGCATCTATGGCTTCTCTTACACCAACGCGCGTACGGGCAAGCAGACCGCGTTCGGTGAAGACTTCGGTGCGATCACCGACACCGGCTGCCACTGGGAATGAGCGTCCTGCCTTTGTGCCGGTTTCGTCACCTTCGCCTCAGTCATGCGGGCCGCGCAGCCGCTTACGACGCTTGGCAGTAGTAATGCTGCGCCGCGTTCGGTAAAACTCGCAGACTTGTCGTTCACAGTCATCCACCGCGAGGCCCCATGTCATTGCTCCGGCGCAAGTCCCTAGACACTGTCACCGTCCATGAAGCCGGCAGGCAACTGATCCCGACCCTGAGTTGGCCGCACCTGATCGCGCTGGGCATCGGCGCCATCGTCGGCACCGGCATCTACACCCTGATCGGTGTCGGCGCGAACCTGGCCGGCCCCGCGGTGCTGATTTCCTTCGCCATCGCCGGCGCGGTCTGCGCCTGCGCGGCCCTGTCCTACGCCGAGCTGTCGACGATGATGCCGGCCGCCGGCAGCGCCTACACCTACAGCTACACCGCCCTGGGCGAGGTGGTGGCCTGGGTGGTCGGCTGGAGCCTGATCCTGGAGTACTCGCTGGTGGTGAGTACGGTCGCGGTCGGGTGGTCCGGCTACGCGGTCGGCTTCCTGCACGGCTTCGGGATCGACCTGCCCTTGATGCTGACCGCCGGCCCCCACGTGGAAGGCGGCTTCATCAACCTGCCGGCGGTGCTGATCACCTTCCTGGTGGCCGGCATGCTGATGGCCGGCACCAAGGAAAGCGCGACCCTCAACGCGGTGCTGGTGGTGATCAAGATCATCGCGCTGACCGTGTTCGTGGCGATTGCCCTGCCGCACTTCGATACCGGCCACATGGAGCCGTTCATGCCGTTCGGCTTCGTCAAGTCGCTGGGCGCCGATGGTGTGGAACGCGGGGTAATGGCGGCCGCGGCGATCATCTTCTTCGCGTTCTACGGCTTCGATGCGATCTCCACCGCCGCTGAAGAAACCAAGAAGCCCGAGCGCGACCTGGCGATCGGTATCATCGGCTCGATGGTCGGTTGCACCATCATCTACGTGCTGGTGGCGCTGGCCGCCGTGGGTGCGATGAGCTACACGATCTTCGGCCAGAGCGCCGAGCCGCTGGCGCTGATCCTGCGCGAGCTGGGCAGCCCGGGTGCTGCAAAGTGGATCGGCGCAGCGGCGGTGATCGCGCTGCCGACCGTGCTGCTGGCCTTCCTGTATGGCCAGAGCCGCATCTTCTTCGTCATGTCGCGCGATGGCCTGCTGCCGCGTGGCCTGTCCAAGGTGAGCGCGCGCACCGGCACGCCGGTCGCCACCACGCTGTTCACCGCGGTGCTGGTTGCCGCGCTGGCCGGCGTGGCACGCCTGGACGAGATCGCCGCGCTGGCCAACGCGGGTACGCTGGCCGCGTTCACCGCGGTGGGCCTGTGCCTGGTGGTGCTGCGCAAGCGCGAACCCAACCGCGTGCGCAAGTTCCGCACGCCGCTGGCCTATGTGGTCGGCCCGCTGGCGGTGATCGGCTGCGTGTACCTGTTCTTCAGCCTGCCGAGCACCACGCAGTTGTACTTCCTGGCGTGGAACGTTCTGGGCCTGATCGCCTACTTCGCCTACGGGCGTCGCAATGCGGTGCTGGGCAAGGGCTGAGCTATCGCGCCGGCCACCGGCTGGCGATGACCGCGTGTGAAAAAGGCAGGCCCTGGGCCTGCCTTTTTCGTTGTTGGCGGCGGTGACGCCGCTCCGCCGGGCAGCGCGCGACGCGCCACCGGCCTCAGGACTTCGCGGCGGCGACCTTGGCCGCGTGATCCTGCGCCTGCTGCATGACGCGCAGCAGGTTGCCGCCCCAGATACCGGCGATCTGTTTCTCGCTGTAGCCCTTGCGCAGCAGCCACGCGGTGATCTTCGGCAGCTCGCTCACGTCGGGCAGATCGGCCAGGCCACCGCCGCCATCCCAGTCCAGCCCGATGCCCACGTGTTCGGGGCCGACCACGGTGAGGATGTGCTCGAAGTGGGCGAAGAAATCGTCGAGCGTGGCCTTGCGCAGCGGAATCCGCTGGTCGATTTCCTCCAACCCCTTCTTCAGCGCGACACCCTGCTGGATGCTCATGCCGTCGTAATCGGTGCCCAGCTGCGCCATCAGCGCCGTCTCGGCCGCCTTGCGGGCCTCGCTCTTGGCGGTATCGATCAGATAACCACCATAGGCGTTGACCTGGATCACGCCACCGGCCTTGGCCAGCTGTTTCAGGCGCGCATCGTCGAGATTGCGCGGATGGTTGTAGATCGCCTTGGCCGAGCTGTGCGAGAGCACGAACGGCACCGGCATGCGCTCGATCAGATCATCGAACACCGCATCGGCAGCATGCGACTGATCGATGACGATGCCCAGCCGCACCGCTTCATCCACCAGTGCTTTGCCGGCCGGACTCAGGCCCTTCCACTCGGCACCCTTGGGATCGGTAGCCGAATCGGCGAACTCGTTGTTGGCGAAGTGCACCGTGCTGAGCAGGCGCAGGCCGGCCAGGTGGTAGTAACTGAGCAGCGTGGGATCGTCGACCAGCGGGCTGGCGTTCTCCATGCTGATGTAGACCACGCGCTTGCCGGCGGCCTTGATGCGCGCGGCATCGGCGGCGGTCAGCGCGAGCTGGAAGGTGTCCGGATGCGCGGCGAGCATCTCGCGGATCTCGGTCAGCCGCAGCAGGCCGGCATCGCGGTCATGCTGGTGCGCTTGTGCGCTGCGGTCGCCCTGATCGGTGTAGATCGCCCAGAAGCCGCCATCCAGCGCGCCTTCGACCATGCGCGGGTAATCCACCTGCGACAGCGCGTTATGGTCGTGCCGCTGGGTGATGTCGAAGCCGTCGCGGTGGAAGTTGGCCGGCGTATCCAGATGGCTGTCCAGCGTCAGCAGCCGCTGCTGCAGCGCGGACGCCTTGGCCAGTTCCTGCGGGGTGAACGCGATCGCGTGGGCGGCCAGCGGCGTGCACAACGCCAGCGAGACCAGCAAAGACAGACTGCGCAACGTCATGACGCCTCACCTTGGTTGGGAAGCGTCAGACCATAGCGCCGAGAGGACAACAAACGGTAGTGGGGGGGGGGGGGGGGGGGGGGGGGGGGGG
>NZ_JBHFHW010000033.1:47861-51296 GCF_057333975.1 Stenotrophomonas sp. AGC87
CCCCCCCCCCCCCCCCCCCCCCCCCCCCCCCCCCCCCCCCCCACTACCCGATGCCTAACGTGGCCGGGATCCCGGTGCGAATCAATCCACCACGCGGCAGAACACGGCCTTGAGATAGCGCGATTCCTGCACGTGGGCCATGAACGGATGATCCGGACCGGCGCCGGCCACTTTCAGGATCTGGATGGTGCGGCCGGCGTAGAACGCGGCGCGGCGCAGCATGTCCAGGAACTGATCTTCGGCCACCAGGCCGGTGCACGAGAACGTGGCGAGCAGGCCACCGGGCTTGACCACACCCAGCGCCAGCTTGTTCATGTCCAGGTACTTCTTCAGCGCGGTGATGACCTGGTCGCGGTCGCGGGTCATCTTGGCCGGATCGAGGATCACCACGTCGAACTTCTCGCCGCGGTTGGACGCATCGCGCAGCCACGGGAAGATGTCGGACTGGATGAACTTCGGGCGCACGTTGTTGAGCTTGGCGTTGCCCTTGGCGATGGCGATCACGTCTTCATCGATGTCGATGCCGACCACTTCGGCCGCACCGCGCGCGGCGGCATACACCGCAAAGCCACCGGTGTTGCAGCACAGGTCCAGCACGGTCTTGCCTTCCACCTGCTGGCTCAGCCACTGGCGGTTCTCACGCTGATCGGCGAAGAAGCCGGTCTTGTGCGCACCGGCCGGGTCGGCGCGGAACTTCACGCCGTACTCGGTGATCACCGAGGCTTCGGTGGTGGTGTTGCCGTGGAAGTCGAAGCTCTCCTGCTTCTGCACGTGTTCGTCGGCGAAGCTGTGGAAACGGCAGCCCGGGAACTGTTCGCGCAGGGCTTCATACACCCACTCGCGGTGGCGGAACATGCCGGCGGCGAAGAATTCGACCACGACCAGGTCGCCGTAGCGGTCCACGACCAGGCCGGACAGACCGTCACCTTCGCTGTGGACCACGCGCCAGGCATCGGAGATCTCATCCAGCTTGAGCACCTCACGGCGCAGCGACACCGCCTGGGCGATCTTGCGCGAGAACCAGCCGGCGTCGACCGGGATGGCCTGATCGGTCTCCAGGATGCGCACGGCAATGCGCGAATGACCGTTGTAGAAGCCACGGCCGATCCACTCCCCGTCCACGCCGACGACGTCGACGATGGCACCGGGTTTGGGACGGACGGCCGGCTTTTCGACCAGTTTCTGGAAGATCCACGGGTGGCTGGAGCGCCAGGCGTTCTTGAGGCGGACAACGGGGGCAGGGGTATTCATGGGCGTATTGTAAACGGCCCCCGGCCCCGGCCGGCAGGCCGCCATTTGACGCCGGCCCCGGCACCCCGCAGAATCGGCCCCAGAAGGGGAGTAGCTCCCAGACGTTGTCGCCGTCAATTCGAGCCCGCAGGCTCCGGTGCAACGGCAGTCCCACCCATCGGGACTGCGAGCGAGACCTTCGCCGTATGGCGAAGCTCTGTCCCTGGATCCCCCCGATCCTCCGTTGCAGATCCTCGCCATCCGGCTTGAGGCAATCTATTTTTTCCAACGGATAAACCCAATGCAGACGATCGGTAATGTGTGGTTGTGGGGCGGCTTCGGCGCGGTGGTGATCATCGCGCTGCTGGTCGACCTCGTCTTGATGCGACACGGCGGCCCACACAAGGTCACCTTCAAGGAAGCCCTGTGGTGGTCCATCGGCTGGGTCGCCCTCGCCCTGGCCTTCAACGGTGGCCTCTGGTACTACCTGAACGAGACCGCCGGCCAGGTGGTGGCCAACAAGGTCGGCCTGGAGTTCCTGACCGGTTACCTGGTCGAGAAAGCCCTGGCCGTGGACAACATCTTCGTGTTCCTGATGATCATGGGCTACTTCGCGGTGCCCGAGGAACAGCGCCAGAAGGTGCTGATCATCGGCATCCTCGGCGCGATCGTGCTGCGTACGATCATGATCTTCGCCGGCAGCGTGCTGCTGACCAAGTTCCACTGGCTGCTGTACGTGTTCGGCGCGTTCCTGCTGTTCACCGGCTGGAAGATGTGGTTCTCGGCCGGCAGCGAGCCGGATCTGGAGACCAACCCCGCCCTGCGCTGGATGCGCAAGCACCTGCGCCTGCTGCCCGACTATGCCGGCAACGCCATGAGCGTCATGCGCGATGGCAAGCGCTGGTACACCCCGCTGTTCGTGGTGCTGATCCTGATCGCGGTGACCGACGTGATCTTCGCGGTGGACAGCATCCCGGCGATCTTTGCGATCACGACCGACCCGTTCATCGTGCTGACCTCCAACGTCTTCGCGGTGCTGGGCCTGCGCGCGATGTTCTTCCTGCTGGCCGGCATGGCCGATCGCTTCCACCTGTTGCCGTACGGCCTGGCGCTGGTGCTGGCCTTCATCGGCATCAAGATGATGCTGATCGACCTCTTCAAGATCCCCACCCCGATCTCGCTGGGTGTGGTGGCGGTGATCATCGCCGCGACCGTGGTGCTGAGCCTGAAGAACCCGCCGAAGGAAGGCGGCCACGCCTGACCGACCGTGCCGCCTGCGGGATTGTCCCGCAGGCGGTACCTCTCTCTCCCACGGCGTTGCCCTTGTGTTCATCCGGGGCGACGCCATCCCTAAGGGTATGAACGCCAACCTGCCCCAGCCCACCGGCGCGCCGCCGGTCCCGTCCCGCAACGACCGTGGTGGTGTACTGCGGGCGTTCAACCTGAGCCTGGCCTTCGTGCTGCTGCTGGTCGCGGTGTATACCGCCCAGGGCCACTTCGACTGGCGTCCGTGGGCGGTTGCCCCGCTGGACAAGGCCGGCCTGCTCGGCATTCTCGGTGCACCGCTGCTGCATGGCTCGATCCAGCATCTGGGTGCCAATGCGGCAGCCCTGCTGATCCTCGGCACCCTGGCCGGCAGCGTTTATCCCAAGGCCACCGTGCGCGCGCTGCCCCTGTTGTGGGTCGGTTCGGGGCTCGGTGCCTGGCTGCTCGGCGATCTGGGCAGCCGCCATCTGGGCGCCAGTGGCATCACCCACGGCCTGATGTTCCTGGTGTTCGTGCTCGGCCTGCTGCGCCGCGACCGGCCAGCGATCGCCGCCGGGCTGATCGCCTTCCTGTTCTACGGCAGCATGCTGCTGACCATCCTGCCGCACGAGCCGGGCGTGTCCTGGCAATCGCATATGGGCGGTGCCTTCGCCGGCATCATCAGCGCGCTGCTGTTCCGCCTCTCCGACCCGATGGCGCCACGCAAGCGCTACAGCTGGGAGGACGAGGAAGAGGACGACACCGAGGCAGCGCGCGACGCCGATCTGGAGCCGCCCTCCCCGACCCGCGTGCCGGTGCTGTGGCAACCGCGCGAGGGCCGCGACTTCGTGGTGCTGCCGTTCCGGCGGCCTGATCAAGACCAGAACCGGTAGGCATCGACCGTGGGTCGATGCGCGCAGCACCGGTCACGGCCGCACCGCCCAACGGTCGGTGCCTACG
>NZ_JBHFHW010000033.1:51316-114929 GCF_057333975.1 Stenotrophomonas sp. AGC87
GACCAACGGGGGGGCCCTACGGGGTCGCCGCCACGCCATCCCCATCCACCGCACGCCGGCCCAGCGCCGGGTCATCGGTGAAGAACGCATCGATGCCGGTGGCCAGGTAGGCGCGCATCTCCGCGACCGAGCCTTCGGCATTGCGGGCATTCGGCTCGCCGCTGCGGAACTCCGCGGCCTGGAAGTAGTTCTCCGGCCGGAACGTATACGGCACCACCATCAACCCGGCCGCATGCGCATCACGCACCAGGGAGGTCGGGGTGCCGAGCTTCCCCTGCGCATCCAGTGGAATGACCATGCGCAGGCTCGGGCCGATGCCGTCGGCGTAGGTTGCGACCTGGCGCAGTCCCGCCGGGGTGATCAGGTCGGCATAGCGCTGGTTGCCCTTGGCGGCCAGCACGTCACCGGGCTGCTGCTTGGGATCGCCGAGCAACTGCAGCAGGCGGATGTTGCTGTCGCGGCCGAGCTTGCCGCGCAGGTAACGCAGGTTGCCGACCTCGAAGGACTGGATCGTCACCGGTGCCACGCGCGTATAGGCGTTGCCCTGCAGCGCGGCGACCACCTTGTCTTCCATCGGCAGGCCGATGCGCGTGAAGTAGGTGCCGTGCTTGATCTCCGGCACCAGCCCGATGCCGCGGTTGGCGCGCCCGGCCTGCTGCACCAGGAAGGCGATGATCTCGTCCAGCGTGGCGATGCGGAACTGGCCGTCGAAGGCGGTGCTGCGCAGCTGCGGCAGGCGCTCGCGGGCGTACAGCGTCTTCAGCTCGGCCAAGGTGAAATCTTCGGTGAACCAGCCTTCCATGCGCTCACCGTCGATAGTCTTGACGGTCCTGCGGCTGGCGAACTCGGGGTGCGCGGCCACATCGGTGGTGCCGCCGATCTCGTTCTCGTGCCGCGATACCAGCACGCCGTCCTTGGTCATCACCAGGTCCGGCTCGATGTAGTCGGCGCCGTCGGCGATGGCCTGCGCGTACGCGGCGAGCGTGTGCTCGGGCAGCAGCGCACTGGCGCCGCGGTGGCCGTAGACGGCGGCCTTGGCCGGCGTGGAGGAAGACGATTCAGCGCTCATGGCCACCGATGGTGCCACGGCCAGCGACACCAGCAACACACATCCCCACAACTGCTTGGACACTGCAAATCCCTGTCGATAAAGATCACGGTCAGTCTGCTGCAAGGGTGTGACAGCGCGAAGAAAGGCCGCGTGCCTACTTCCCGATACAGAAGCTCGAGAAAATCCGCCCGAGCAGATCATCGGCGCTCATCCGCCCGGTGATCTCGCCCAGCGCCTCGTGGGCCAGGCGCAATTCCTCCGCCGCCAACTCCAGGTGCTCGTGGACCAGCTCCGATTCGGCGCGTTCGGCATGGCCGATGGCCTGGCCGATCGCCTCGACGTGGCGGGCGCGCGCGGAGAATTCACCGTCCACGCTGTCGCCGGCACTGCCGCTGGCCAGCGCGCGCAGGCGTGCGTGCAGCTGATCCAGGCCGAGGCCGGTCGCGGCCGAGACATGCACCACGTCCGCCGGGGCGTCGGACGGGATCGCGGCCAGCAGGTCACTCTTGTTGTGGATCCACAGCTGCTGCGGCACGTCGGCGATGCTGTCGCCCACTGCGTCGCGGCCGGCCTGGGGATCGCGCGCATCGACCACCACGATGGCCAGGTCGGTGCGCTGCATTTCTTCTCGGGCGCGGCGCATGCCCTCGCGCTCGATCGCATCGCCGCCTTCGCGCAGACCGGCGGTGTCCACCAGGGTCAGTTCCAGGCCATCGATGCGGATGGTCTCGCGCAGGGTGTCGCGGGTGGTGCCGGCGATGTCGGTGACGATCGCCCGCTCGCTGCCGGCCAGCGCATTGAGCAGCGAACTCTTGCCGGCGTTCGGCGGCCCGACCAGCACGGCGTGCAGCCCGTCGCGCAACTTGCGGCCGCGTTCGGCATCCTCGCGCAGCCGGATCAGCGCCTGCAGCGCGGTGACCAGGCCACTGCGGACCTGCGCGCCACCGAGGGTATCGAGCGGTTCGTCGGCGAAGTCGATCGCCGCCTCCACGTGGATCCGCAGCAGAACAAGCTGTTCTGCCACCTCGTCCACGCGGCGCGAGAACACCCCGTCCAGCGAGCGGCGGGCCGCGCGCGCTGCGCGGGTGTCGCTGGCGGCAATCAGATCGGCGATCGCCTCGGCCTGGGCCAGGTCGAGCTTGCCGTTGAGGAAGGCCCGCTCGCTGAACTCACCGGGCCGCGCCTGCCGGGCCCCCAGTGCGATGCAGCGCGCGACCAGCTGCTGGAGCACCACCGGGCTGCCATGCCCCTGCAGTTCCACCACCTCTTCGCCGGTGAAGCTGTTCGGCGCCGGGAACCACAGCGCGATGCCGTCGTCGATCACCTCGCCGGCCGCATCGCGCAAGCGCGCGTAGTGCGCATGGCGTGGCTGCATCGCACGCACGCCGATCGCCTCGGCGATGGGCCGCGCCTGCGGGCCGGACAGCCGCAGCATGCCGACGCCGCCCGCGCCAGGCGCGGTGGCGATGGCCACGATGGTGTCGGGGGCATGGGTCATGTCGGGCTCACTGCAGCGTGCGGGGAATCAGGGGGCATTCTACGGACCGCACGGTTGGCCGGGCCGCAGATGCAGGAAACCCGCCTTGCGGCGGGTCTCCTGTGTGGCTTACTTCTTGGCGGTGACGACCGGCAGCGGATCGCTGCCATGACGCTTGGTCATCCACCACTGCTGGAGCAGGCCCAGGCCACCGTTGACGACCCAGTACAGCACCAGACCGGACGGCATGAAGGCCATCATGACGCCGAACACCAGCGGCATCAGCTGCATCATCTTGGCCTGCATCGGGTCCATGCCCGGCGCCGGGGTCAGCTTCTGGGTGGCCCACATCACCGCCACGTTGATCACCGGCAGGATGAAGTACGGGTCACGTGCGGTCAGATCCTGGATCCAGCCCAGCCACGGGGCCTGGCGCAGTTCCACCGATTCCACCAGCACCCAGTACAGCGCGAAGAAGATCGGCATCTGGATGAGGATCGGCAGACAGCCGCCCATCGGGTTGATCTTCTCTTTCTTGTACAGCTCCATCATCGCGGTCTGGAACTTCTGGCGGTCATCGCCATAGCGTTCCTTGAGCTGCGCGATGCGCGGCTGGAAGCGACGCATCTTGGCACCGGACTTGTACTGCACCGCCGAGAGCGGATACAGCACCAGCTTCAACAGCACCACCAGGCCGACGATCGCCCAGCCCCAGTTGTTGACGACCTTGTGGACCTGGTTGAGGACCCAGAACAGGCCCTGGCCGATGATCGCCATCAGCGAGAAGCGGCTGTAGTCGACCACGCGGTCCAGGCCCTTCACGTCTTCCTTGGCGATCAGGTTGACCAGCTTCGGACCGACCCACAGGCGGGCTTCGGTGCTGACCTGCTGGCCCGGGGCCACGGTGAAGGCCGGGCCACGCGCTTCGATCTGGTCGCGCCCGTTGTTCTGCGCCAGCGAGTACTGCGCGGCCTGGTCGGCCTGCGGAATCCACGCGGTGAAGAAGTGGTGCTGCAGCATCGCCAGCCAGCCGCCGGTGATGGTGCGGTTGAGATGGCCGTCGTCCAGGTAATCCTTGAACGCGCGACGCTCGTAACCGTCCTGCGGGCTGAACCAGGTCGCGCCGTTGAAGCTGAACGAGTCCGGGTTGGTCATGCTGCGCGAGAGGATGGTCGGGGTGCGGTCCAGGGTGCGGAACACGTAGCCGCTCCACGGGGCGCTGCCGCCGTTGACGACCTCATCCTTGACGGTGATCGCGTACTCGTTGCGACCCAGCGAGTAGGTGCGGCGGATGGTCACCCCGTTCGGGCCGGTCCATTCGAAGGGCACCGTGACCTCGTCCTGGCCCTTGGCCAGCACGAAGTCGTGGTTGTCACCGACCAGCTTGAAGCCGTTGGCGGCCGGCACCGGCATGGTCTTGTCTTCGCTGATCCAGCCACTCACCGCGCGGTACGGGTGGGTCGCCTCTTCGGTCAGCAGGCGGACCGGCGGGCTGCCTTCTTCCTTGGTCTGCGGGAACTGCAGCAGCTCGGCATCCAGCACCGTGCCACCGTCCAGCACCAGACGCAGGACGTCGGTGGTGATGGTCACGCGGGCCGGACCGGCCTCGGCCTGGGCGGCCGGCTGTGCCGCCGGCAGGGAGCCGTCAGCCTGGGGCACGGGCGCACCGGGGATGCTCCCGGCAGCCGCACCCGGCACGCTGGCCTGGGTGGTCTGGGTGGCCACGGCCGGGGTCGGCGGCGCGGCTTTATCGCGGCCCCACTCCATCCACAGCAACACGGCCACCATCAGCCAGGCAAAAATCAGGAAAACGCGGGTCTGGTTCATCAGCGTGCAGGCTCGACGGGGCCGGCACGCAATGCCGGCTCGGACTGGGAAAGGGGTGCAACGCCCAGGGGCGGCGGCATTGTGCCGTCCGCGCCCGGCATGGGCAATGCGCCAAGGCGGCGCAGCAGGCGTTCAAAGGCCTGGCGGAGTTCGGAATTGCTGGCGGTACGGGCGGCACTACGGGCAACGACGACGTAATCGCCGGCACTCATCCACGGCCGTACGTGGCGTGTGGCATCGCGCAGCACACGCTTCACTCGGTTGCGACCCACGGCTCGGGGATCGACTTTGCGCGACACCGCAAGACCCAACCTGGCTGGCGTATCGCTCTTCAGCCAGTGCAGGGTCATCAGCGGATCGGACACACGGCGGGCGCCGTTGAAGACCGTTGTATATTCGGCACGCGTACGAACCCGCGCAGAGCGAGGAAATCGCTTGCGCGGGTCGGAACTGCTCACAGTCAGGATTGCGTCTGCCGCGGAAAGCGGCATTGCAATCAAGCGCTCAGGACTTTACGGCCCTTGGCGCGGCGACGCGACAGGATCTTGCGGCCGTCAGCGGTCTTCATACGGGCACGGAAGCCATGGTCGCGCTTACGCTTGAGGTTGCTGGGTTGGAAAGTGCGCTTGGTGGCCATGCGGGCCTCTATATGAAGGGGACGGAAAGAACCGGAAATTCTATAGACCTCATTGAGGTCCCGTCAAGTGTCTGTCACTACGGGAATTCACCGGGCTGTGCAATAGCTGTGGATCGTTTTGTGAATAACTTTGGGACAACCATTCCCGGCCCCCCTCGTCGGTGGTAGTCTGCGCCATCCATTCTTCCCCCCTTCCGGCCTGCGGTGCGGCGCTTTTGTTCGCCTATCCGCTGGCCCCAGACGATTATTGCCGATGGATGCCTGGTCTCGTTCTCTCGAACGCCTCGAAGCGGAGTTTCCGCCCGAGGATGTTCACACCTGGTTGAAGCCGCTGCAGGCAGATCTGCGCGCGGACAGCCTGGTGCTTTATGCGCCAAACGCCTTCATCGTCGACCAGGTGCGCGAGCTGTATCTGCCGCGCATCAAGGAACTGCTGGCGCACTTCGCCGGTTTCGGCGACGTTTTTCTTGAAATCGGCTCGCGTCCGCGTCCGGTAGAGGCGCAGATCGCGCCGATTCCGGGCCTGTCCGCACCGGCGGCGCCGGCTGAACCCCTGGTGCCGTTCGCCGGCAACATGGATTCGCACTACACCTTCGCCAACTTCGTGGAAGGCCGCAGCAACCAGCTGGGTCTGGCCGCGGCGTTCCAAGCGGCGCAGAAGCCGGGCGACCGGGCCCACAACCCGTTGCTGCTGTACGGCGGGACCGGCCTGGGCAAGACCCACCTGATGTTCGCGGCCGGCAATGCGATGCGTCAGGCCAACCCGGCGGCCAAGGTGCTGTACCTGCGTTCGGAACAGTTCTTCAGCGCGATGATCCGTGCGCTGCAGGAAAAAACCATGGACCAGTTCAAGCGCCAGTTCCAGCAGGTGGACGCGCTGCTGATCGATGACATCCAGTTCTTCGCCGGCAAGGACCGCACCCAGGAAGAGTTCTTCCACACGTTCAACGCCCTGTTCGACGGCAAGCAGCAGATCATCCTGACCTGCGACCGGTACCCGCGCGAAGTCGAGGGCCTGGAAGCACGGCTGAAGTCGCGACTGGCCTGGGGCCTGTCGGTGGCGATCGAGCCGCCGGACTTCGAGACGCGCGCGGCGATCGTGCTGGCCAAGGCCCGCGAGCGTGGCACCGATATCCCCGACGATGTGGCGTTTCTGATTGCCAAGAAGATGCGCTCCAATGTCCGCGACCTCGAAGGTGCGTTGAATACCCTGGCCGCACGCGCCAACTTCACCGGCCGTGCGATCACCACTGATTTCGCCCAGGAAACCCTGCGCGACCTGCTTCGCGCCCAGCAGCAGGCGATCAGCATTCCCAACATCCAGAAAACCGTGGCCGACTACTACGGGCTGCAGATCAAGGATCTGCTGTCCAAGCGTCGGACCCGGTCGCTGGCCCGTCCCCGTCAGGTTGCCATGGCCCTGACCAAGGAACTGACCGAGCACAGCCTGCCGGAAATCGGCGACGCCTTTGCCGGCCGGGACCACACCACGGTGCTGCATGCCTGCCGGCAGATCCGGACGTTGATGGAAGCGGACGGCAAGTTGCGGGAAGACTGGGACAAGCTGATCCGGAAGTTGAGCGAATGATGCATGTACGCCGCTAAGGCGTCATCGCATAAAACGGTGCAGAATCCGGTAGTAAGCGAGGTATAGGTTGTGGATAAAAAAGCCGCTCGATTCGACGGTAAAGTTATCCACACCTTTCCCCACCCCTTGGGGGCTAGTAATGCAGAGGGTTTCGCGGTCAAAAACCCTATTGTTTACAAGGGCTTAGTCGTGTTTTCCCGCGATTCTGGCCCTACCAGCACCACCAAGCTTTTGATTTATTCCACATTTTTTTAAAGCATAGGGGCACGGAACCACATGCGTTTCACACTGCAGCGCGAAGCCTTTCTCAAGCCGTTGGCACAAGTCGTCAACGTGGTCGAACGCCGCCAGACCCTGCCGGTTCTGGCTAATTTCCTGGTTCAGGTCCAGAACGGACAGCTGTCGCTGACCGGCACGGATCTGGAAGTGGAAATGGTGTCGCGGATCGCGGTGGAAGATGCCCAGGACGGCGAGACCACCATCCCCGCCCGCAAGCTGTTCGAGATCATCCGCGCCCTGCCCGACGGCAGCCGGATCACCGTCTCGCAGACCGGTGACAAGATCACCGTGCAGGCCGGGCGCAGCCGCTTCACCTTGGCAACGTTGCCGGCCAACGACTTCCCGTCTGTCGACGAAGTCGAAGCGACCGAGCGCGTCGCCATCGGCGAAGCGACCCTGAAGGAGCTGATCGAGCGCACCGCGTTCGCGATGGCCCAGCAGGACGTGCGCTACTACCTCAACGGCCTGCTGTTCGACCTGCGTGGCGATGCCCTGCGTACCGTGGCGACCGACGGTCACCGCCTGGCGCTGTGCGAAACCGAGCTTGAAAAAGCCAGCGGCGCCAAGCGTCAGATCATCGTGCCGCGCAAGGGCGTGACCGAGCTGCAGCGCCTGCTGGAAAGCGGCGATCGCGAGATCGAGCTGGAAGTCGGCCGCAGCCACGTTCGCGTCAAGCGCGACGATGTGACCTTCACCTCCAAGCTGATCGACGGCCGGTTCCCGGATTACGAGGCTGTCATCCCGATCGGTGCCGACCGCGAAGTGAAGGTGGATCGCGAAGCCCTGCGTGCCTCGCTGCAGCGCGCTGCGATTCTGTCCAACGAGAAGTACCGCGGCATCCGCGTGGAAGTCTCGCCGGGCAACCTGAAGATCAGCGCGCACAACCCGGAGCAGGAAGAAGCCCAGGAAGAGATCGAGGCCGATACCACGGTCAGCGATCTGGCCATTGGCTTCAACGTGAACTACCTGCTGGACGCGTTGTCCGCACTGCGCGACGAGCACGTCGTGATCCAGCTGCGCGATTCGAACTCCTCTGCCCTGGTCCGTGAGGCGAGCAGTGAGAAGTCACGTCACGTGGTGATGCCGCTGCGTCTGTGACCTGAGACGTGCAGGTTCCACGTGGAACCGAGTGGTTATGAGAAGCCCGGCATTGCCGGGTTTCTTTTTGGGCGGGAGAACGATGTTCCACGTGGAGCATTTGTTTTGCGGTTGGGATTTGGCTGTAGCCGTACCGCTCGTCTGATCCTTGCCGACGCAGCCCGACTCTCGTGAGCCCGATGCCAAGCAGCGCGCCTGCGCTTGGAAAACGAGCCCACGAGGTGATGACCGCGTTTTGCGCCCCGGGGGCTTCGGTTGGTGCGGCACCCGACGGGGTCAGCGCAAGAATGGCGACGGACCGCTGCCGCGCTAGTCGATTCTGCATGCGTCAACCGAGCGAACTGCGCGAATTGCTCGACCGCTCCGAAGAGCTGCGGTACCCGGCTTTTCAACGGCTGGATCACAGCTCTATGCTTTTAAAAACTGTATATAAATCTAAAGCTTGGTGGTGGTGGTAGGGCCAGATTTGGTTGAAAAGTAGGTTAAGTGTTTGGTTTTAAAGAGGAATATAGGCTCGAAACCCCCGGTAAAACAGGGTCTGAGCCTGGGGGTGATCCTGTGGATATCTTTCGAGGCCGTTCTAGAGGCCTTTTTTATCCACAGATTGCCCATAGGCTGTGCATAAGCCATACAGAGCGGGTGTGGACAGTCTCGTTTGGGTCTGCGCGCGTTGCTCGGGTTCTACGTTGGGTCGATTCGAGCCAACGTTCAGATTTAAAAAAACTGCGCTCCTGCCGCGTCCTGGTTCGTAAAGCGGGTAAAAAAACGGCGCGAATTCGTTGAAATCTGCAGTACCTCAGTGCTGCGTGCGCCTCAGATTTGAAGAAATTCAGACCCCCTCTTGCTGGCCATGGGGCGGAAAGCGGAGGTTTCACGTGGCGGTTCTGGCCGCGGCGCTGACGTCGGTGGCCGACATCGCGCTTGTCTGGCCCAATGACCGTAGGCGCCACCGGAAATGGCCGCATGGTAGAGCGAGCCGCCACGGCGCTGAACACCGAGACGGACGACCGACCGGCTCCTTCCGCGCTCGGCGACGGGTCAGGTGCCCACCCGCGGCGCGCGGGGCATGCGGCCACGTGGAACCTGGCCAATGCAGTAAGCTGATCGATTCCCCCTACCCCTCTGCCGCCCCGTGCGGCGTTGATCGTCCGCATGCACATCCGCCGTTTGTCCCTGCACCAGGTCCGTCGCTTCGATACCGTCGAACTGGCACCACAACCGGGCATCAACCTGATCACCGGTGACAATGGCGCCGGCAAGACCAGTGTCCTGGAGGCGCTGCACGTCATGGCGTATGGGCGCAGTTTTCGCGGCCGTGTTCGGGATGGCCTGGTGCGCCAAGGCCGGGAGGCGCTCGATGTGTTTGTGGAATGGGATGAGCAGCGCGAAGGTGCCGATACCCCGACCCGTCGCAAGGCCGGGCTTCGCCACAGCGGCCAGGAATGGAAAGGCCGACTGGACGGGGAAGATGTCGCTCAGCTGGGGACGCTTTGCGCCGCACTGGCAGTCGTCACCTTCGAGCCCGGTAGCCATGCGTTGGTCAGCGGCGGCGGCGAGCCGCGCCGACGATTCCTGGATTGGGGTTTGTTCCACGTGGAACCAGACTTCATGGGTCTGTGGCGTCGGTACTCGCGGGCCCTGAAACAGCGCAATGCCCTGCTCAAGCAAGGCGGGCACCCGCACGCGCTGGATGCGTGGGACCGGGAGCTCGCCGAGGCCGGCGAACCGCTGACCACCCGCCGCCAGCATTACCTGGAACGGCTCCAGGAACGGACCGTGGAACTGGCCGCCGTACTGGCGCCCAATCTGGGGATCCAGTCGCTGAGCTTGAGCCCCGGTTGGCGCAAACAGGAGGTTTCACTCTCCGATGCCCTGCTGCTGGCCCGGGAACGTGACCGAATGGCCGGCTATACCTCGGTCGGCCCGCACCGGGCGGACTGGAGCGTCGGATTCGAGACCATTCCGGGCCGGGATGCACTCTCGCGCGGCCAGGCCAAGCTGACCGCCCTCACCTGCCTGCTGGCGCAGGCCGAGGACTATGCCGAGCAGCGCGGCGAATGGCCGGTGATAGCGCTGGACGATCTGTCGTCAGAGCTGGATCGCCATCACCAGGCGCGGGTGCTGGAACGGCTCAAGGCCGGCCCGGCACAGATCTTCATCACCGCCACCGAGGTACCGGCGGCGCTGGTGGACGCGACAGATATCACCCGGTTCCACGTGGAACATGGACAGGTCCTGCCTGTGCCATAGTGGTCCCCCAGGGGCCACAGTGCCCGGCTGGTATAATTGCTGTTGCAACCCCTTATTACTCGGCGCCCCGCCTCACCGCGGCGGACCGACCTGCGGAGCCTACGGCAAGCGCAATGACTGAAGAACAGAACATCCCCGCAAACAGCGGCAACTACGACGCCAACAGCATCACCGCCCTGGAAGGCCTCGAGGCTGTCCGCAAGCGTCCTGGTATGTACATCGGCGACGTCCATGACGGCACCGGTCTGCACCACATGGTGTTCGAGGGCGTCGACAACTCCATCGACGAAGCCTTGGCCGGCCACGCCGACCATGTGTCGGTGATGATCCACGCCGATGGCTCGGTCTCGGTGTCGGACAACGGGCGCGGCATCCCGACCGGCAAGCACGAGCAGATGAGCAAGAAGCTCGATCGCGAAGTCTCTGCAGCCGAAGTCGTGATGACGGTGCTGCATGCCGGCGGCAAGTTCGATGACAACAGCTACAAGGTCTCCGGCGGTCTGCACGGCGTGGGCGTCAGCGTGGTCAACGCGCTCTCGCAGAAGCTGCTGCTGGATATCTACCAAGGCGGCTTCCACTACCAGCAGGAATTCGCTGATGGTGCTGCGGTCAACTCGCTCAAGCAGGTCGAAGCCAGCACCAAACGCGGTACTACCCTGCGCTTCTGGCCGTCGGTGAAGGCGTTCCACGACAACGTGGAGTTCCACTACGACATCCTGGCCCGCCGCCTGCGCGAGCTCTCCTTCCTCAATTCCGGCGTCAAGATCGTGCTGGTCGACGAGCGCGGCGATGGCCGCCGCGACGACTTCCATTACGAAGGCGGCATCCGCAGCTTCGTGGAGCATCTGGCGCAGTTGAAGACGCCGCTGCACCCGAACGTGATTTCGGTGACCGGCGAATCCAACGGCATCGTGGTGGACGTGGCGCTGCAGTGGACCGATTCCTACCAGGAAACGATGTACTGCTTCACCAACAACATTCCGCAGAAGGACGGCGGTACCCATCTGGCCGGCTTCCGCGGCGCGCTGACCCGTGTGCTCAACAACTACATCGAGCAGAACGGCATCGCCAAGCAGGCCAAGATCAACCTGACCGGCGATGACATGCGCGAAGGCATGATCGCGGTGCTGTCGGTGAAGGTGCCGGACCCGAGCTTCTCCAGCCAGACCAAGGAAAAGCTGGTCAGCTCGGATGTGCGCCCGGCGGTGGAAAGTGCCTTCGGCCAGCGCCTGGAAGAATTCCTCCAGGAAAACCCGAACGAAGCCAAGGCGATCGCCGGCAAGATCGTGGACGCGGCGCGTGCACGTGAAGCGGCGCGCAAGGCGCGCGATCTGACCCGCCGCAAGGGCGCGCTGGATATCGCCGGCCTGCCGGGCAAGCTGGCCGACTGCCAGGAAAAGGATCCGGCGCTGTCCGAGCTGTTCATCGTCGAGGGTGACTCGGCAGGTGGCTCGGCCAAGCAGGGCCGCAACCGCAAGAACCAGGCGGTGCTGCCGCTGCGCGGCAAGATCCTCAACGTGGAACGTGCCCGCTTCGACCGCATGCTCGCCTCCGATCAGGTCGGTACGCTGATCACCGCGCTGGGCACCGGCATCGGCCGGGACGAGTACAACCCGGACAAGCTGCGCTACCACCGCATCATCATCATGACCGATGCCGACGTCGACGGCGCGCACATCCGTACGCTGCTGTTGACCTTCTTCTACCGTCAGATGCCGGAACTGATCGAGCGTGGCCACATCTACATCGGCCTGCCGCCGCTGTACAAGATCAAGCAGGGCAAGCAGGAGCTGTACCTGAAGGACGACCCGGCGCTGGATGCCTACCTGGCCAGCAGCGCGGTGGAGAACGCTTCGTTGATCCCGGCCGAAAGCGAACCGGGCATCGAAGGCGTAGCGCTGGAGAAGTTGTTGCTGTCCTATGCTTCGGCGCAGGAAACCATTGCGCGCAACGGCCATCGCTATGATCGCCAGGTGCTCGAAGCACTGATCGATTTCACCCCGATGGATCTGGAGCACCTGCGCAAGGCCGGCGCCGATGAAGGCCTCGCCGCACTGGCGACCCGCCTCAACCAGGGCAGCCTGGGTTCGCCGCGCTACACGCTGGAACTGCAGGAACCCACCGACGAGCGTCCGGCCGCCGTGCTGGTCACGCGTCGCCACATGGGCGAACAGCTGATCCAGGTGCTGCCGCTGGGTGCGTTTGAAACCGGTGAACTGCGTGCCCTGCACCAGTCCTCGCTGCTGCTGCACGGTCTGGTCCGTGCCGGTGCGAAGATCAGCCGCGGTGCCAAGTCTGCCGAGATCGGCAGCTTCGCCGAAGCACGCAACTGGCTGCTGGACGAAGCCAAGAAGGGCCGCCAGATCCAGCGATTCAAGGGTCTGGGTGAAATGAATCCCGAGCAGCTCTGGGACACCACGGTCAATCCCGACACCCGTCGCCTGCTCCAGGTGCGGATCGAGGACGCCGTGGCCGCCGATCAGATCTTCAGCACGCTGATGGGCGATGTGGTCGAACCACGCCGCGACTTCATCGAAGACAATGCGCTGAAGGTCGCCAACCTGGATATCTGACACAATCGGGAACGGGGCCGGCCGGGTGCGACCTGCACCCTGGCCGGCCATCGCCCCCCGATGCCAGGAATCCGATGTCCGCTACCTCCCCGGCGTCCATGACGCCTCCGCTGCCCCCTGCCGTCCCGTCATCGCCGCGCAAGCCGGGTTCCCCGCTCGCGGGCTTCTTCATCGACCTGGGCATTGGCGTGCTGGTGCTGCTGTCGCTGAGCCTGATCAGCGGCTTGGTCTGGGGGCTGTACCGCGGGGCGATCGTTGGCTACCAGGCCGCCCGCGACGGCGCGGATGCGTCGGCCGTGGCCGGTCTCACCCAGCAGTTGGGCCAACCCGGTGCCCTCGCCCAGATCCTGATGGCGCTGGTCGCCACCGGCGGCGCTGCGCTGGTGCTGTATTTCTTCCGTCGCCGGGCCACGCCCGCCGAACGGGCGCTGTCCTTCCAGGCGGCACGCCGCCCCTCGACGTGGGGGTGGACGCTGCTGGTCGCCACCGGTGTGATCATCGGCAGCAATCTGATCGCATGGCTGGCCAAGCAGGGGGGCATCGAACCGGTGCCGACCAACCTGGCCCTGATGGAACAGGCGATCACGCGCTTCCCCTGGTTCCTCGCACTGTTTGCCGTGGTGCTCGCGCCGGCCTATGAAGAGCTGTTGTTCCGCCGTGTCCTGTTCGGTCGCCTGTGGCAGGCCGGTCGCCCGGTATTGGGCATCGTCCTGAGCAGCCTGGCGTTCGCCCTGGTCCATGAAATCCCCGGGACCAGTGCCAACGGCCCGTGGGAAATCGCACAGCTATGGCTTGTCTATGGCGGCATGGGCGCGGCCTTCGCCTGGCTCTACCAACGCACCGGAACCTTGTGGGCGCCGATCGCCGCGCATGCCTTGAACAACGGCATCGCCCTGGTCGCGCTGATGTTCCTGGGCATCCATTGATCGATCACGCGGCTTGACGAAAATTTACGTCGCCGCGTTCCACACTGCGCACATGAACACGGGGGATCGCACATGAAACCAGTGCTGTTGGGAATTGCCATCGCCATGCTGGTGAGCGCGTGCGCCACCACGACCTCACCTACCGGCCGCCGCCAGATGGTCGGCGGTGTTTCGCAGGCGGAACTGGACCAACTGGGCGCGCAGGCGTTCACCGAGACCAAGTCCAAGGGAACCCTCAGCAAGGACCCGAAGCAGACCGCGTACGTGCAGTGCGTGGTCAATGCGCTGGTCGCCCAGTTGCCGCCTCAGTACCGTGGCGTACGGTGGGAAACGGCGTTGATGGTCGACAAGGAGCCCAACGCGTTCGCCCTGCCCGGCGGCAAAGTCGGGGTCAATACCGGCATCTTCACGGTCGCCAAAAACCAGGATCAGCTGGCCGCAGTGATCGGCCACGAGATCGGGCACGTCATCTCCCGCCACCACGAAGAACGCATCACCCGCCAGATGGGCGCGCAGACCGGCCTATCGGTGCTCGGGGCACTTGCCGGCGCAGCCTACGGTGAGGGCGCGGCCAGTACCGTCAGCCAGCTTGGCGGTGCCGGTGCGCAGGCCGCGTTCCTGCTGCCCGGCTCCCGGACCCAGGAAAGCGAGGCCGATATCGTCGGCCAACGGCTGATGGCCGAGGCCGGTTTCAACCCCGCCCAGGCCGTGGATCTGTGGCAGAACATGATGGCCGCCAGCGGTGGTCGTTCGCCCCAATGGCTCTCCACCCACCCCGATCCTGCCAACCGTATCCGTGAACTTCAGCGAGACGCGCCGTCCCTGAGTGGTGTATACCAACAGGCCCAGGCGGCCGGGCGCAGGCCAAAGTGCGGCTGACGCGTCCGGATACGACTAAAAGATGCTGTATTGCAGCATCGGAAACGATTTCTCACGCCATCAGTTTCTGATACGTTTGGCGGCTCAGATTTTTCTGACAGTCCGTTTTGATGCCGCTGCGGCGGTTCGATCGAGGTGAAAGATGATTTTCAGCAACCACAAGCAAGCCGTCCTTTCCGTCCTCATCGCGACCGCTGTAAGTGGCGCCATGATCACCGATGCCTTCGCCCAGGCCCGCTCGTCGGAGCGTGGCGCGCGTGGCGGGAAGAAGCAGGCCAAGGCCGAAGTGCTCTACCCGCAGGCGACCCGCCAGGAGCCGGAGCAGAAGTCCTCGGCCAAGGTCGGCCCGAAGCTGCAGAAAATGATTGACAGCTACAACGACCAGAAGTTCCCGGAGACGCGCGCGCAGGCCGACGAGATCCTGGCCAATCCCGCTGCCAACGCCTACGACAAGTCGCTGGCCGCGCAGCTCGCCTCGCAGGCCGCCTACCAGCTGGACGACGTTGCCTCGGCCAAGAAGTATTTGGAGCAGGTGCTGCAGCTCGGCGGCCTGGACAACAACGGCCACTACCAGTCGATGCTGATGCTCGGTCAGCTGCAGCTGCAGGACGACCAGATCAACGAAGGCCTGGCCACGCTGGACAAGTACTTCGCCGAGACCAAGTCGAACAAGCCCGAAGAGCTGATCGCCAAGGGCCAGGCGCTGTACCAGGCCGAGCGCTACGCCGAGGCCATCCCGGTGCTGCAGCAGGCCATCGCCGGCTCGCCCGAGCCGAAGGACAACTGGAACCAGTTGCTGATGGCTGCCATGGCCGAAGCCGGCCAGACCGGTGAAGCGGTCAAGCAGGCCGAAGCGCTGGCCGCCAAGAACCCGAACGACAAGAAGGCCCAGCTGAACCTGGCCAGCATGTACATGCAGGCCGACCAGATGGACCAGGCCGGCGCGGTCATGGCCAAGCTGTACGCCGCCGGCCAGCTGACCGACGAGCGCGAGTACAAGCAGCTCTACTCGATCTACGCCAACAGCGAGAACAAAGAAAAGGACGTCATTGCCGTTATCAATGATGGCCTGCAGAAAAACATCCTGAAGCCGGATTATCAGGTATACCTGGCACTGGCCCAGGCGTACTACTACTCCGACCCGCAGCAGGCGGACAAGGCGATCGAGGCGTGGCAGAAGGCTGCCCCGCTTTCCAAGGACGGCGAGACCTACCTGAATCTGGCACGCGTGCTGCATTCGGAAGGTCGCATTCCGGAGGCCAGGCAGGCCGCCCAGCAAGCGCTGGCGAAGGGTGTGAAGAACCAGGCGGATGCCAAGAAAATCATCAACCTGAAGTAAGTAGGAATAACGCCTGAACGCCTGCATAAGTGATGCGCAGGCGCTCAGGATTGGTATAAGCTTGGAGGTTCCTGCGGTGTCATGCACCGCTGATCATGGGCTACCTGTCCCCGGGTATCCCGGCCCCACTAATGAGCTCTTGGCGCATGACGGAACAACTAGTCGTTCACAGGTACGAACAACGCGATGACACCGGCCTCTCCTGGCCGCGTATCGTGGGTATCGCTTTTGTAATCGCACTGCATCTCGCCGCCTTCATGATGCTTCTGATCCCGGCTGTGGCTCCCAAGGCCGTGGCGGAGAAAGAACGCAACATCATGGTGACCCTGGTCGACGCTCCGCCGCCGCCACCACCGCCGCCGCCGCCGCCGCCGCCGGATGACACCCCGCCGCCGCCGGTCAAGAACCTGTCGCCGCCGAAGCCGTCCCCGGTTCCGCCGCCGCCGCAGGCTCCTGTGGTCGATATCCCGGACCCGCGTCCGACCGACATCGTCACACCGCCTTCGCCGCCGTCGCCGCCGCAGCCGCCGAGCACCATTGAGGCAAGCGTCGACATCTCGTCGAAGAACATGAACCCCCCGCGTTACCCGCCGGCCGCGTTCCGTGCTGGTATCCAGGGTGAAGTCATCCTGATCATTGACGTCGATGCCAATGGCAACGTCACCAATGTGTCGGTCGAGAAGTCCAGCCGTAACCGTGACCTCGATCGCGCCGCCATGGACGCAGCTCGCAAGTGGAGCTTCCGTTCCGCGGAATCGGGCGGGAAGAAGGTCGCAGGTCGCGTTCGCGTCCCGGTCAACTTTGCGCTGAACTGATAGTGGCCGGTGGCCCGCCGGCCACCGCCCCTAGCGGTTATTTCTAGCAATACCCTTTATCACCACACACAACAAAGGTAAGCGTCATGCTGCAGGAACTTTTCATCGCCGCTGCTGCCGGGGGCAACTCCAACGCCCTGTCGCAGATGGGCTTCGAGCACCTGATCCACGAGATGACCACCCAGCCGGGTGACTTCGCCGTCTCCTGGGTCGTGCTGCTGACCCTGATCATCATGTCGGCCATGTCCTGGTACTGGACCGTCATCAACATCTTCCGCGCCACCCGTCTGAAGGCTGCTGCCGACAAGGTCGTGAGCCTGTTCTGGGATACCCCGAACGCCCAGGACGCCATCCGTGCGATGGAAGAACAGCCGGCTTCGGAGCCCTTCTCCAAGATCGCTCTGGACGCTGCACAGGCTGCTGCGCACCACCAGCGTTCGGAAGGCGGCACCTCGGGTGGCCTGGGTGAGAACCTGAGCCGTTCGGAGTTCGTCGATCGCGCCCTGCGTCAGGCCGTGACCCGCGAAAGCAACAACCTGCAGTCGGGCATGACCCTGCTGGCCACCGTCGGCGCGACCGCTCCGTTCGTGGGTCTGCTGGGTACCGTGTGGGGCATCTACGGCGCGCTGATCAAGATCGGTGCCACCGGTTCCGCCTCGATCGACGCCGTTGCCGGCCCGGTGGGTGAAGCACTGATCATGACCGCCATCGGTCTGTTCGTGGCTATCCCGGCCGTGTTCGCCTTCAACTTCTTCAGCAAGATCAACAGCGCCACGATCAGCAAGTTCGATACGTTCGCTCACGACCTGCACGACTTCTTCGCCACCGGTTCGCGCGTTCGCTAATAGCGACGCGCGTCACCCAGCGAGAACGTAGTCAACACGATCTAGACGGAGCCCGTTATGGCTTTCAGTAGTGGTAACAGCGGCGGCCCCATGGCCGACATCAACGTTACGCCCCTCGTGGACGTGATGCTGGTGCTGCTGATCATCTTCATCATCACGGCGCCCCTGATGTCCCACAAGGTCAAGGTGGATCTGCCTGAGGCCAACCTGGTGCAGAATCCGGAAGACGCTGAAAAGCGGGCGAGCCCGATCACCTTGGCAGTCAAGGAAGACGGCTCGATCTACTGGAACGACGAGGAAATCGACAAGCAGACTCTTGAGTCGCGCTTGGCGACCGCCGCCCAGCAGACCCCGCAGCCGCCCCTCAACCTGCGTGGTGATCGCACCACCAAGATGCGCGTCATCAATGAGATGACGAAGGTCGCGCAGGAACAGGGCATGCTCGACGTGGGCTTCGTCGCCACCAAAGTAAAGGGGCAGTAAGCCATGGCGTTCAGTACTGGTGGTAACAAAGGCCCCATGGCCGACATCAACGTCACGCCCCTGGTGGACGTGATGCTGGTGCTGCTGATCATCTTCATCGTCACCGCGCCGATCATGACGTACCCGATCGCCGTTGACCTGCCGCAGCGCGTGCTCAACCCACCGCCGGTGACGGTCGAACCGCCGCCGCCGATCGAGCTGAAGGTGGACGCCAGCAACCAGGTGTCGTGGAACAACAGCCCGGTGGCTGTGGGCGAACTGCAGCAGCGTATGGAACAGGAAGTGCAGCGCGATCCGACCAACCAGCCGGAACTGCGCATCGATGCCAGCCCGGACTCCGAGTACGACGTGATGGCCAAGGTGTTGGCTGCCGCGAAGAATGCTCAGATGAAGAAGATCGGCTTCGTACAGCAGTAATACGCAAGACGCAGTCATGACGCGACTGGAAAACGCCCCTGGAAACAGGGGCGTTTTTTTTGTGCCGCCGGCCGTGGATACGCGCCAGCGCCACGCCGCCCGCTATCATCCGGCCATGCTCGCAACCTTCGACGTCTTCGGGGACTGGCTCGATGCCATCCCCCACCTGCGCCCCCTGATGGTGGCGGCCTACATTCTCTATCTGCTGTGGCTGACCGGCTGGATCATGCTGCAGAAGCGCGAGCCGGTCGCCACGCTGAGCTGGATCCTGTCGCTGGCCGCCCTGCCCTATCTGGGCCTGTTCATCTATTACCTGCTCGGCCCGCAGAAGGTGAAGCGGCAGCGCCTGCGCCGTGGCCGTTCGCGCTCGGGCATGGAGCACTACAGCAGCGTCTGCCCACCGGACGCGGACTGCACCGAGCTGGCCAAGATCGCCCAGGCCACGACTGGCCTGGCGCCAAGCTCGGCTACTGAAGTGGAGTGGCTGGTCGATGGCGCGGCCACCTACAGCGCGCTGCTGGCCGCCGTGGCCCAGGCGCAGGATCACCTGCACCTGGAGTACTACATCTTCAACCCGGACCACGCCGGCACCGCGCTGCGCGATGCGCTGACCGAGCGGGCCACCGCCGGCGTACGTGTGCGTCTGCTGCTGGATGCGGTCGGTTCTTCGTCCATCCGCAAGCGCTTCCTGCAGCCGCTGCTGGAGGCCGGTGCCGAGGTGGTCTGGTTCCATCCGCGGCAGCTGCTCAAGCCGTTCAAGCGGCCGTGGTTGAATCTGCGCACGCACCGCAAGCTGGTCATCATCGATGGCCTGCAGGCGTTCACAGGTGGCATCAACATCACCGATGAGGAGGACGAGAGCGTCCGCCCGGATGCGTATCGCGACCTGCACATGCGGCTGCGTGGCCACGTAGTGCGCAGCCTGCAGCTGGTCTTCATCGAGGATTGGATCTACGCCACCGGCCAGGAGCCGGCGCGCTTCAACATCGCCCAGCTGTGGCCGGAGACCATGCCCAGCCGCAGCGAGGGCAGCATCAATGCGCAGGTGCTGGTGTCCGGTCCGGATTCCTCCTGGGAGACCATCCACCGGCTGCACGTGGCGGCGATCCACGAAGCGAAGGAGCGCGTCTGGCTGGTGACGCCCTACTTCGTGCCCGGCGAAGCCGCACGCATGGCACTGACCTCGGCCGCACTCGGTGGCCTGGACGTGCGCCTGCTGGTGCCCAAGATGAGCGACTCCTGGTTCGTCACCCAGGCCGCGCGCTCCTACTTCGACGAGCTGCTGCAGGCCGGGGTCAAGATCTACGAATACGGCCCGCGCATGCTGCACACCAAGGCCTTCATCGCCGATGACGACGTCTGCATCGTCGGCAGTGCGAACTTCGATCACCGCAGCTTCCGGCTCAACTTCGAGCTCTCGATGATGATCAGCGATACCGGCCGCGTTGCCGCGCTGGCCGAGATCCTGCTGGCCGAATACAGCAGCGCCGCGCCCGTCTACAACGACCGCCAGCGTTCGCTGTGGCGGCACCGTGTTCCGGAGGCGTTCGCCCGCCTGGCCTCGCCGCTGCTGTAGCCACTGCTCCCCGTGGAACCGCACCCGGCGCCAGCGCTACACTGGCCCGGTCAATCGGGGAGAACGACATGTACTGGCTGTTTCTGCTGTTCGCGCTGGCCTGTTTCGGCATGGCGCTCAAGACCCCCCACATGGGGCTGATGGCGCTGTCGCTGCTGGGCACCCTGGTGTTCCTGCTGGCGTGGGTCCGCGGCCTCTACGTGGCCCGCTTCGGCGATGTGCAGCCCACCCGCGCAGCCATCACCGATCCCAACGAACTCCGTCGGCTGCGGGAGCTCGCCCTCCAGGCGCGCACCCCGACCGCTCAGGGTGAATCCGACCCCTCGTAGTGCCATGACCCAACTCAGCGTCAACGTGAACAAGATCGCCGTCCTGCGCAACTCGCGGGGTGGCACCGACCCGGACGTGCTGCAGGCCGCCCGGGCCTGCCTGGATGCCGGCGCCCACGGGATCACCGTGCACCCGCGCCCGGACCGCCGCCACATCCATGCCGAGGACGTGCTGGCGCTGTCCGCGCTGACGGCCGAGCGAGGCGTGGAGTTCAACATCGAGGGCAACCCGTTCGCGCCCCCGCGTGAGGGCTACCCCGGGCTGCTGCCGCTGTGCGCGCAGACCCGCCCCGCCCAGGCCACCCTGGTGCCGGACAGCGACGGCCAGCTCACTTCCGACCACGGCTTTGATTTCGGCCGTGATGCACAGCGCCTGCGCCCGCTGATCGCCGAGTTGAAGACGTACGGCTGCCGGGTCAGCCTGTTCGTGGACGCAGGCAACCCCGACATCGCCCAAGCCGCGGCCATCGGTGCCGACCGCGTGGAGCTCTACACCGGCCCCTACGCCGAGGCGCATGCCGCCGGTGACGCCACCGCGATGCTGGCGGTGTTCGCCGATGCCGCCCGCCGCGCCCAGGCGGCCGGCCTGGGCGTCAACGCCGGGCACGACCTGTCGCAGGACAACCTGGCGGCGTTTCTGCAGGCGGTGCCCGACGTGTTGGAGGTCTCCATTGGCCACGCCCTGATCAGCGAAGCCCTGTACGACGGGCTGGATGCCACGGTGAAAGGATATCTGCGGCTGCTCTGATGAGGCGCATATCCCTGCCACATAAGGCCCCCCGCATCCGGTAGGAGCCGACCGTTGGTCGGCTCAGCCGCCTGGTGACATGGCACGCCAAGCACCCGCCCTGCCCCTGTGGATAATTTTGGGGATCAAATCGGCCCCCACCCCCGGCGACCCTTGCCCGGCGCGGGTTTCACTTCCAATTGCCCCTGTGGTTAGTAATACTACTAACCATGGAAATCTCCTATCTCCGCCGTTCCGACGCCACGACGTCTCATTCCCTGAGACCTCGCGGCGATAGCCTTTGAGCATGGGTATTGCGATCAAAGGCCGAGGCTCCAGCACGCACTTGGCGGGCCGCTTCGAGGTCACCGTCAGCGAAGCGATGGACGACGGCTGGGCGCCGGACGAGAGCGAGGAGTTCGCCGCGCCGCGTCTGCGCACGGAAGTGCGCGCCGAGACCGCCCGCAGCATCATCAGCCGCAACAAGTCGCCGGACGTCGGCTTCAGCCAGTCGGTCAATCCGTACCGCGGCTGCGAGCATGGGTGCTCGTACTGCTTCGCCCGACCCTCGCACGCCTATCTCAATCTCTCGCCCGGGCTGGACTTCGAGACCAAGCTGTTCGCCAAGACCAATGCGCCGCAACTGCTGCGCAAGGAGTTTTCGCGCCCCGGCTACGTGCCGCAGCCGATCGCGCTGGGCATCAACACCGACGCCTACCAGCCGATCGAGCGCAAGCTCAAACTGACCCGCCAGCTGATCGAGGTGATGCTGGAAACCCAGCACCCCTTCTCGTTGATCACCAAGAACGCGCTGGTCGAGCGCGACATCGACCTGCTCGCGCCGCTGGCGGAAAAGCAGCTGGTCAGCGTGCACTTCTCGGTGACCTCGCTGGACCCCCACCTGTCCGCCAAGCTGGAGCCGCGCGCCTCGGCCCCGCATGCACGGTTGCGCGCGATGCGTCGCCTGAGCGATGCCGGCATCCCGGTCGGGGTGATGGTCGCGCCGGTGATCCCGTGGATCAATGATGCCGAACTGGAAGCCGTGCTCGAGGCCGCCCACGATGCCGGTGCCACCACCGCCGGCTACGTGCTGCTGCGCCTGCCGCTGGAAGTGGCGCCGCTGTTCCGCGATTGGCTCGACACCCACCATCCAGACCGCGCCACGCACGTGATGAGCACCATCAACCAGCTGCGCGGCGGCAAGGATTACAACAGCCAGTTCGGCACGCGCATGCGCGGCGAAGGGGTCTACGCCGATCTGCTGTCCAACCGTTTCAAGCTGGCCCGCAAGCGCCTGGGCTTCGATGCGCAGCACAGCCACTGGCCGAAACTGGATTGCACCCGCTTCCTGCGGCCGTTGCCGCCGCGGGTGGAGTCACCGCAGGGCTCGTTGTTCTGATCAGCCCCCGATGGACTTTAGGGCGCGCCCGACCAACAATCGGGCCAAGGCACCGCGCCGCGGTGGCCTGAGGTCCACATCGGATATCCAGGGGGAACCCCATGTCATCGGCAGCCACCTCGGCCGCATCGAACGCGGCCAACATCGCGATCAACGCTGCCATCACCGCAGCGGTGCAGCAGCAGCGCGACGCGGTGATCGCACACTTCACCGGCCATCAGGCGCTGTCTCCGCAGAGCGCGATCGCGGCGGACAGCATCGACCCTGCACTCCATGCGCCGCTGACGTACTACCGCGACAATGGCGTCATCCGCGATTCGGGCGCTGATCGTCTCTATCTGGATCTGGACGTGCTGGCCGGGTTGAAGGCGAAAGCGAAGCGCACCGGGCGCAATGTGCTGATCACGGTGATGGTGTTGGCCGTGGTGGTGGTAGTTGGTGCTGTGTTGCTGGTGTGGGCGCGCTGATCAATTCCCACCAAACAATTTCTGCGCACTCTGGAAAAGAATCCAGCTCGTCGCAATGAACTTGTCCCCACGCTGCGGCCGGTTGCCCCGATGCGTGTGGGTGAACGCCGTCGGTGCGATCAACAGGCTGCCCGTGCGCGGCGCAACCTTGCGGCCCTGGAACAGGAACTCGGTTTCGCCGGCATCGAAATCGTCGTTGAGGTAGAGCGTCCACAGCAGGTGGCGGTGCAGCGTTTCGCCGGCCGGATCGCGCGGATACAGCTCGCAGTGCCAGTACGGATAGCCACCCTCGCCCGCGGCATACCATTGCAGATTGATGGCACCGGGCCGCAGGCAGGTGCGGGCCAGGTCGGACAGCGTGGCGTCGTCCATGTCGGGGAAATCCTCGGCGGCCAACCGGCGCGGTTGGCCGTCGCTGTCCTGGATCTGCAACATCAGTGGCGAGATCAGGGCCTGTGGATAACGGCGTAGATAAGTCAGCAAACCCTTGAAAACCGCCTGCTGCAGCACCGCTTCGGCCTGCCGCCACTCGGGGCGCCCGCTGATGCGAAGATCCTTGCTGTGCTTGAGTTCCGGGAATACACCGCTACCCACTTCACCCGGCTGCAACTGCGCACTGGATCGCATCTGGGCCTGTAGGGCCGCGCAGACCTCGTTGGGGACGGCGTTGTGGATTACTTCGATGAAATCGAGCGGCGCGTCGGCAGTCATGGGGTCATCCGTGGGCACGAATGGCCGATGGTGACCGCTGCCGTGGCCGATGTCACGCCGTTGCCACGTAGCAACAGGGCTGACCAAGCGGCCAGCCCTGTGTCAGGAATCAACCCGCTGCGCTGTCGTGTTCGCGGTGGTAACGGGTGGCTTCTTCCACTTCATTGCGCGAGCCGAGGAACACCGGCACGCGCTGGTGCAGCTGATCGGGCTGGATGTCGAGAATGCGCACGCGACCGGTGGTGGCGGCGCCGCCGGCTTGTTCGACCAGCAGGCCCATCGGGTTGGCTTCGTACATCAGGCGCAGCTTGCCGGCCTTGGACGGATCCTTCGTGTCCCACGGGTAGATGAAGATGCCGCCGCGGGTCAGGATGCGATGCACATCGGCGACCATGCTGGCGATCCAGCGCATGTTGAAGTTCTTGCCGCGCGCGCCTTCCTTGCCGGCCAGCAGGTCCTGCACGTAGCCCTGCATCGGGGTTTCCCAATGCCGCTGGTTGGACATGTTGATCGCGAATTCCTGGGTGTCCGCCGGGATCTGCATGTCCGTCGTGGTCAGCACGAACTCGCCCTTCTCGCGGTCCAGGGTGAACGCGTGGGTGCCGTGGCCGACGGTGAGCACCATCTGCGTGCTCGGCCCGTAGATGCAGTAGCCGGCCGCGACCTGCGCGGTGCCCGGCTGCAGGAAGCTGGCATCGCTGGGCTGCTCGGTGCCCGGCGGGCATCGCAGCACCGAGAAGATGGTGCCGACCGACACGTTGACGTCGATGTTGGAGCTGCCATCAAGGGGATCGAACAGCAGCAGGAAGTCACCGCGCGGGTAGGTGTCGGGCACTGGCTGGCAGTGATCCATTTCTTCCGAGGCGCAGGCGGCGAGGTGGCCGCCCCAGGCGTTGGCTTCCAGCAGGATCTCGTTGCTGATCACGTCCAGCTTCTTCTGCGCTTCGCCCTGCACGTTGCCGGTACCGGCTTCGCCGAGCACACCGCCCAGCGCGCCCTTGCTGACCGCGATGGAGATGCTGGTGCAGGCGCGGGCGACAACAGCGATCAGCTGGCGCAGATCGGCGTTGATGCGGCCGGCATGTTGCTCTTCGATCAGATAGCGGGTCAGCGACGTCTGGGACATGGAATCAGGCGGCCTTCAGAGGAGAGGCACCTATTGTCGCCCTTCGCCGGAGCCATTACGAGGCGCGGGCGGCACCGCATAGCAGAACGGCCGCGCATGGCGGCCGTTCTGCGTCACAGGGGCAATACCGCTCAGCCCTTGCTGACGGTCGCCACTGCGTTGGCCACGTATGCCAGGTTGCCCTGGTTGAGTGCGGCCACGCAGATGCGGCCGGTACCGACGGCGTAGATCGCGAACTCGTCGCGCAGGCGGTCCACCTGGGCGCGGCTCAGGCCCGAGTACGAGAACATGCCGGCCTGGTCGTTGATGAAGGCGTATTCCGGTGCGCCGGCGGCGACCAGGTTCTCCACCAGGCCATGGCGCAGGGCGTGGATGCGCTCACGCATCTGCGTCAGTTCCGCTTCCCACACCTGGCGCAGCTCAACGCTGTTGAGCACGCCGGCCACCAGCGCAGCGCCGTGGTTGGACGGGCTGGAGTAGATCGTGCGGATGATGCGCTTGACCTGCGACTGCACGGCCTTGGCCGCGTTCGCGTCCGGGGCGACCACCGACAGCGCGCCAATGCGCTCGCCATACAGCGAGAACGACTTGGAGTACGAGTTGGCGACCACGAAGCTGTCGATGCCGGCCTCGGCGATGATGCGCACGGCGGCGCCGTCTTCGCTGATGCCCTTGTCGAAGCCCTGGTAGGCCATGTCGATGAACGGGAACAGCTGGCGATCCTTCAGCAGCTCGGCCACCTGCTTCCACTGCGCGACGGTCAGGTCGGCACCGGTCGGGTTGTGGCAGCACGCGTGCAGCAGCACCACGGTGCCCGGCTGCAGCTTGCCGAGGTCGGCCAGCATGCCGTCGAAGTCCACGCCATGGGTGGCGGCATCGAAGTAGGTGTAATCGACCACGTCGAAGCCGGCCGCGCCGAACACCGCGCGATGGTTTTCCCAGCTCGGGTTGCTGATGGCGATGGTGGCGTGCGGCAGCAGCTTGTGCAGCAGGTCCGCGCCGATGCGCAGCGCACCGCTGCCGCCGATGGTCTGCGAGGTGGCCACGCGGCCGGCGGCCAGCAGCGGCGAATCCTTGCCGAAGACCAGCTCGCGGGTGGCCTGGTTGTAGGCCGGCAGACCGTCGATCGGCAGGTAGCCGCGCGGTTTGGCGTCAGTGGCCAGCTGCTGTTCGATCTTGTTCACGGCGCGGAGCAGCGGGATGCGGCCGCTCTCGTCGTAATAGATGCCCACGCCCAGGTTGACCTTGATCGGGCGGCTGTCGGCGTTGTAAGCCTCGGTCAGGCCCAGGATCGGGTCGCCTGGGACCAGTTCCACATTTGCAAAGAAGGACACGGCGGTACTCATTCGGATGACGGAAGGGGGAGGGTGGCGCGACGCGGATTTGGCGGCAGAATCAGCCAAAACCGACCCATCGTAACAAAGCCCTGCCGAGGGCGCCGAGGCCGTCGTCACGTCGCCTTCCGTACCATGGCGTGCGGCACGCCCATTCACCGAGGATCCCGCCCCGCATGCTCCGTCTTACCCCGCTGGCCCGTCACTGTGCGCTGGCCTCGGCCGTGTTGCTGCCCTCGTTGGCGCAGGCCCAGAACACCCCCGCCCCCGCTGCCTCGATCGAGCGGCTGCCCACGGTCCAGGTCCAGGCCGCGCGCGTGGCGCAGGTGGCCGATATCGATCTGCCGGCCTCGCTGACGACGGTCTGGGTGGACGAGGACCGCATCGGGCCGCTGGCCCAGCTCTCCGAGGCCCTCAGCGGCATTCCCGGGGTGGTTGCCCGCGATCGGCAGAACTATGCGCAGGACACCCAGCTCTCGATCCGTGGCTTCGGTGCGCGCTCGACGTTCGGCGTGCGCGGCGTGCGGGTGCTGGTGGACGGTGTGCCGGCCACCATGCCCGACGGCCAGGGCCAGCTCTCCCACGCCAGCCTGCTCTCGGCGCAGCGCGTGGAGGTGCTGCGCGGGCCGTTCTCGGCGCTGTACGGCAACTCCTCTGGGGGCGTGGTGCAGGTGTGGAGCGCGGACGGCGCCGAGGGCGACCCGTGGCGCCTGCGGCTGGATACCGGCAGCGACAACACCCTCAGCGCCGGCGTCCAGCTGCGTGGCATGCAGGGGCCGATCCGCTATAACGTGGCCGCCAACCACTTCCGCACCGATGGCTGGCGCGATCACAGCCAGGCCCGGCGCGAATCGGTCAACGCCCGCTTGGGTACGGATGTCGGCGGCGGCCAGCTGGATCTGGTCCTGAACTACTTCGATGCGCCCGACGCGCAGGATCCACTCGGCTTGACCCGCGCCCAGGTGCGCGAGAACCCGCGCCAGGCGACCGCGGTGGCTACCCAGTACAACACCCGAAAATCCGTGCGCCAGGCCCAGGCCGGGCTGGTCTTCACCCGAACCGAGGGCGCGCAGACCTGGCGTGCGATGGGCTATGCCGGCCAGCGCAGCGTGGAGCAGTACCTGGCGATCCCGCCGGGGCCGCAGATCAATTCGCCGCTGCATGCCGGCGGGGTGATCGATCTGGACGGTGATTACGGCGGTCTCGACGCGCGCTGGGCGTGGCACGGTGACTGGGCCGGCCGACCGCTGGATGTGGTGATCGGTGCCAATGCCGACCGACAGCAGCAGGATCGCCGCGGTTACGAGAACTTCGTCGGTGACCAGGTGGGTATCAAGGGCCGCCTGCGCCGTGACCAGAGCGACCGGGTCGAGAACGTGGATCAGTTCGCGCAGGCGTGGTGGCAGTGGGCGCCGCGCTGGTCGCTGTTACTCGGGGTGCGCCACAGCAC
The DNA here is from genome assembly GCF_057333975.1 of Stenotrophomonas sp. AGC87. Classification (NCBI taxonomy): domain Bacteria; kingdom Pseudomonadati; phylum Pseudomonadota; class Gammaproteobacteria; order Lysobacterales; family Lysobacteraceae; genus Stenotrophomonas; species Stenotrophomonas sp. AGC87. Next base: position 78,920 of record NZ_JBHFHW010000033.1, read on the forward strand.
GGTCCGTTTCCGCTCCAACGACCACTACATCACCGCTGGTAATCCGGACGACAGCGGTTCGCGTCGCTACGAAGCGACCACGCCGGTGGCCGGGGTGGTGTTCCGCGCCAGCGATGCCTGGCGGCTGTATGCCTCGGCCGGGCGTGGCTTCGAGACCCCGACCTTCAACGAGCTGGGCTACCGCGCCGATGGCCAGGCCGGGCTGGCGCTGGATCTCTCGGCGGCCCGCAGCCGCAACCTGGAAGTCGGCAGCAAGTGGCATGGACAGAATGGCGCGCAGGTCGAAGCCGCGCTGTTCCGCGCCGATACCGATGACGAGCTGGCCGTGGCGAGCAACAGCGGCGGCCGCAGCACCTACCGCAACATCGGCCGCACCCGTCGCCAGGGCGCGGAGGCCAGCTATGTGCAGCCGCTGGGCGCGCAGGCGGATCTTTCGCTGGCCTACACCTGGATCGAGGCCACCGTGCGCGACCCGTATGCGCTGTGCGCGGCCACCGGCTGCAACACGGTGACGGCTGGTTCGCGCCTGCCGGGCGTGCCCAGACGGCAGTGGAACGCGCGGGTGCACTACCGCCCGGGCCCGTGGCAGTGGGCCGCCGAGGTGGTGGCCTCCAGCGACACCGTGGTCAACGATCTGGCCACCGATAGCGCGCCGGGCTATGCCCTGTTGAACCTGGAGGTATCGCGGCGCTGGACCACCGCGCAGGGCACGCTGCGTGCCTTCGCCCGGATCGACAACGCCCTGGACCAGCGCTACATCGGCTCGGTGATCGTCAACGACGGCAACCAGCGCTTCTTCGAGCCCGGCCCGGACCGCCGCTACAACGTCGGGCTGCAGTGGCAGTGGGCGCCCTGATCCAATGGACTTACCTGGGCGGCTTGGCCGGCACGAAGGGTGAGGTCGGGTCGCTGGCCGGGAAGGTTTCCTCCAGCGCCTCGTCCTGGTTGTCGCTGGCGTGTTCCTTGCGCTGGCGGCGCTGGTATTCATCTTCGCGGCGGTGATGACCGGCCGGGCCCTTCTCGCCGGCTGCTGAATCCTTGCGGTCGCGCGGGACGGGATCGGGGGTGACTGCCACGGGCAGGTGATCAGGTTCGTCGTTGGGCACGGACATGCCGGCGCCGCGGTCTTCGGCGTCCTGGTTGTCATGTTTGGCGCGCTGCTCGCCGGGGGCCGGGGCGGTGGCGTCGCGCAGGGGATCGCGGGGCATGGGAGTTCTCCAGTAGCGGTGCCCTCCACTACAGCGCGCGGCGGGTGAAATCGCCGCGAATCCCGTTGTGTCAACGAATCTGTCACAGCTCGATAACGGCGGCGGGTCTATTCCTGCCTGCCCCACCGCTGTCGGAGTCGTGTCATGCCCCGCCTGGACCGCCGTGCCGCACCCGCGTTGTTCAACGCCTACCTGCAGCCGGAACGGAGCGGGCGCCGCGCGCGCCGCGACCGCGCCGAGGACGCGCAGGCGGTCGCCCAGGACTACCTGCAGTACATGCGCAGCGATTACGAGCAGCGCCGCAGTCATGGCCGGCGCAGCTGGCGCGACCTCTATCCCGCTTACGCGTTCGCACTGACCACGCACTACGCGGACTGGCCGCGCGGTGCCGATGACACCGATGGCGAGCTGGCCGAGCACTGGGAACAGATGCGCGGGCAGTCGCGACTGGGCTGGCACCAGGCCCGCGCCGTGGTCGAAGATGCGTGGCTGGCGCTGGACCACATGCCGGCCGCGGCGGTGCACGGCCTGCTTCAGTAGCCGCGGCGTGCAGCCGGCCTGCACAGCCCGGACACAGGCGTTTCACGTGCTGCGCGGTACAGCTGCCCTCCCTGAGGTGTTGGAGTGGCGCCACCATGGCCCGACCGATCTGGACCGGCACGCTGTCATTCGGGCTGCTCAATGTCCCGGTGTCGCTGATGTCCGGCGAACGCAATGTGGATCTGCACTTCCGGATGCTGGATTCGCGCGACCGCAAACCGATCCGCTTCGAGCGCGTCAACGCCGATACCGGCGAGGAAGTGCCGTGGAAGGACATCGTCAAAGCCTACGAGTACGACAAGGGCAGCTACGTCGTACTGGAAGAGGACGACATCCGCTCGGCCGCGCCGGAAAGTCATGAGGCGGTGGAGGTGGAGACCTTCGTCGATGCCGGCACGATCGATCCGCGCTACTACGAGAAGCCCTACCTGCTGGTGCCCGCCAAGAAAGCCGAGAAAGGCTACGTGCTGCTGCGCGAAACGCTGCGCAGCACCGGCAAGGTCGGCATCGCGCGGGTCGTTGTGCGCACCCGGGAGTACCTGTGCGCAGTGATGCCGCACGGCGATGCGCTGGTGCTGATGATCCTGCGCTATCCGCAGGAACTGGTGGACCCGGAAGACTACAAGCTGCCCAGCGGCAGCCTGTCCGAGTACCGGATCAACAGCAAGGAAACCGCCATGGCCGAGCAGCTGATCGAGTCGATGTCCGGCGAGTGGAAGCCGGACGAGTACCACGATGAGTTCCGCGAGCGCCTGCACACGTTGCTGAAGAAGCGGATCAAGGCCAAGGGCGGCACCACCAAGGTGGAGGAGGAGCCGGTCCCGCGCGAGGACGATGCGACGAACGTGGTCGACTTCATGTCGCTGCTGCAGAAGAGCCTGGATGCCAAGAAGCGCACGCCGGCTGCCAGGAAGACAGCGGCGAAGAAGGCCACGGCCAAGGTCGCCAAGCCAACGGCTGCCAAAAAGGCGAGCAAGACAGCAGGCAAGGCGACCAAGAAAACCACCAAGCGCGCGCCTGCGCGCAAAGCCGGGTAAGCGCGCATGTCCCTGCAGGAGTACCGCCGTAAACGCCGTTTCGACGGCACCCCCGAGCCGGACGCCGAGCGCCGCGGTGCGCCGGCGCGACGGCCGATCTTCGTGGTGCAGCTGCACCATGCCAGCTCGCGCCATTACGACGTCCGGCTGGAAGCTGACGGCGTGCTCAAGAGCTGGGCGGTACCGAAGGGTCCTTCGCTGCGTGTCGGCGAAAAACGGCTCGCCGTGGAGGTGGAGGATCACCCGCTGTCCTATGCGACGTTCGCCGGCGATATCCCCAGCGGCCACTACGGCGCTGGCCATGTGGATGTCTATGACCACGGCACCTGGGCCTGCGATGGCGATCCGCTGGAGGCGATCGCGGCTGGCAAGGTGGACTTCGTGCTGCACGGCGAGCGCCTCAAGGGCGGCTGGAAACTGGTGCGCACCGCGATGAAGGGCAAGCAGCATCAATGGCTGTTGATCAAACGCGATGATGATGAGGCAAGGGATATGGAGGCCGATGATCTGTTGGAGGCGCCACCGAAGGCCGCCAAGCGCACGGGCACCAAGAAGGCCGCCGCTGCCAACACAACGAAGGCCGCCCCGGCCAGGAAAACCGCCCCCGCCAAGGCGGTGACGACCCGCGCCGCACGCAAGGCCGATGCGCGCTGGTCCAAACGCGCGCTCGCGCTTGAAGGTGCACGCGAGAGGCCCTACCCGCACGATTTCAAGCCGCAACTGACCGACCACCGTGCCACCGCGCCGGATGGCGAGCAGTGGCTGCATGAGATCAAATGGGACGGCTATCGCCTGCTCGCCGACGTGCGCGAAGGCGTGGTTGCGCTGCGCTCGCGCGGCGGGTTGAACTGGACCGACGATTTTCCCGAGGTGGTGCAGGCGATCGAGCGGTTGCCGGTGCGCGATCTGCGTCTGGACGGCGAACTGGTGGTGCTGGATGCGCAGGGCCGCAGTGACTTCACCGCGTTGCAGAAGGTCATCGACGGCACCGCGAAACAGCCACTGCGCTATGTGGTGTTCGATATGCCGGGCATCGCCGGTGTGGATGTCAGCCGGGTGCCCCTGCTGGAGCGCAAGGCGCTGCTCAAGGACCTGCTGGGCAGCAAGCCGGACACCCTGGCCTACAGCGACCACGTGCGCGACCATGGCCCGGCGGTGTTCGCCGCCAGTGGCGAGGCCGGGTTCGAAGGCATCATCAGCAAGCGGATCGATGCGCCCTACGTCAACGCACGCTCGCGCGACTGGATCAAGATCAAGCACGAGAACACCGATGAGTTCCTCATCGTCGGCTATACCGAGCCCAAGGGATCGCGCAGCGGTTTCGGCTCGCTGCTGATGGCCACACCGGACAAGGGCGGATTGCGTTATGTCGGCCGCGTCGGCACGGGCTTCGATGATGCCGCGCTGCGCGCGCTGACCAAGCAACTGACGCCGCTGACCGTGAAGGACGCGGTGGTGGAGCTGCCCACGCATGTGCCGTTCACCGCGCGCAGCGTGCACTGGGTAAGACCGGTGCTGGTGGCGGAAGTCGCCTTCCGTGGTTGGGCCAAGGAGGGGTTGCTGCGCCAGGCCAGCTTCAAGCGGCTGCGTGAGGATAAACAGCCGAAGGATCTGGGCGCGGCAGCCAACGTCACTACCGCGGCTGCGCAGGAAGAAAGTGTCGTGGCGATCAGCCATCCCGAGCGCGTGGTGTTCGCCAAGGCGAAGATCACCAAGGGTGACGTGGCGGACTACTACCGGCGCATGGCGCGCTGGATCCTGCCCGAGGTGGCGCACCGTCCACTGTCGGTGCTGCGCTGCCCGGACGGGGTCGACAAGCCCTGCTTCTTCCAGAAGCACCATGGCACCGGGCTGGGCGGTGCGGTCAAGGCGATCCCGCTGGAGCAGAAGAGCGGGCGCGAGGACTATCTCTACATCGAGGATGTGGAGGGGCTGCTGCAGCTGGTACAGATGAACACGCTGGAGCTGCATCTCTGGGGGGCCACTATCGAGGATCCCGAGCACCCGGACCGGCTGGTGTTCGATCTGGATCCCGGCGAAGGCGTGAACTGGACGCAGATCAAGGCCGCCGCACGCGATGTGCGCGCGCGCCTGCAGCAAGCCGGGCTGGAGAGCTTCGTCCGGCTCTCCGGTGGCAAGGGCGTGCACGTGGTGGTGCCCTTGCAGCCCAAGGCCGACTGGGCGCACGCCAAGGATTTCTGCGAGGCGTTTGCGCAGGCCATGGCCACCCAGGCACCGGAGCGCTACGTGGCGACGATGAGCAAGGCCAAGCGCGACGGGGTGATCTTCATCGATTGGCTGCGCAATGCGCGCGGCGCCACCAGTGTGAGCTCGTGGTCGCTGCGGGCGCGGCCGGGTGCCGGCGTGGCGGTGCCGTTGCGTTGGGAAGAACTGGGTCGCATCGCGGCGCCGGACGCTTTCCCGATGGCGAAGGCGCTGCAGCGCGCGGAGCGGTTGAAGCAGGACCCGTGGGCGGGCATCGAGCAGGTAAAGCAGGTGCTGCCCGGCAGCTGATCAGGCGCGCGCTGGCCGCAACCGCGTGCCCACCCACAGGCCCACGAATGCCTGCACCGGCAGCGAGACCAGCAGGATGACCACGAACCAGAACGGGAAATCGCTGCCGAAATCCCACGCGGTGTAGATCGATGCGGCGGCGATCACCGCCCACACCACGCCGCCGTGGCTACGGGGCCAGGTCGGCGCATAACGGCTGGCAAAGGCGATCGCGGCGATGCCGCTGAGGATCGTCCAGGCCAGGTCCCAGGCCAGCTGCGGCTCGCCGCCCGGCGGAATGCGCAGCAGCGGCACCAGCCAAGAGCCGAGGCTGTTGACCAGCACCATCACCGCGAATGCGAACACGACCGCCAGCACGGACAGCAGTGGATTCTTCAGGGCGGACCACACAGGCATGGCAGGGGCGTCACGGCGGGAGAGCCGCCATTATGGACGGGTTGCCGCAGGGAATTTCAGACCCGGCCGGCGGCTTGGAGCTGGGCGAACTCCTCATCGCTGAACAAGCGTGAGCGGACCAGGAAACGCACGCCCTCGCCGTTCTCCAGCGAGAACATGCCGCCACGGCCGGGCACCACGTCGATGATCAGCTGGGTGTGCTTCCAGTACTCGAACTGCGCGGGGCTGATGTAGAACGGCGCCCCGCCGATCTCGCCCATGCGCACGTCACGGTCGCCCACGATGAAATCGCCTTGGGCGAAACACATCGGCGAGGAGCCGTCGCAGCAGCCACCGGACTGGTGGAACAGCAGGTCGCCGTGGCGGGCCTGCAGTGTCTCGATCAGCTGCAGGGCCGGGAGCGTGGCCATCACCTGGAGCGGGAGGTCGGTCATGATCGGGGCTCTCCGAGCCGGCCAGCGGCCGGCACTACCGTGAAACAGGCGCTGCCGATGGGTCGGCAGCGCGCCGTGTGCTTACGCGCTCATGTCCAGCACCACGCGGCCTTCGATCTTGCCGGCCTGCATGCGCGCGAAGATGTCGTTGATGTTCTCCAGCGAATCGCTGGTGACCGTCGCGGCCACCTTGCCCTGCTCGGCGAACTCCAGCGATTCCTGCAGGTCCAGACGGGTACCGACGATCGAGCCACGCACGGTGATGCCGTTGAGCACCATGCCGAAGATATCCAGCGGGAAGTTGCCCGGCGGCAGGCCGTTCAACGAGACCGTGCCACCACGGCGGACCATGCCCAGTGCCTGCTCGAAGGCCTTCGGCGAGACCGCGGTGACCAGCGCCCCGTGTGCCCCGCCGATCTCCTTCTTCAGGAACGCGGCCGGATCGGTGTTGCGCGCGTTGACGGTGATCGTCGCGCCCAGCCGCTCGGCCAGGGCGAGCTTGCCGTCGTCGATATCCACTGCGGCCACGTTCAGGCCCATCGCCTTGGCGTACTGCACGGCCATGTGGCCGAGCCCGCCGATGCCGGAGATCACCACCCACTGGCCCGGCTTGGTATCGGTGACCTTCAGGCCTTTGTAGACGGTCACGCCGGCACACAGGATCGGCGCAACCTCGATGAAGCCCACGCCCTTGGGCAGCAGGCCGACATACGCCGCGTTGGCCAACGCGTACTCGGCGAAACCACCGTTTACCGAGTAACCGGTGTTCTGTTGCGCTTCGCACAGGGTTTCCCAGCCGCCCAGGCAGTGCTCGCAGTAGCCGCACGCCGAATACAGCCACGGGATGCCGACGCGGTCGCCTTCGCGGATATGGCTGACACCCGCACCCACCGCCACCACGTGGCCGACGCCCTCGTGGCCGGGAATGAAGGGCGGGTTGGGTTTGACCGGCCAGTCCCCGTCCACCGCATGCAGGTCGGTGTGGCACACGCCACAGGCCTCGATCTTCACCAGGATATCGCCGGGCCCGGGCCGCGGCACCTCGACTTCCTCGATACGCAACGGCTTTCCGAACTCGCGGACAACAGCGGCCTTCATGGTCTTGTTCATGCGTGGATCTCCGTGGATTGCCAATCACTGCACTGTGGCGCCGGCCTCATGCCGGCGCCTTGATCGGGATCAAGCCCGGGGCGGGCTCAGAAGAAGCCCAGCTTCTTGGGCGAGTAGCTGACCAGCAGGTTCTTGGTCTGCTGGTAGTGGTCGAGCATCATCTTGTGGTTCTCCCGGCCGATGCCCGACTGCTTGTAGCCACCGAAGGCGGCATGCGCCGGATAGGCGTGGTAGCAGTTGGTCCACACGCGCCCGGCCTGGATGCCGCGGCCCATGCGGTACAGGCGCGAGGCATCGCGGCTCCACACGCCGGCACCGAGGCCGTACAGGGTGTCGTTGGCCAGCTCCAGTGCTTCTTCCTCGGTCTTGAAGGTGGTCACCGAGACCACCGGCCCGAAGATCTCTTCCTGGAACACACGCATCTTGTTGTGGCCCTTGAACACCGTGGGCTTCACGTAGAAGCCGCCGGCCAGGTCGCCCTCGAGCTTGGCCTGCTCACCGCCGATCAACACTTCGGCACCCTCCTGCTTGCCGATGTCGAAGTAGGAAAGAATCTTCTCCAACTGCTCGGAGGAGGCCTGCGCACCGACCATGGTGTTGGGATCGAGCGGATTGCCCTGCTTGATCGCGGCCACGCGCTTGAGCGCGCGTTCCATGAATTTCTCGTAGATCGATTCCTGGATCAGCGCGCGCGAGGGGCAGGTGCAGACCTCGCCCTGGTTGAAGGCGAACAGCACGAAGCCTTCCACGGCCTTGTCGAGGAAGTCATCGTCCTCGGCCATCACATCGGCGAAGAAGATGTTCGGCGATTTGCCGCCCAGCTCCAGCGTCACCGGGATCAGGTTCTGGCTGGCGTACTGCATGATCAGGCGGCCGGTGGTGGTCTCGCCGGTGAAGGCGATCTTGGCGATGCGCGGGTTGGAGGCCAGCGGCTTGCCCGCCTCCACGCCGAAGCCGTTGACCACATTGAGCACGCCCTTGGGCAGCAGGTCCCCGATCACCTCCATCAGCACCAGGATCGACGCCGGGGTCTGTTCGGCCGGCTTGAGCACCACGCAGTTGCCGGCGGCCAGCGCGGGCGCGAGCTTCCAGGCCGCCATCAGCATCGGGAAGTTCCACGGGATGATCTGCCCGACCACGCCGAGCGGCTCGTGGAAGTGGTAGGCGATGGTGTCCTTGTCGATCTCCGACAGGCTGCCTTCCTGCGCGCGCACCGCGCCGGCGAAGTAGCGGAAGTGATCGGCCATCAGCGGCACGTCGGCGTTGAGCGTTTCGCGGATCGGCTTGCCGTTGTCCCAGGTTTCGGCATGGGCGAGCAGCTCGAGGTTCTCTTCGATGCGGTCGGCGATGCGGTTGAGGATGTTGGCGCGCTCGGTGGTCGAGGTCTGGCCCCAGGCGGTCTTGGCCGCGTGGGCGGCGTCCAGCGCCGCTTCGATGTCCTCGGCATTGGAACGGGCGACCTCGGTGAACACCTTGCCGGTCACCGGCGTGGTGTTTTCGAAATACTGGCCGCTGCGCGGCGCCACCCACTCCCCGCCGATGTAGTTGCCGTAACGCGGCTTGAAGATGGACTGCGGGTCGGTGGCGTGCGGCTTGGCGGACGTGACGGCATTCATGGTGCATCTCCGGATGGCGGTGGACAGGCCCGATAAGGGTCTGTTCCATGGCGCAAGGACGATGCCAGGTTCCGTGTGGTGCAGTGCGGCAAGGCGTCACCCGGCGTGCCGATTGGAGCGGGGCTCGGAAACTGATGCGGTGCACCACGGCAGGTCATTGCGCGGTCACGCCGGGTGTGGTGTTTATCGGAACAGGCCCCGCTACAACTGTCGCAGATTGCGACACTGGAGAATCCAGGTGTCCCAGCTCCCGCTCCAGCACCGTGTCGGCAATGCGCGACGCTCCTTTTTCGAGCGCGGCGCGGCGCCGGTCGGCATCGTGCCCGACACCATCCTGCAGTCGTGGCCGCGCTGCCAGCGCGGCGGGCTCTCGGTGGATGCACAGCCGGAGGGCGAGCCGCTGCCGGACGCACGCCTGCGCGAGCTGCGCCAGCGCCAGGAAACGCTGTGGCGGTTGGCGCGGCCGGAGCTGGACGGCCTGGCGGCCGACATCGCGGCGACCGGCAGCATCGCGCTGCTGACCGACGAAGCCGGCTGGATCCTGGATGCGGAGGGCAACCCGGGTTTCCTCGACAAGGCCGGACGGGTGGCATTGATGCCCGGCGTGCGTTGGGATGAAACCACGGTGGGCACCAATGCGATCGGCACCGCCATCGTCGAAGGCCGCTCGGTGGAGGTGCGTGGCGGCGAGCACTACTTCGCCCCGCACGCGATCCTGACCTGTTCGGCGACGCCGATCTTCGATCCCTACGGGCAGCGCGTCGGCGTGCTCGACATCTCCGGCGACGCGCGCCAACAGCACCTGCACGCCCGAGTGCTGGCACGGCAGGCGGTAGCGCATATCGAACACCGCTACTTCGAGGCGGGACTGGGCGATTGCGAGGTGGTCCGCCTGCATCACGACGCCGGCCTGCTTGGTACCGCCCGCGAAGGCGTGCTGGGCTTCCGCAATGGCCGCCTGGTGGCCGCCAACCGTGCCGGGTTGGCCCTGTTCGGGCTGGACCACGGCGACATCGGCAGGGCGCCCTACGAGGCGCTGTTCGATGGTCCGCTCTCGCGGCTGCACGATGATGGCGCGCTGGTGGATCGCCAGGGACGCGCGCTCTACGGCCACGTGAGCCCCGCCGGCGGCGCCACGGTCCGCTCGCCGGTGCCCGCGCGTCCGGCCCCCGCCACACCCGCGCGTGCCGCCGCGGCAGCGGTGCGGGTGGATGCCACGCCCCTGTTCGACGCCGCCCAGCAGCAGGTGCTCGAGCGCGCCTGCCGCGTGCTGGACGCGCAGCTGCCGGTGCTGCTGCAGGGCGAGACCGGCACCGGCAAGGAAGTCTTCGCGCGTGAGCTGCATCGGCGCAGCACGCGTGCCGACAGACCGTTCGTGGCGGTCAACTGCGCGGCGCTGCCGGAAGGCCTGATCGAAGCCGAGCTGTTCGGCTACGAGGAAGGTGCCTTCACCGGTGCGCGCAAGAGCGGCAATACCGGCCTGCTGCGCCAAGCCCAGGGCGGCGTGCTGTTCCTCGATGAGATCGGCGATATGCCGCTGGCGCTGCAGCCGCGCCTGCTGCGGGTGTTGCAGGAGCGTACGCTGTCACCGCTGGGCGGCGGCAAGCCGGTGCAATTGGATTTCGCCCTGATCTGCGCTACCCACCGCGATCTCGATCAGGCGATGGCCGCCGGTGACTTCCGCAGCGATCTCTACTACCGCATCGCCGATCACAGCGTGCGTCTGCCCGCCCTGCGCGAGCATGCCGACCGTGCGGCCCTGGTGCAGGGCCTGTGGCAACGCCTTGGCCAGGGCCGGCAACTGGAGTCCGCCGCGCTGGAGGCACTGGCCGGGTATGCCTGGCCAGGCAATGTGCGGCAGTTGTGCTCGTGCCTGCGCACGCTGGTGGCGCTGAGTGATCCGGGTGAGGTGATCCGGCACGGCATGCTGCCAGCCTATCTGCAGACCGCGCCCGCAGCGGCCATGCCATCCACCGCGGAAGGGTTGGAGGCAATGACCGAAACCGCGATGCGCGATGCGCTGCGCGCGAGCAACGGCAATGTCGCCCAAGCGGCCCGCGCGCTGGGCATCAGCCGCAGCACGCTGTACCGCCGGGTTGGTGCGACAGCCCGCCGCCACTGAGGCGGCAGGCCGTGCGGGCTCAGCCGACCAGCGCCGCCGAATCGCGTGCGAGCTGCTCGATACCGGTCCAGTCCTTGGCCTGCAGCAGCGCCCGCGTGGTGAGCCAGGACCCGCCCACGCACAGTACGTTGGGCAGGTGCAGGAAATCGCGCGCGGTCTGCGCGCTGATCCCGCCGGTCGGGCAGAAGCGCACATCGCCGAACGGGCCATTCCATGCCGACAGCATGGCCGCGCCGCCGGCCTGCACCGCCGGGAAGAACTTGAAGGTATCCAGGCCGTGCTCCAGACCGAGCATCAGCTCGGAGGAGGTCGCCACGCCCGGCAGGAACGGCAGATCGGTATCGCGCGCGGCGGCGTACAGCCGCGGGGTCGCGCCCGGCGATACCGCAAAGCGCCCGCCCACCTGCTTGACCTTCTCCATCTGCGCGGCGGTCAGCACGGTGCCGGCGCCGACCACGGCATCGGGCACCGCTTCGACCATCGCCTGGATCGCGTCCATCGCCATCGGGGTGCGCAGCGTCACTTCGATCACCGGCAGGCCGCCGTTGAACAGTGCGCGCGCGACCTCGACGGCATCCTCGACGTTTTCCGGGGTGAACACCGGAATCACCGGGGCCAGTTTCAGGACTGCGCGTACGCGCGGATCAGCGCCGGACATCGAATCGCTCCTCGCCCGTCAGGGCCATGATGTCAGCCTCGCTGACAGGGTTGAAGTCGCCGGGGATCGAGTGCTTCAGGCAGCCTGCGGCGAGGCCGAAACGCACGATCGCGTCCGGCGCGAAGCCGCGCATCATGCCATGCAGGATGCCGGCGGCGAAGGCATCACCGCCGCCGATGCGGTCCACGATGCCGAGCATCTCGCGGGTCGGCGCCACCGCGCGGGTGCCATCGCGGCCGATCAGCATCGCCCCGAGGGCGTGGTTGTCCACACTGTGCGGCGTGCGCTGGGTGCAGGCCATCCACTGCAACCGCGGGAACGCGGCGAAGGCCTGCGCGGCGGCCGCATCGACGCGCTCACGCACCTCGGCCTGCTTGAACTCACCCCCGAGCACCACGCCGATATCGCGGTAGTCAGCGAAGACGAGATCGGCGCAGGCGAACAGCTCGCGCAGGATGCCGGGCGCATCGCCCTGCCAGCGCGCCCACAGCGACGGGCGGAAGTTGCCGTCGAAGGACACCTTCACGCCGCGCGCGCACGCCGCACGGGCCGCGGCCAGCGTGGCCTGGGCCATGGCCGGGTTGAGCGCCGGGCTGACCCCGGACAGGTGCAGCCAGTCGGCGCCGGCCAGCAGCGTGTCCCAGTCGTAGTCGGAGGCGCTGCTGTTGGCGAAGGCCGAGTCGGCGCGGTCGTAGACCACTTCGCTGGCACGCTGTACGGCGCCGGTGGTCAGGAAGTACAGGCCCATCCGGCCCTCGGTGCGTCGCACGGCGGTGGTGTCCACGCCGTGGCGGCGCAGCTCGCCCAGCGCGAACTCGCCCAGCGGGTTCGCCGGCACCGTGCTGACCGCCGCCACCGCATGCCCGAGGTGGGCCAGCGAGACACCGACATTGGCTTCCGCGCCACCGGCGTGGACCACCAGCTGTGGCTGCTGCAGCAGCAGCTCACGGCCGGGCGCGCTCATGCGCAGCAACAACTCTCCGAAACAGACAACACGACTCATGGTCCTGGATCCTTGTGAGGGCCGCAAACGCCGCAGGGACGCCCAGCAGCAATGGCTAGCGGTGTCATTCTAGCGATGGACGCCGCCCCGTCCACCTGTCCCGAATGTCGGAACCATTGTCCTGCAAGCGTCTGCGGGACATTGAAAGTCTGCTGCGGTGCAAGATGCCGGATCAGTAACGGGCTGTTAACGTCCGCCCTGACCAGCGGTGTCATTGCACTGACATGTCGTTGGATAGCTGTTTCATGTAGCACCTTGGGAGAGGGAAAACATGCAAGTCCAGAACACGCAGAAAAAGACACCGGTTACCTTGCTCGCATTGTCGATCGGCCTGGCGCTGAGTGGTACCGCGCTGGCCCAGGATGCGGGCACCAACCCCACCGACCTGGATACCGTCACCGTCACCGGCTACCGCGCCAGTGTCGAGAAGGCGCTGGACATCAAGCGCGGCGAAGCCGGCGTGGTCGATGCCATCGTCGCCGAGGATATCGGCAAGTTCCCGGATCTGAACCTGGCCGAGTCGCTGCAGCGCATCCCGGGCGTGGTCATCACCCGTGAAGCCGGCGAAGGCCGCAACATCTCGGTGCGTGGCCTGGGCCCGGATTTCACCCGCGTGCGCATCAACGGCATGGAAGCGCTGACCACCGTCGGCGCCGGTGACCAGAGCGGCGGCACCAACCGTGGCCGTGGCTTCGATTTCAATGTGTTCGCCTCGGACCTGTTCTCGCAGCTGCTGGTGCGCAAGACCGCCTCGGCGGACGTCGAGGAAGGCTCGCTGGGTGCCACGGTCGACCTGCGCACCGCGCGCCCGTTCGACTATGACGGCTTCACCTTCGCCGCCAGCGGCCAGGCCGGCTACAACGCGATGGCCGAAAAGGCCGACCCGCGCATGGCCGCGCTGATCTCCAACACCTTCGCCGACGGCACCTTCGGTGCCTTGTTGTCGGTGGCCTATTCCGAGCGCCAGGCGATGGAAGAGGGCTCCAACACCGGCCGCTGGGCCAACGGCCCGAGCAACGGCAACTTCAATGCGGCCTCGCCGTTCGCTGCGGCGCGTTCGGCCAACGTCTACCACCCGCGCTTCCCGCGCTACGTGCAGATGGAACATGAGCAGAAGCGCCTGGGCGTGACCGGTACCCTGCAGTGGAAGCCGAGCGACGCCACCGAGTTCTCGCTGGATGCGCTGTACTCCAAGATCGACGCCACCCGCGACGAGCATTACATCGAGGCGATCTCCTTCAGCCGTGGCACCAGCACCACGCCGCGCCTGGTCGGCAAGCCGGCGATGATCGTCAAGAACGGCGTGATCGAGAACAACGCGCTGGTCTACGGCGAGTTCGACAATGTCGATATCCGCACCGAGAACCGCCATGACGAGTGGAGCACCGAGTTCAAGCAGCTCAGCCTCAACGGCCAGCACCGCTTCGGTGATGACTTCACCTTGTCCGGCAAGGTCGGCATCTCGCGCTCCAAGCACGAGAACCCGGTGCAGACCACGATCATCATGGACAAGTACGACGTCGACAATTACAGCTACGACTACCGGGGCAACAGCCGGTTCCCGACGCTGAACTACGGCATCGACCCGACCAACCCGGCGGGCTGGGAGCTGGCCGAGATCCGTCTGCGCCCGCAGTACGTGGACAACGACTTCGATACCGGCCAGCTGGATTTCAACTGGAACATCAGCCCCGGCTTCCGCCTGAAGGGCGGCGTGCTCGCCAAGGACTACACCTTCAAGACCACCGAGCTGCGCCGTGCCAGCGAACTGGCCGTGCCCAACTTCGCCGATGGCACCAAGATCGTGCCGGTGGACATGACCGCGCAGGCCGGGCTGAAGGGCATCAACGGCAGCCCGTCCAACTGGGTGGTTCCGGATCTGAACGCGATTGCCGATCAGTTCGATATCTACAGCAACAGCGGCATCTTCGCCGTCGCCCCGCGCGCCAACAACGTGCGCAGCGTCGAAGAGAAGGACCGTGGTGCCTACCTGATGGGCGAGTTCTCCACCGAACTGGGCAGCCTGCCGTTGTCGGGTAACGTGGGTGTGCGCTACGTGCGCACCAAGCAGAGCTCCACCGGCCTGTCCACGCTGGCCACCGGTACGGTCTCCACCACCGAGAACCGCACCTACAACGACACCCTGCCCTCGTTCAACCTGGTGGCCGAAGTCACCCCGGATTTCCTGATCCGCCTCGGCGCGGCCAAGGTGATGAGCCGCCCGGGTCTGGGCAGCCTGACCCCGGGCGCGACGGTGGCCGTGGCCGGTGGTGCACGCACCATCTCCAGCGGCAACCCGGACCTGGAGCCGATCCGCGCGACCAACGTCGACCTCGGCTTCGAGTGGTACTTCGCCGAAGGCGCGATGGCCGGTATCGGCCTGTTCTACAAGGACATCGAGAGCTTTGTGCAGACCACCCGCGAAGTGCGTCCGTACTCCGACAGCGGCCTGCCTGCCTCGCTGCTGATCGGCACCGGTGCCTCGCCCGCCGACGACTTCACCTACAGCCGCCCGGTCAACACCCCGGGTGGTGAACTGCACGGCGTGGAAGCGAACTACACCCAGCCGTTCACCTTCCTGCCGGGCAAGTGGTCCAACCTCGGCGTGCAGTTGAACTACACCTGGGTGGAATCGCAGATCCAGTACCTCAACGCCGCGGGCCAGCCGGTGATGAAGACCGACCTGACCGGTCTGTCCAAGTCCTCCTGGAACGCCACGCTGTTCTACGAAGGCAAGGTCTTCTCCGGCCGCGTCTCGGCGACCAACCGCGATGACTACCTGACCCAGGCACCGGGTACGGAAACCGGCTTCAACCTCGACGGTTACCACGGGATGACCGGCACCACGGTCCTCGATGCCTCGATCCGCTACACGATCAGCGACCAGCTTGAACTGAGCCTGGAAGGCATCAACCTGACCAACGAAGCCTCCGACGAGTGGGTCTACTCGCCGGCCACCGGTCAGCTGCCGCTGCAGTACACCGAAACCGGCCGCCAGTTCCTGCTGGGCGTGCGCTACAAGTTCTGATTCAACGGCAGTACCCACCGGCGGCGTGAGCGATCACGCCGCCGGCTGCGCGCACGCCGCCATCGTTGCCATCCCCGACCCTCGCCAGCACACGCACGCTGCTGCGGCGCAAGATGCCGCCCCGTGAAGGGTTTGTTACGTTTCGGATGACCAGCGGTGTCACGCGGTAATGCGCGACAGACGCTCCGGGGGAGGCCGGACGTCATGACTCATCAATATCAAAGTCGCATGGCGGCGCACCCTGGGAGGGGGTTACACACGATGGATCGACTCGACACCCGTAAAAAGACACCGGTTACCTTGCTTGCGGTCTCGATCGCGTTCGCGCTGCAGAGCGTGGCCGGCATCGCCGCGGCGCAGCAGACGCCCGAAGCGGCCGCCTCGCTCAATGCAGTGGATCTGGACAAAGTGGAGGTCAAGGCGACCTACCGCGAAAGCCTGCAGCAGTCGCTGGATGAAAAGCGCTACAGCGTTGAACAGGTCGATGCGATCTACGCCGAAGACATCGGCAAATTCCCGGATCTGAACCTGGCCGAGTCGATGCAGCGCATCGCCGGCGTCTCGATCGACCGCGAAGGCGGCGAAGGCCAGCAGATCTCCGTGCGCGGCCTGGGCTCGGATTTCACCCGCGTGCGCATCAACGGTCTGGAAGCGCTGTCCACCGCCGGCAGCGGCACCACCGGCGTCAACCGCAGCCGCGGCTTCGACTTCAATACCTTCGCCTCGGAGCTGTTCAGCCGGGTCAAGATCAACAAGACCCAGTCGGCGCAGACCGACGAGGGCTCGCTCGGTGCCACGGTCGATCTGCGCGGTTCGCGCCCGTTCGATTTCGAGGGCTTCCAGGCCTCGCTCGGTGGCCAGTACGGCTACAACGAGCTGTCCAAGAACAAGGATCCGCGCATCTCCGGCCTGATCAGCAACACCTGGGCCGATGGCCGGGTGGGTGCGTTGATGTCGGTGGCCTACAGCAAGCGCACCATCTTCGAAGAAGGCTACAACCCGGTCCGCTGGGAGCACGGCAACTACCGCAACTCCAACCAGAGCACCGCGGCCAACAACGGCACCTACGGCTTCTGCAGTCCGGCCGGCTACAACCCGCAGACGCCGCGCAATCCGCTGGCCAATGAGACCGCCGCCGGTGTCGGCAGCGCCGCCAACCAGGCGCGCAGCAATGGCTGGGGCAGCTACGGCATCGATGCCACCCACTGCGGCCCCGGCCTGGACCGCCCCGCTGCGACGGCCGAGAACATCGCCGCCTACGAGACCGCGACCAACGCCTGGATCCCGCGTTACCCGCGCTACATCCGCACCGAACACGAGATCGAGCGCCTCGGCGTCACCGGCGCGCTGCAGTTCAAGGTCAGCGACGATACGCAGCTGAACCTGGACATGCTGTACTCCAAGCTCGACAAGAACGTGCGCGAAGATTCCATCGGCGCCAACCTGCACCGCACCGCGCAGTACGGCGGCAAGACCCAGATCGTGGTCCGCGAAGCGCAGGCCGATGAGCAGAACCGCCTGACCTACGGCGTGTTCGACAACGTGGATTTCCGCACTGAATCCACCGCGATCGAAGAGAGCACCGAGTTCAAGCAGTTCAGCCTGAACCTGGAACATCGCTTCAACGACGCGGTGCGCCTGGATGCGGTGATCGGCCACTCCGAATCCAACTACGCGCGGCCCGTCTTCTCCATGGTCAGCTTCGACAACAGCAACCTGGATGGCTTCGTGCTGGACATGCGCAACGGCAAGGTGCCGGCGATGTCCTTCCCGTTCGATCTCAACGCCGTGGATAACTGGAAGTGGCTGGGCTACGGCAGCACGCCGGTCAATGCCAACGGCACCGCGCGCGGCGGCAACATCAGCGAAGTGCGTCTGAACCCGCAGTACGTCGACAACGCCTTCGATACGGCCAAGGTCGACCTCACGTTCAACATCAACCCCACCTTCACCCTGCGCGGCGGTCTGGCCTACAAGGACTACGACATGAGCACGCAGGAGTTCCGCAACATCAGCTACGGGCGCCTGTCGCAGGCGCTGCCGGCCGGTGTGGGCGTGGGCGACCTGAGCAACACGCTGAGCGGCTTCGGCAAGGGCATGGACGGCAACCTGCCCAACGCCTGGCTGGTGCCGGACTTCAACCAGATCGCCAAGCTGCTGGACATCTACTGCAACTGCAACACCGGCACGCTCGGCGGTGATTACCGCCTGGCCAGCGTCGGTCACTTCGGGGCATCGAACAACAACTTCGACGTCAACGAGAAGAGCTACGGCAGCTACCTGCAGCTGGACTTCAACACCGACCTGCTGGGCCGCGCGTTCCGCGGCAACCTGGGCGTGCGCTACGTGCAGACCCGCATCACTGCCGATGGCTATGCGCCGTGTACGGCCACCAACGCGAACGATCTGTCCTCGGCCTGCGAGCCGTTCTTCGGCGTGGCCAGCGCCACCGCCGATCCGGGCGAGCGCCTGCAGGTCGGCACCCGGGTCGGCCACAAGTACGACGACTGGCTGCCCTCGTTGAACCTGGCCTGGGACCTGAGCGACACCTTCGTGCTGCGCTTCGGCGCGGCCAAGACCATGGCCCGCCCGACCCTGTCCAACCTGTCGCCGAGCGTCAGCGGTGGTCCCACCGCGTACTTCGATGACGACCGCAGCTACTCGATCAACCTGGGCAACCCCAAGCTGGATCCGTTCCGCTCGACCAACTACGACCTGAGCGCGGAGTGGTACTTCGACGAAGGCGCGCTGCTGTCGGCCGCGGTGTTCTACAAGGACATCGAGAGCTACGTGCAGCGCACCCGCCTGCTCACCACGTGGGCGGACATGGGCTACTCGCTGGATCTGCTGCCGACCGGCTTCAGCCCGGACACGGTGTTCAACGTGCAGAGCTACTTCAACACCCCGGGCGGCCCGCTCAAGGGCTATGAAGTGTCTTACCAGCAGCCTTTCAGCTTCCTGCCCGGCGTCTGGAAGAACTTCGGCGTGCAGCTGAACTACACGCACGTCGAGTCCAAGATCAAGTACATGTTCAGCTCCGGCACCGGCAGCACGATCGTCACCACGTACACCGAGAACGACCTGCTGAACCTCTCGCCGAACTCGTACAACGCCACGCTGTACTACGACGACGGCCGCTTCAGCGCCCGCGTCTCCACCAGCTACCGCGACGCGTACATCAGCACCATCCTGTCGCAGGAGAACGTGTGGGACCTGGACGGTAACCAGTTCGCTACGGCCGATGTGCAGGGCAAGTACAGCGTGGAGAACGTGGATTTCAACATGTCCTACAAGGTCAACAAGAATCTCTCGCTGACCTTCGAGGCGATCAACCTGCTCGACACCGCCGATGAGCGCTATGTCGATTCGGCGTTGTCGCTGCCGGACCGCTACACCCACACCGGCCGCCAGTACTACCTCGGCCTGCGCTACAAGTTCTGACCGTGCTGCGTCTTCCGCCACCGCTATCGCGCCCGTCCCCGTCCTTCTCTCCGGGATGGCGGGCGCGGTGCCGGGGCGGAAGGCCACCGTGAGCGGCTGACCCCCGCTGCTGGTTCCGCTGTACTGTTTCTGCTGTCGAAAGGAAGGTCTCATGCATCGCGTTGTCGCCCCCTCGATCCGCCCCTCCCGCCTGTCCGCCAGCCTGCTGGCGCTGCTGCTCGCGGGCAGTGGCACCGCCTGGGCGCAGACCGCGCCGCAGCTGCTGTTCCACGTCTCGGCCGACCAGGGCCTGCAGGCCGATACCGCCGCGGGCGACCCGGTCCCCAACTTCGTGGACAAGGTGACGCGGGTGCCCAACGGGGCACATGGCAGCGCGATCGAATGGGCGGATGATGGCGTGTTGTCGTGGAACGCCCCGGGCAACATCCAGGCCCAGCGTGGCACGCTCGGCTTCTTCTGGCGCTCGCGCTATGCGGTGGGGGAAGCGCCGTTCGTGATCTTCCGGGTCGGCTATGCCGACCACAGCAGCTGGGACATGGCCTGGCTGCGCATCGATTGGAACGGCCACGGCTTCGATGCCTTTGTCACCGATGCCAACCTGGCGCGCACGCGCGTGTCGTTCAAACTCGACCAGAACCCCTCGCCCCAACAGTGGCAGCACATCGCCTTCGGCTGGGATGAGAACCACGGCGTGCGGCTGTACGTGGATGGCAAGGAGGTCGCCCGCCAGGAGACCACCGCCGACTACGACGCCGCACTGGATCAGCTCGGCCTGGCCGGTCGCGTGATGGCGCCCTACCAGGTGCAGAGCCGCTACAACTTCCTGCGGGGCAGCGATTTTGACGAGATCCGCGTCTATGACCGCCTGCTCGACCCGGCCGGCATGGCCGCGCTGGCCCGCAATGCCGCCCCCCGCACTGCAGTAGCCGAACCGGACCCGATGCGCGCCTGGCGCCATCGCCACGGCTGGGACGCTGCGCCGCCGCCGGCGCTGACCGTGCCGACCACCACGATCCGCAAGATCGAGTTCGCCGATACCAAGGACCACAAGCAATGGATGTGGAAGGCGACCGACGGCATCGCCGAGACCACCTGGCCGGGCGTGTACAACCGCTCGCGGCTGGCCGGGCGCGATGATTGCTTCCAGCTGCCCGACTGGAACACGTACGTCGATGGTGGCCAGCAGCTCGACCTGACCTTGCCGGCCGGTGAGACCGTCAACCGCATCGAAGTACGCGGCGCCGCCTTCGGCGGGTTGAGCCACAGCGTGGACGGCCAGCCCGCGCAGGCGCTGTTCGAGCGTCCGCAGGGCGTGGTCCGCAGCGTCAACCCGATTCCCGCGCAGGACGGTGGCGTGCTGCACTTCCGCAACACGGCGCAGGAAACCCCGATCCAGGAGATCTGGGCCTACCAGGTGAGCGATGCCGCCGAGCCGGAGGGCACGGTCAAGCAGCGCTACCTGATCGACAGCCAGGCCCTGCCGGACTACACCAACATCGCTGCGCTGCGCGAGTACATCGACGGCCGCTACCCGGCGGCCGAACGCAGCACGGTGATGGCGCTGCCCAAGGGCGCCGGCTCACGCAAGCGCACGGCCGACACACTGCCCGCGCAGCCGTTGCCGATCGTGCACGTACTGATTCCCTCCGGCGTGAGCGACGCACCGGCTGCACAGCCGCTGATCCGCAGCTGGGCGCACAGCTGGGAGAACATGCATGACGGACTGGACGGCATCGCGATCGATCTGCCCAAGCTGGACCTGCCGGCGACCCATGACGGCCTGATCCCGCTCAACATCCGCATCAAGGACCCGCTCTGGCCGGCGCGCGACATGATCGACGTGTCGGTCTCGGTCAAGCCGGGCCAGAAGCGCACGCTGTGGCTGGACCTGCGCGATCGCATCCTGACCGCCGACAGCCTGTGGATCTCCGTCGCGTCGGCCGCACCGGGGTTCAACGCCACCTCGCTGGACGGTGCGGAAATCCGCATGGTCTACAAGGACCGCGAGGAGGCGAAGAAAGAACACATCGCCGACCGCTTCAACCAGGTGCGCGACAACTGGGGCTTCCTGGTCGAAGAGCACACCACCTCCAAGCGCCAGCGCCTGTACGCGCGCGTGTACGCCGATCTCAGCGACCTGCTGCGGGTGGACCCGGACCACGAGCTCGGCCGCCTGTACTGGAACTACATCAGCTACAACAGCCAGGGCAAGCCGCCGTTCACCCAGCCCGAGGCGCCCAAGGGCGTGCCGCTGTGGGCGTTCCGGCAAACCGAAGACCTCACCTACGTGCGCCGCTTCATCGAGTGGTGGATCGACAACCGCCAGATCGCCTACGGCGATTTCGGCGGCGGCATCTCCGACGATTCCGATCTGACCCAGCAGTGGCCGGGCCTCGCTTTGATGGGCGTGCAGCCGGACAAGCTCAATGCCTCGCTGATCGCGCTGTCCGATGCGGTGTACCGCAATGGCATGTTCAGCAACGGCTTGAGCACCATCGAAACCGATGAGCTGCACGCGTACGAGGAAGGCATCAACACCAACAGCGCGATGCTCTACCTCAACTGGGGCGATCCGCTCACCGTCGAGCGCCTGATGGAAACGGTGAAGGCGTTCGACGAGCGCATCATCCTGCCCAACCCGCAGGGCCATCTGCTGTTCTCCAGCAACTGGTTCGGCGGCAACAAGGTCTACCGCGAACCGAACTGGCAATGGCAGAAGCCGTATTCCTTTCCGGTCCTGCACCCGGCGTTCCTGATCGGCCAGTACAACGCCGATCCGACCGGCCGCAAGCTGGTTACCGGGCTGGCCGATGGCTACCTCGCCCACGCCTACACCGACGACAAGGGCCGCTGGGCACTGCCGAACGAGATCAACTGGGCAACTGGCAAAACCCGCGGCGGTGAGCTCAACAATGGCTCGGGCAGCGGCGACATCATGCACACCTTCTGGGCGGCATGGCGCTGGACCGGCGATGACAAATACCTCAAGGCCCTGGACTACCGCGTCGAGCGTGGGGGGCCGGGGGCGCTGTCCAACCTGGGCGAGAACTATGTCGAGGTCCTCGGCCGCGGCGCCGAGTGGAACCCGCGCTTCATCAGCGATGCCGACAGCGGCAGCACCGGCTTCGCCAGCCTGATGGCGTGGCAGGCCACCGGCGACAAGAAGTACCTGGAGGCGCTGCATGCCGATGGCATCCAGGCCAAGGCGCAGCGCGAATACATGAACACCGAAGGCCACTGGTGGTCCGACCGTGTCGAAGCGCCAAGCGAATTCCTGCAGCGTGCACGCCTGGGCGGCATCGCGCTCAAGCGCAACCAGAGCTGGCCGGGCCACACCGTGAGCTGGCGCTTCGCCCAGCCGCAGGCGGCCGAGCAGGTCGCGCTGCTGGTACATGCACCCTCGCCGGACCGCTTCAAGGTGATCGCCTACAACCTAGGCAAGCACGCAGTGGATGCGGAGATGAGCACCTGGAACGTCACCGCCGGGCAATGGCGGATGACCAGCGGCGTGGACCGCGACGGCGATGACACGATCGATGGCAAGGCCACCACGCGCGATCTCACCCTGGAGCGCAGTGCCTCGACCACGCTGCGGTTCGTGCCGGGCCAGAGCCAGGTGTTCGAGTTCGAGCTGGTGCAGGCCGGCACGCCGGTCGAACAGCGCGCCGACCTCGGCATCGGGCGGGGCGATGTGCGCGTGGACGGGCGTCAGGTGCAGGTGACCGTGCACAGCCTGGGCCATGTCGCCACCGGTGTGGGCGTGGCAGTGCTGGAAGATGCCAAGGGCCGTGAGCTGGCCCGCGTCGAGATTCCGAGCCTGGCCGCGCCGAGCGACCTGCTGCCGAAGACCACGATCGTCAATCTGCCGTTGCCGGCCGGGGATCGCGGTGGCCTGCGCGTGCGTGTCATGCAGGCCGATGGTGCGGCGGAAGTGACCCAGCGCAACAACGTGGTGGCGCTCGACCAGTAGCGCCATGCCATGCAGGGCTGCTTCGGCGCCGGCACCCCGCCGGCGCTAGGCCGCGTCGGTTTCCATCACCTGCACGCGGCGCTGGTACCAGCCGTCGGCCTCGGGCTCGAAGATGGCGCTGCGGGTCATCTCGCCCTGGTAGACGTGCACCGAGATCGCCAGCGCATCGTCGCTGGTGTTGCGGATGGTGTGGTACTCGTGCGGCGGGATCAGGCTGCCGGCACTGCCGCAGTCGCCCAGCACGGGTGGCTCCGGGCGGAAACGAAAACGCTCGCCGTCGCGCTCCAGCAGCTGGTACTGGGTGATCTCCAGCTGGCCCAGCCAGACCCCCTCCACGCACCACAGCCCGCTGTGGTCGTGCAGCGGCGTGCCCTGCCCCGGCCCCCAGCTCATCGCGACGATGCTGTAGCCGTGCACCGGGCTGCGGTACAGCTCGCGGCGGGCGTAGTGATCCTCGATCGGGTGATGCACGCAGGCCGGCAGCTGGATGCGGCTGTCGGCGATCGCTTCGCGCAACGCCGCGCGCAGCGTTGCGGCGATCTGGTGCGCGTGCTCGTGCTGGACGGCATGGTCGACGGCGGCGATCAATCGATCACGGCCATGGAACGGAGGAAACGGGTTGCATTGGTCTTGCATACCCCGAGTCTAGGCGATCCCGGTGAACAGCGTGTTTGACCTGAATCACATCCAATCGACCCACAATCCCCGACGTAGCGATCCATTCGAAAGAATTCGAAGGGTCTGCCTATCGATCAGGGAATCAGCAGCGGTCGCAACGACGGGACCTGCCGGGCCAGTTCCTCGGTGACCAGCGTGGCGAACAACGCTGCGCCGTCCGGGCCCAGATGGGTGTAATCGAAGGCGACCTTGGCCTGCCCCATGGGCTCGGTGAGGGCGTTGTTCTGCGCGGCCGGTGCGCCGGCCATGGGGGCGGCGCCCACGGTGGTCCCGCCCAGCGCCGCGCTGACCTGGGCGGGCGTAGCGGCCGCCTGCGCCAGCGGCATCGAAGCCACCGGCCCCAGCGCCTGCACCACCGCGCGGCTGCGCGCGTGCAGATCGACCAACGGCACCTCCATCTCGCGCGCGACCGTGCGCACCGCCTCGGCCCACGGCGCCAGGTCATCGATCAGCACGCCATCGGCGAACTGGCGGCGGGTCAACGGGGTCAGCAGCACCGGCTGCGCACCGGCGGCCCGGATCTCACGTACATAGCGGCGCAGGTTGTCCGGGAACTCGCGCTGCAGATCGGTGGAGCGGCCCGGCTTGCCGGGCTGGTCGTTGTGGCCGAACTGGACCAGCACCCACGTGCGCGCGTAGCCGGGTGTGCGCATCTCCGCCTGGGCCAGCGCCCACGAGCCTTCGGCGCGGTAGTTGTAGGTACTGCGGCCGCCACGGGCCAGGTTGGTGCAGGTCAGGAACGAGGTCACGTGCCGGGCGCAGAACGCCGGGCCCCAGCCGCCCTGCACGGCCGTGGTGGAATCGCCGACCAGCACGATCTTGCTGGCCCGGATCGGGGGCGGTGCCGGGCGATCCAGCACCGCCGGATCCCCGGCGCCCTGCGCCGCGCTCATCAGGCCGAACAGCACGCTGCCCAGCAGCCAGGACGTACACCGCATCAGAACGTACCTCGTTGAATGAAGGGGGCCTGCTGATAGAGGCGACGCTCGCCACCGCGGGGGTCGTCAGCCTGCTGCGAGGTGCTATCGAACAGCATCGTTTCGCGGCGGGCCAGCGAATAGGTCTGCCAGCGAGGCAGTCCGCCATGATTCGGATCGCCATGGCGGGCGAAGGCGATCAAGGCCTCGCTCATCGTGGCCGCCACGCGGGTCGCGGCTTCGCCGTCACCGGTGCGTGAGCCGGGGCGATCAGTCGTATCGAACACCAGCGGGATATCCAGCGTGTGGAACGCGCCGAACTTGCCGCCGTCCAGCGGCGAGCCCCAATCGAGTTGATAGGCCCAGGTGGGTGCGCCCTGGCGCGCACGC
This sequence comes from Stenotrophomonas sp. AGC87, assembly GCF_057333975.1. Taxonomy (NCBI): domain Bacteria; kingdom Pseudomonadati; phylum Pseudomonadota; class Gammaproteobacteria; order Lysobacterales; family Lysobacteraceae; genus Stenotrophomonas; species Stenotrophomonas sp. AGC87. The sequence continues at coordinate 103,982 of NZ_JBHFHW010000033.1, forward strand.
GCCTCCAGTTCCTCCACCGCACCGCGCCATGAACGACCGGCGGTGGTGGCCGCGAAGAACACCTCCGAAGGCGTGTAGTGCGGATACAGGCGGCGGTACTCGGCGATCACCACCGAGGGCAGCAGGTCCACGTACTGTTCTTTTTCCAGCTTGGCCGGCAGCGTCTGCCAGGTCAGCGCGAAGTTGGCCGGGTCGTTGCCGAGGAAGGCGCGGGTTTCATCGTGGGTGTTGCCGATCACCATCGGAATCCCGGCGGACTGCGCGGGCGCCTCCGGCCAGAACGGATGCACCGGCAACGAACGCCCGTCCAGCACCGGCCCGACATACAGGCTGCTGTTTTCCACGCGCGAAGGGTCGCGCGCACGGGTGGCGGCCAGCAGTGCTTCCATTGGCATCGTGCGCAGCGCCTCGGCATCGGCCGCCCCGACCGCCTGCATCGCGATCTGCGCGCGCTGGGTGGCCGCCCGCGGGCCGGCGGCGGTGACCTGCTGCCCGCTCATGGTCCACGCGCGCTGGAACAGGCCACGCGCGGCGGGCATGGCCATCAGCGTGGCGATCTTCGCGCCACCGCCGGATTGCCCCACCACGGTGATGTTGCCCGCATCGCCGCCGAACTCGTGTGCATGCTGGCGAACCCACTGCAGCGCCTGGACCAGATCGAGCTGGCCGACGTTGCCGGAATCGGCGAAACGCGCATCGCCCAGCTGCGCGAGGTACAGATAGCCGAACACGTTGAGACGATGGTTGACCGTGACCACCACCACGTCGCCGCGCCGGCACAACGCGCTGCCGTCGTACAGCGGATCGCTGCCCGAGCCGTTGTTGTAGGCACCGCCGTGGATGTAGAACACGATCGGGCGCTTGCCGCCATCGCGCAGCGCCGGGGTCCACACGTTGAGGTAGAGGCAGTCTTCGCTGCCCGGCCCTTCGCTGCCGCCCTGCGGCGCGGCATTGCCGTACGCCAGCGCATCACGCACCCCGCGCCAGGCCGCTTCCTGCACGGCCGGCTGGAAGCGCCGGGCGGCGGTATCGGCGCCGTAGGGAAGGCCGCGGAACACGTGGATGCCCTGCTCCAGTTGCCCGCGCACGCGGCCACTGCGCACGCGCGCCAGCGGCGCGGCATCGTGGCGCGGGCCGGGCACACCGGCGAAGGCGGGCAGCAGCGGCAGGCTGGTCGCACCGAGCATCAGCGCATAGCGCGCGCTGTCGCGCAGGAAACGGCGCCGCTGCAGATCGGCGGGGGAATCAGTCATGGCGCGCAGGCTCCGTGTGGCGCGAAGAAATCCAGCGCAGCGCCAGCTCGGGCCACTGCGCGACGGTCAGACCGGCCGGGATGCGCACGCCGAAGCCGTGGCCGCCGAACGGGAACAGATGCATTTCAGTGGTGACACCGGCGCGCAGCAGCGCCTGGTAATAGACCAGGCTGTTGTGGACCGAGACCACGTTGTCGTCCTGCGCATGCACCAGGAAGGTCGGCGGCGTATCGGCGCGGACCTGATCCTGCATGGAAAACTGCCGTTGCAGCGCCGCATCCGGATGCGGCCCGAGCAGACGGGTACGCGAGCCGGTATGCGCATGCGTGCCCATGTCGATCACCGGGTAGATCAGCAGCGCGACATCCGGCCGCGCGCTGAGCGCATCGATGGCGTCGCGATGCGGGTAGGCCGGTGCATCGAAGCCGTTGCTCAACCGCGCGGCAACGTGCCCGCCGGCCGAGAACCCCATCACCCCGACGCGTGCCGGATCAATCTGCCAGCGGGCGGCATCCGCGCGGATCACCCGCATCGCGCGTTGCGCGTCGGCCAGTGCGGCTTGCCGATCGCTGCGACCGGCAGGCAGCCGATAACGCAGCACGAACAGGGTCACGCCGCCCTGCTCCACGAAGGCCGGCACCAGGGCGGTGCCTTCCTTGTCCAGCACGATGCGCTGATAGCCGCCGCCCGGCACCACCAGCAGGGCGCTGCCATTCGGGCGTGCCGGCCGGTACACGACCAGGTAGGGCGCACTGACGTTGTCGATGTAGCGGTCCGGCAGCGCCGGATCGCGGCTGCGCTCGATCACGTTGGGCACGTTGGCCGGGCCGGCTTCGCCGGGCACCTGGCCGTTCGGCCACAGCGCGATGCGGTCGGAGGCGCCCGCGGCCGGTTCGGTCTCCGGCACGGGGCGATCGGCGGCGTGGACCAGACCGCTGGCCAGCAGCAGGAGAGTCAGCATGGGCAACGCGAGGAAGCGGCGCATCCGGGTACGTCCTTCGGGCAGGGGAACAGGCATCGTGCCTGACCGGCAGCCGTTCTGATGCGCTGCACATTGCCAATGACACCGGTTTACCATATACAGCTCATCCAGCCACTGTCGATTGGCAGTGCAACAATTTTTCCGGGAGACCCGCTTGAGCAACGAACACGGCAAACAGGACCTGCCAGACCAGGGTTTGGGCGAGATCGCCCGCCACTTCGTCAGCGCCCGCCAACAAGGCCAATCCCTGCCGGACTTCCCGGGAAACATCCCGGAAGATCTCGTTACCGCCTACCAGGTACAGGACCAGGCCATCGCGCTGTGGGACGACCAGGTGGTGGGCTGGAAGGTCGGCTACATCGCTGCCGAGCGCCGCGATGTCTCCGGCGACGACCGTCTGCTGGGGCCGATCTTCTCGCGTCATCTCTGGAATGCTACCGGTGGAACAGTAGAGATTCCGGTGTTTGTCGGCGGGTTCGGCGCGGTCGAGGCCGAGTACGTGATCCAGCTGCAGGAAGACGCCCCGGCGGACAAGCTGCACTGGACCCCGGAAGAAGCCGAGGCGCTGGCCGCCAAGCTTTTCATCGGCGTTGAAGTGGCCAGCAGCCCGCTGGCGACGATCAACAAGCTCGGCCCGCGCGTGGTGGTGTCGGACTTCGGCAACAACAACGGCCTGGTGCTCGGCCCGGAGATCCCGGACTGGACGCGCCTGGATGACGCCGACCTGCGTGCGGAAACCCGCATCGAAGGCCAGGTGGTCGGCACCGGTGGCGCGACCCTGCTGCCCGGTGGCCTGCGCACCGCCTATGCGTTCGCCCTGGGCCGCTCGGCGCAGCGTGGGCGGCCGTTGAAGGCCGGCGATCTGATCGCCAGTGGGAACGCGACCGGCATCCACGACATCGCCGTGGGCCAGCAAGCATTGATCCGTTTCGTCGGCTACGGCGACATTACCTGCAAGGCCATCGCCGCCGGATAACCGCGCGGACATGGCGAGCACGCTTGGGAGGGCGCAGATGTTCACTCGCAGAAGTTTCCTGGCTACCAGTCTGGGCGCGCTTGCCGCGCCCGCGCTGACAGCCTGTTCGCGGTCGTCCAACGCCGCACCGGCCGGTGCGCAGCTGTTGACCGCCACCGATGTCCACGTCGCCGATTACCCCACCGTCACCGCGGTGAAATGGATCGGGCAGACCCTGGAAGAAAAAACCGGCGGCCGGCTGCGGCTGCGCCAGTACCACTCCGGCCAACTGGGCCGCGAGTCCGAGGCGATCGACATGGCCCGCTTCGGCGCCATCGATATCACCCGCGTCTACTCCGGCGCGCTCAACAACGCGTTTCCGCTGACCCAGGGCCTGTGCCTGCCGTACGTGTTCGAGTCGGTGGCGCACATGCGCCGCGCACTCGATGGCGGCGTCGCCGATACGGTTCTGCAGGGCTTTGAAACCCGCGATCTGGTCGGCCTGGCGATCTACGATTCCGGCGCGCGCTGTTTCTACAACACCAAGCACCCGATCGTGGAACCCAAGGACCTGCACGGCCTCAAGCTGCGCGTGGCGTCCTCGGACATCTTCATCCAGCTGATGCGCCTGCTCGGTGCCAACCCGACGCCGATGTCGCTGGGTGACACCTTCTCGGGCATGGAAACGCACATGATCGACGGTGCGGAAAACAACATGCGCAGCTTCCACTCCAGCCGTCATTTCGAGGCCGCGCACTACTGGTCGCAGAGCGATCACTCCTACGCACCGGACGTGCTGCTGATGTCGCGGCAGAGCTTCGATGCGCTGAGCCCGGCCGACCGCACGTTGGTGATCGAGACCGCGCGTGAATCGGTGCAGGTGATGCGCGAGCAGTGGGATGCCTCGGAAAACACCGCCCGCCAGGCGGTGGCCGATTTCGGCATCAAATTCAACGAGGTCGACATGCCGGCCTTCCGCAAGGCCGCCGATCCGCTCCTGCAGCGTTACCTGCAGCAGCCGGAGCTGGCCGCCCTCACCCGTCGCATCCGCGACTTCGCCTGAGGCCCCGACGCGATGTCCGACTCGACTTCCGAAACCGTCATCACCCCCACCGCGCCGCAGCGCCTGCTCAACGTCATCGCCGATGTGGCGATCTACATTGCCGTCATCGCCCTGCTGGGCCTGGTGGTGGTGCAGGGCTGGCAGGTGTTCGCCCGCTATGTGATCAATGATTCGCCCAGCTGGACCGAGCCGGTCACGCTGCTGCTGCTGGCCACGGCGATGAGCCTGGGTGCGGCCACCGGTGTGCATACCCGCCGCCACTTCGGCTTCTTCCTGCTGGCCGCGCACATGCGCCCGGGCCTGCGCCGCGCCGTCGATGTGTTCACCGCGCTGGTGGTGGCCGTGCTGGGCGTGGTCATCGCCTGGTGGGCGGCGGTGCTGCTGATGGACGGCCTGGATATCAAGGCCGCCGGCGCCCACCTGCCGCAGAGCATCAACTACCTGCCCCTGTCGATCGGTGGCGCCTTGATGGCGATCTTCGCCGTGAACCAGATGGCGCTGGCTGTACGGCCGGCCGATGCCGTTGCCGAGGGAGATCGCTGAGTCATGGGTATTACCATTCTTTTCACCGTGTTCGCGGTGCTGTTGCTGCTCGGTGTGCCGGTTGCGTTCGCGCTGGCCGCCGCCGCTCTGGCCACGCTGTGGTACCTGGATCTGCCGACGCTGGTGCTGGTCCAGCAGATTTCCGCCGGTACCGGCTCGGCTTCACTGATCGCCATTCCCTTGTTCATCTTCGCCGGCGAAATCATGATGCGCGGCGGCATCTCCGAGCGTCTGATCTCGCTGGCCTCGTCGCTGGTCGGTCGCATGCGCGGTGGCCTGGGCCAGGTCTCGATCCTGTCCTCCCTGTTCTTCGGCGGTGTGTCCGGTTCGGCCATCGCCGACGTCTCGGCGGTCGGTGGCACGATGATCCCGCAGATGGTCAAGCGCGGTTACGACCGTGACTTCGCGGTCAACGTCAGCATCACCGCCGCGCTGGTGGCGCTGCTGGTGCCGCCGTCGCACAACCTGATCCTGTTCTCGGCCGCGGCCGGTGGTGGGCTGTCGATCGCCGATCTGTTCGCGGCCGGTATCGTGCCGGCGCTGTTGATGACCGTCGTCCTGATGATCACCGGTTATCTCGTGGCACGCCGCCGCGGTTACGGCGTGGAGATCTTCCCGGGCTGGCGTGCGGTGCTGCTGCGCCTGGTCTCGGCGCTGCCTGGCCTGGGCCTGGTCGCGCTGATCTTCATCGGTATCCGTGCCGGCATCTTCACCGCGGTGGAGAGCGCGGCGATCGCCGTGGTCTACGCGCTGCTGGTGACCACCGTGCTGTACCGCCAGCTCGACTGGCGCGAGTTCCTCGGCACGGTCACCCATGCCGCGCGAAGCACCGGTGTGATCCTGTTCGTGATCGCCACGGCGGCCGTGTTCGGCTTGCTGCTGGCGTATCTGGAAGTGCCGTCGGCCGCGGTCAACTTCCTGCAGTCGTTCGCGCACAGTCAGTTCATGGTGCTGTTGATGATCGTGATCATGCTGTTGCTGCTGGGCACCTTCATGGATCTGGCGCCGATGATCCTGATCTGCACGCCGATCTTCCTGCCGGTGGCCAAGGCCTACGGCATCGATCCGATCCACTTCGGGCTGGTGCTGGTGTTGACCGGTGGCCTGGGCCTGGTGACGCCGCCGGTGGGCTCGGTGCTGTTCATCGGGACCGCGATCGGCAAGATCAGCGTCGGTGAGAGCATGCGCTCGATCTGGCCGTTCTGGTTCGCCGCGCTGGGCGTGCTGTTGATCGTCACCTTCTTCCCGGAAATGTCGCTGTGGCTGCCCGCCCTGCTGCGCGCGTAAGCGTGCGGCGGTTGGCGGCCCTGCTGTGGATCGCCCTGCCCTGCGCCGTCATGGCGCAGGGCCAGGACATCCCGCTGCGCGGCTTCCAGGACGGCATCAACCATTGGCAGAGCGGGCACGGCACGGACTACCCGCGGCATGCCCCCGATCAGTACCGGCAGATCGCCGACAATCTGGTCGCACTGCAACGCCATGGCGGCGGCTGGGCGGTCAACCAGGATCCGCAGCGGATCCTCGACGATGCCGCCAAGGCACAGGTGCTGGCCGACCAGGCCACGCCCGGGGGCAGCTTCGACAACCGCAACATCTACACCCAGGTCAGCTACCTGGCCGACGCCTTCGCGCGCAGCGGCGATGCCCGCTACCGCGACGCGGCCGTGCGCGGCCTGGACTTCATCCTCGCCGAGCAGATCCCCCGCTGTGGCGGCTGGCCGCACTCGGTGCCCTCGCGCACCTCGTACCACGGCCACATTACCTTCGCTGACGACGTCACCAGTGGCGTGCTGACCACGCTGCGACGCATCCAGCGTGAACCGGCGTTCGGCTTCATCACCGCCGATCAACGTGCCCGCGTGGACGCGGCCGTGACCGCCGGCGACGCCTGCCTGCTGCGCCTGCAGGTGCGCCAGGACGGCGTGCCGACGATCTGGGCCGGTCAGTACGACCGCACCACCCTGCTGCCCGCGCAGGGCCGGAAATTCGAACTGCCGGCGCTGGTCACCGACGAGAGTGTCGGCGTGGTCCGCTACCTGATGTCGATCCCCGATCCCACGCCGGAGGTGGTCGCCTCGGTCAACGCCGCGATGGCGTGGTTCCAGGCGCATGCGTTGACCGGGTGGCGGCTGGAGACGTTCGAGACGACCCCGGCGCAGTTCCAGTTCCATCGCACCACGGTCGACCGCCGCCTGGTCGCCGATGCGGGCGCGCCGCTGCTGTGGGGCCGCTTCCACGACCTGCACGACAGTGGCGTGCTGCTGGCCAACCGCGAGGGTGAACGCGTGGCCACGTTCAACGACATCCCGCGCGAGCGCCGCACCGGCTATCACTGGTACGGAACTTGGCCGCAGGCCCTGATCACCACCGAGTACCCACGCTGGCAACAGCGTCTTGCCGGGACCGGGGCGCGCTGAGCGCGGCCGGCCCACGATACGTTCAAGGGAGAAAGACGATGCACCTGAGGAAGACCCTGGCGAGCTTCGCCACCGCCTGCCTGCTGCTGGCTGGCGCCGGCCACGCCGCCGAGCCGGCCACCGCCTGGAAGCGCGGGATCGAGAACCAGCGCCAGGCCGATCTGGGCAATGGCACCTTCCTCAACCCGGTGTTCGCCGGTGATCGCCCGGACCCGTCGGTGCTCAAGGATGGGCAGGACTACTACCTCACCCTGTCCTCGTTCGATGCCTACCCCGGCCTGCCGATCTGGCACTCGCGCGATCTGGTCAACTGGCAGCCACTGGGCCACGCGATCACCAGGAACGTGGGTGCGATCTGGGCCCCGGACATCGTCAAGCACGGCAGCCGCTACTACATTTATTTCCCGGCCCGCACGGGCGAGACCCGCAGCAACTTCGTGGTCTGGGCCGACAGCATCAAGGGCCCGTGGAGCGAGCCGATCGATATCGGCCTGGGCAGCTACATCGATCCCGGCCATGCCGTGGGCGAAGACGGCAAGCGCTATCTGTTCCTCAGCGGTGGCGACTACGTGCAGCTGGCCGATGACGGCCTGAGCGTGGTCGGCACGCCCAAGCACGTCTACGACGGCTGGAAGTACCCGGAAAGCTGGGACGTGGAGGCCTATGCGCAGGAAGGCCCGAAGATCAACTTCCGCGATGGCTGGTACTACATGACCACCGCCGTGGGGGGCACCGCCGGCCCGCCGACCGGGCACATGGTGATCACCGCGCGCTCGCGCTCGATCCACGGCCCGTGGGTGAATGCCCCGAACAACCCGATCATGCGCACCCAGTCGGCCGCCGAGCCGTGGTGGTCGCGCGGCCATGCCACGGTGATTGAAGGCACCGACGGGCGCTGGTGGATGATGTATCACGGCTACGAGAACGGGTACTGGACGCTGGGCCGCCAGGCGCTGCTGGAGCCGATCGAATGGACCGCCGATGGCTGGTTCGTGGCCAAGGGCGGTGACCTCGGCCAGCCGCTCGCCAAGCCGTCGGGGACCTCGGTCGGCCAGCACGGCATGGCCTTGTCCGATGACTTCCGCGGCAAGGCCCTCGGCGCGCAGTGGTCGTTCTTCAATCCTGCCCAGGACGAGTACAAGCGCCTGGCCTTCACCGGCAAGGGCATGGTGCTGCAGGGCAAGGGCAGCACCCCGCGCGACAGCTCGCCGCTGACCGCCATCGCCGGTGACAAGGCCTACCAGTTCGAGGTCGAGATGGAGATCGCCCCGGGCGCGGTGGGCGGTGCCCTGCTCTACTACAGCGACCGCCTGTATGTGGGCGTGGGCAGCAACGGCGAGAAGTTCATCATGCACCGCTACGGCGAGGAGCGCCCCACCCGGCTGGCCCCCAGCGCCACCGGCGGCAAGCTGTGGCTGCGCGTCACCAACAACCGCCATATCGTCACCATCCACTCCAGCACCGATGGCAAAACCTGGCAGAAGTACCCGGTTCAGATGGAAGTCTCCGGCTACCATCACAATGTGGCGGGCAAGTTCCTGGCCCTGAAGCCGGCGATCTATGCTGCCGGCGACGGCAAGGTCCAGTTCCGGAATTTCCGCTACCGCGCCCTCGATTGAGCTCCCCGCTAGAATCCCTTGACTCATCCCCGGTTTGAACGACATGTCATTGCGCAGCAAAACCGATCCGTCGCCGCACGGATTGACCAAAGGCAAGGCCGCCACGATCAACGACATCGCGCGTCTGTCCGGGGTATCGAAGAAGACCGTCTCGCGCATCATCAACAACTCGCCGCTGGTGCGTAAGGACACGCGCGAAAAGGTTGAAGCACTGATGCGCGAGGTCGGTTACACGCCCGACCCGCTGGCCCGCGGGCTGGCATTCCGCCGCTCGTTCCTGATCGGGATGGTGTACGACAACCCGACCGCCCAGTACATCGTGGACATGCAGTACGGCGCGCTGGATGCGCTGCGCGGCTCCAGTTTCGAACTGGTCGTGCATCCCTGCGATTCGCGCAGCCCCGGCTACATCGATGGCGTGCGCCGCTTCGTCCAGCAGCAGAAGCTGCACGGCGTGATCCTGGTGCCACGTGCCTCCGAAGACCAGGCGCTGGTGGACATGCTCGATGAGATCGGCTGCCGCTTCACCCGGATCGCCTCGCTGCCGCTGGACGAAACCTCGCAGATGGTGGTCACCCACGACCGCGACGGTGCCGCCGAAGCGGCCGATTACCTGCTCTCGCTGGGCCACCGCGATATCGCCCTGGTCACCGGCCCGAGTGCCTACCGCTCGGCCCACGAACGCACCGCCGGCTTCATCGATGCCCTCGCCAAGCGCGGCATCGAGCTGCCGCCGGCACGCATCGTGGAGGCCGGGTACACCTTCGAATCCGGTGTGGCCGCGGCCGAGAAGCTGCTGCTGGGCAAGCAGCGCCCGACCGCCATCTTCACCGGGAACGATGAAATGGCCGCCGGTATCTACAAGGTCGCGCTGCGCGCGGGCATCAACATCCCGCGCCAGCTCTCGATCATCGGCTACGACGACAGCCCGCTGGCCTCGCGCCTGTGGCCCTCGCTGACCTCGGTGCGGCGCCACACCCGCGATACCGGCCGCACGGCTGCGGCCATGCTGATCCAGCCCGATGGCCAGGCCGTGATGCAGCACGCCAGCGTGCGCCCGCACCTGATCGTGCGCGATTCCTGCCAGCCGCCCGAGGATTGATATCTGCGGGAGATTCCGCGCGCCGGGGCCCGTCCCGGCCTATCGTGCGCTGCAAAATGACACCGGTTTACCAACTGGCTACAATCACCTGAAATCGTGCCGGGGCCGACCCATCGCCCCACCCCTGCTCTGGAGACGCCATGTACTGCAAGACCCATTACGCCACCCATCCCGACGCCATCAAGGGCGCCAGCAATGACGAGCTGCGCGATCTGTACCTGCTCGACGGTCTGTTCAATGCCGATGCGGTGACCCTGAAGTACACCCACTACGAGCGCTTCGTGCTCGGCGGTGCGGCCCCGGTCAACGGCCCGGTCTCGCTGCCCAAGCAGACCGAACCGGCCTCGGCCGCCGGCCATGCCTTCCTGGAACGCCGCGAACTGGGCGTGATCAACGTCGGCGCCGGCAGCGGCACCATCACCGTGGACGGCACCGTGTTCAAGCTCGGGCCGAAGGATGGCCTGTACGTGGCCATGGGCAGCACCGAGGTGGTGTTCGCCTCCGATGACGCCGCCACCCCGGCGCAGTTCTACCTGGCCTCGACCCCGGCGCATGCGCGCTTCGAGACCAAGGCGCTGTCGATCAAGGACGCCGTGGCCCTGGACCGTGGCGCGCTGGAAACCAGCAACGAGCGCACCATCTACCAGTACATCGTGCCGGCCACCTGCCAGTCCTCGCAGCTGCTGCTGGGCCTGACCGTGCTCAAGCCGGGCAGCGTGTGGAACACCATGCCGCCGCACCTGCACGACCGCCGCAGCGAAGTCTATTTCTACTTCGATCTGGGCCAGAACGACCGCGTGTACCACTTCATGGGCGAGCCGGACGCGCAGCGCCACATCGTCATCCAGAACAACGAAGCCGTCGTGTCGCCGCCGTGGTCCATCCACATGGGCGCCGGCACCAGCAACTACGCCTTCATCTGGGCGATGGGCGGCGAGAACCTGGATTACACCGACATGCACGTGCTGGACATCTGCCAGCTCAAGTGACCCCGACGCGGGGGGGGGGGGGGGG